>NZ_QUGO01000008.1:0-199109 GCF_003479105.1 Blautia sp. AF19-13LB
TAGTATTGACTTTTTATTTGCAGGCTGAAGTAACGAGAATGCGACGCGCAGTTTTCAAAAACGCTCCCCTAGTATCTATAACGCAAGGGGAGCGTCTATTTTCAATTAGTTCGCTTGTTCTGATAATCGAGTTTTGCTTAAGCTCTCTCCCAGCGGCCTCCCGGGGCTGAAGATATAACACAATAAGCAATATTCAAACTTGAGGTTCCAGCTTTAATATACGAACGACAGGACCGTCCACACTCTAAAGTCGAATATGTAATCATCTGCGTATTATTTGGAGTATAGTGATATGGGGTTCCTCCAGCAGGATTTGAAATTGTTTTTGTAATATCATCATACTGGAATCCCACCTCTGGTGAATATTTGGATGTCTGCATTAAACTACTTGCTTTCATAGAGGTTCCGTAGTTCAGTGTTGTTTCAAACCAATTAATTCGTACCTTTAATGCCTGACGGTCATTTGTCACGGATACTTTCATGGTTGCATAAATGCTGTACTGGCTAAGCTGCCCCGTATTGCTTACAATATCAGTGATTGCTACTCTTTGCTGATGCTCGTCTACAATCAACAAACCCGTTGAAATAATATCCTGCTCGCTGCCATTTTCATCCACTACCTGTGTGATTGACAAATAATCATCCGGCTTTGCATCAATGGCGCGGGTCTTCATCTGTTTTTCCTGATATTGTTCAATTGCAACCTTAATTACGTCACTTTCATTCGTGATGTGATTGTTTAAAACCTCTTCATACACTCTGTTTTTTAATTCTGCATTTGTTTCTGCTTTTACTTTGGATTACAATTTCGCTTCCAAATCCTTCTTCACCTACCCCACCATTTACAACAACATCTCTTCCTACAAATCCTGATGGTGGTCAAAGTTAATCAAATATTTTATTTGTCTTGACATAACTTTCCATTAACTTATAATTTGTTTGCATCTTATATAATCTTAAAAGATCTAAATCCTGTTTAAAATATTTCTTGCACTTTACATCTTTTTGTGCTTCTAAAATACAAGCCTCAACCATTAATGAAGTGTGCAATGATCCTCCTTTTCCGGCAAATAATGTCTGTTGAATTCTTTTTCGACAGACACCTATTGCTTTTTCAAAATATCCCAATTCTTCCAACGCCATCCCATAATTTCCCATACTCATACCCCAATCTAAGATGTGAAATACAGGTTTAATAAAACTTTTTTCATATTGTCCCACTAAAAATTGATATATTTCCAATGCTACTTTATAATCCTGTTCACCCCAATAAATCAATGCCATTTCTGTCAAAATACTAACTTCCTCTGTATTTAAAACATATTCTATTTTTTGTCCTTCTTCAACTTTAAGTGACATAGCAAGTAATTCTTTTAATTGTTTTATAAATTGTTCCGTATATTCTGCATTTTCCTTATATTTTACTTTTACCCTTTCTGTTTCAATATATTGGTAATTTTTCATCAAATTACAGTCTAATTTTTCTTCAATTTTTGAAAGTACCTTTTCTGCATTTCCATACTCTTTTCGATGAATAAACTTCGAAAATTCAATCTTCAACTCCAGCGTCTCATACTCTTCCACTTGAATCCCCGTCTCAATTCTATCCCCACTCCTTCCCATCTTCTCCATCATCTGACGTAGATTTCCGCTTCGTGGTTTCTGATTTCCGTTTTCGATTCTTGCCAATGTTTCCTGCGCACAAATGTCTTCACTCAGTCCTTCCTGTGTAAGTTTTGCCGCATTTCTTGTTCGACGTATCAATTCTGCATCAATCTCGAAATTCCGAACCACATGGTCAAACAGACGGTAATTTTTAAAAGAAACTTTATAATCACTTTCCAATTCCAGAAGGCTTGCACGTTCCTGTCGCAGCAACCCAATAAATTCTGCGTTACTATTTTCTTTTTCCAGAATCTGCGCATACTGCTCCAGAATTTCCGGCATATAAAGCAGTTTCCCTTCTTCTCTCAAGTTTTCTAACGCCGTTTCTGTTATCAATTTTAAATAAGTATCCGCTTTTCCATCTCGGGCTGTTTTTTCTATTAACAATGCAGCATATGGAATTACTTTTACTCGTTCTGTCCTCTCAAAGTTTTTCTGAAAGATCTCCTCTACTAACTCCTGAAGTTCTTTCTCTCCTCGTTCACGATCTGTACCAAAACAGACTTCCCATCGAAATAGCAGAAGTTTGTATTCCTCTGCACTTAAAATCCCTGTCTTTCTCTGTATTTCCGCTTCTGGCATTGTCTGTACAATTGCCTTTTCCAAATGTTCACATACTGTCTCTACTGATTTACCACGAAGCCATGCAATCTGCGCATATTCCTGCTCAATGAACTGCTGATGCAGCGGCTCCTTTGCTCTTTTATTCTTCTCATATTCAAGCAGACATTGTTTTGCTTCTTCCCATTTTTTTTGACAAATTTTCTGTTGTATCTCCTGACGCAATTCATAGATATTGTAAATGTCCCTTGGCAATATATAAGTGAGCCTCTCCACCGATTTTCCCAACCGTCCCATAATTCGATCAATCAGAAAAAAATCAATTTCCTGCTGATCTGCTTCAATTCTTGCATATTTTGACACAGAAGAAATACCCAGGCATAATTGTTTTTGTCGTATTCCTTCTTTCTCTCGTAATTTCCATAGTAATTGACCAATTCCTTGCATCTGTTTCCCTTTACTGATTCCTTTTTCTATGTTATTTTTTGTGACTTTTATTATGATTTTAAAATTGTATTTACAGCAAGAGAAATTATCACCATATTTTAATTTGATTTTTATACAAATCCACGTTTTCTATTTTTATAAGTAAAAAAGTGTAATTTTTCCCTTTTTCATACGTATAATATACTTTGAATTTATTTTCATATTTTTCTTTTGTAAATGGTGAATAACCCGTCAACTTCCTGACATCTCCAAAATCTGGGATAATGGTGTGTAGAGTGTAAAAAGTGTGTTTCACACTTTTTACGAAAAACACCACAGGAGGTATTGATCATGAACACCAAGTTAGCCACCAGACAAATCCGATTGAACGAATGGGCTGCAATTATAAAAGACTGCAAAGCCAGTGGCCAGAAAGTTGATATTTATTGTGAACAGCACGGGTTATCCAGAGATGCCTATTATTATTGGCTGCGTAAAGTAAAAGAAGCAGCTTTAACACAGGCTGGTTTTGTAGAACTTCCTGCTCTGACATCAGAACAGATACCAGCCAAAACAATTGAAAAAGGAACCTCTGCATTTGAAACTCAGATGATTATTAAAATAAATGAGATTGAGTTCTATATGAACGAAAACTCGTCATCAGAACTGATATCCAGAATGCTGGAAATCATACGTCATGCTTAATGATGCTTCCGGCTTCCAACACGTTTACTTATGTACCGGATATACGGATCTCCGAAAAGGAATTGATGGATTGATCTCTATTGTTACCGGAACATTTGGCCTGGATCCAACCGAAGCGGGATCCATCTTTCTGTTCTGTGGACGCAGAAATGACCGGATGAAAGTCTTACTCTACGAAGGCGATGGCTGGCTTCTATGCTATAAAAGATTTACCGATGGAAAACTTCAATGGCCAAGAAGTGAAAAAGAAGCCAGAGACCTTACCCCTCAACAGTACCGATGGCTGATGGAAGGACTTTCCATTGAACAGAAAAAAGTAATACACAAGGTGAAACCAGAGCTTTATTAGTTCTGTTTTATATATGTACATTGACAGTTTTATAAGTTATCTAAATTTCCCTGAAATGCCTGAAATAAAGGGTTTTTCAGTGCCATCTGTGGTATAATGGATTCATGGAAAACATTACTTTAACCCTGGACGAACTGAATAAGATGCCGAAGAATGCCATAGCATTGCTGTACATACAGATGAGCGAAAGCTTTACGATTTTATCTGCACAGAGCCAGAAGATCCAGGATCAGAATGAAAGGCTGATCCATCAGATTGAAGATCTTCAGGAACAGATTGCAATCCTGACACAACAGCGTTTTGGAAAAAGAACGGAAACTGACAAACAGGTTATGGGACAACTGTCGTTTTCTCTTGAAAACATGTGTGTCCTGAATGAAGCAGAGGCACTTGTAGAAAACGGTATTCCTGATGAACCTGACATTGAAAAAGTCGTTGTCCGCAGAAAGAGAACCAAAGGAAAACGTGACCTGAATCTTCAGAACATCGAAGTTGAAGTGATCAACCACGATTGTTCCGAAGAAGAATTACGGGAACACTTTCCAAAAGGATGGCATCCTATGGAAGATGAAGTATATAAAGAACTTCAGTATATTCCAGCCAGATTTAAAGTATTGGAACATCATATCAAAGTATATGCCGGGAATTCTGATTGCGGCAGTTTTCTGCGTGCAAAAGCACCGGAACGTCTGCTGGCACATAGTATTCTTACCCCGGAACTGGCAGCTGCCGTGTTTAATGCAAAGTATGTAAATGCGGTACCTTTGAACCGTCTTTCTGAAGAATTCCTTCGAAATGATGTCAACATTCCGCGGCAGGATATGGCAGGATGGATGATCCGTCTCAGTGAGTATTATCTGCAGCCGGTTCATGATCTGATGAAAGCAGAGATTATGGAATCCCACCATATCCATTGTGATGAAACACCATTTATCATGCCTCAGCACAGCAAGGAATATATGTGGGTGTTCCATTCTCCTGGTGGAAGCGATACCCATCCACTCTTCCTATATGAATATCTGGGTGGCAGAAGCGGCGAAGTCCTGGAAAAATATCTATCTGGATATCAAGGGACACTCGTAACCGATGGTTACCAGCCGTATCATACGCTTATGAAAAAAAGTGATAGGATCCAGGTGGCCGGATGTTATGCTCATGCAAGACGGAAATTCACAGAGATCATAAAAGCTGTGAAGAAGAATACGCCGCTCACGCCAGGACAGGCAGTTGCTGCTGAAGCAGTCAAACGGATCGACGCGATGTATCATTTGGACAACATGTATAAAGAATCATCGGCAAAAGAGAGATTAGATAACAGACAGCGCTCTGTAAAGCCTCTTGTCGATGCCTATTTTGCGTGGCTGAAAACATTACAGGGAAAATCAAACGCAAGCTCCAAGTTAAAAGAAGCAATCAATTATTCGATCAATCAGGAAATATACCTTCGAAGATTCCTGGAAGATCCGCTTCTTCCGCTGGATAACAACGATGCAGAGCGTAGTATCAAGTCTTTCTGCGTTGGAAAACATTCCTGGCATATCATTGATTCTACAAAAGGAGCCAAAGCGAGTGCTCTCTTATACAGTATTGCAGAAAGTGCCAAGGCAAACAGCCTGAAACCATACGAGTACTTCTGCTACCTGTTGACAGAACTTGTGAAGTATCCACGAAACGATGTTCCAACAGAGGTGTTAAAAACTTTAATGCCATGGTCTGAAGAACTGCCGGATCACTGTCGAAAAACTAAATCAAGGTAAAGCTCAGTGCCAGCCTTCGGGCTGGCATATCTTTTTCGGGAGGACGAGTTATTTACCATATACTTTCTTTTAAAATAAAATATGGAATTGCCCTAAATCAAGGCAATTCCATGCATTATAATTTATCTTTAGTATGGAACCCTCCCATTCTTTACCCATAGCAAAGTAAAGCATCGGTGCATGCAGCAGCAGGCTGTCATATCCCATCAACGCCATCGTTTCTGTCAATGCTTTGACCTCATCGGATGTTATGAGCGGAAGCCGCAGCGCCATCAGCCCAAAGCAGAGCGAATATCCCAAAAACACAGCCAGAAAGCCGTCATTAACACATGGGAAAAACTATAAACGCTGCTATGTACCCGCGGTAAAATACAGTTGATATAATTTTTCTGCACATCCTCCCAGTAACTGAGCGCGAACGGCAATACGACAAGAATTGTATTCGTCACCAGAAATGCACTTACACCGCCGCGCGCATTCACCAGATAATAAACCGAGCAGTTTCCTCCTGATCCTGCTGCTTCAGGGTAAATGCTCAGGAAGGTAAGTACGGCAATAAAGGCAATTGCGAGATAAAATTTCCACGATTTTATCATTCTGCTGAAATCGGAATGCAGCATTCGAAAAAAGACCATTTTTTTGTTCACCCCCGTCTCGTATGAATGTTCCATGATACCATTTTTATATTTTCATGATAGCGTAAACGCCTGAAATAGTTTATGACGTTTTCTGAAACTTTGAACAAAAAACTTTTTATTCATTTTATCAAGTTGGAACTTTCTCCACCAGATCTTCTACCGTACATACTAATGCCCGCGCAATCTTCAACAAGGTCTCTGTCTGCGCCTTGTTAATATCCTTTCTTCGCTGTTCATACTGCTGAATGGTCCGAACCGAAACACCTGCCTGCTGTGCCAGTTCACTCTGACTTAGATTTGCAAAAGTACGCAATTCTTTCAAGTTTGTCTCCGGTTTTGCTTCACGATATAATTCATTCATTTTATCTACAAACTGACGAACATCCATTTCATGATATGGCGTGTAGAGCATTCGCACTTCAGTTACAGGAATAGCCTGGTTTATTTCCGCAAAAGACAAACTGGTACTCCACTGATAATAGGCCAACGCCCAGCCTGTCCAATATTCAGGGCTGCGATCGTAAGAATAAGAGGGGGCTTGTTCCGGCTTTGGTTCCCCTGCTTCCTGTAATACTTCATATGCAATTTCAACTCCCGACATTCCCGCTACCACAGAACAGTCACCTCGTTCAAACCGTGACGCTGTATTACTCATACAAAACCACTGCCATACAGTTTCCAACGGCCGTTTTAAATCATTGACCATATAATCCAGCATGCAGGCAAGATTTTTTTGTGCAACAGAAAGATATAATTTATCGTAAGCGTGGATCATCTGGTTTCATCTCCTCATCTAAAATTGTGGTGATATATAAATCACCCCGCTGACGGCGGTTTCGTTCCAGATCAAAATATTGCCGACGCGCCATATGATCACGGGATGCTTTCCTCTTATACCATTCCTGCACACTTGCAATCTCATACCCTGTAAATTCCAAACGTTCAAATGCTCTTCTGCTTTTTAAAACAAACTGCTGGCCCAGTTTTCCCAGACGCATTGCATTACTCAACTGACGGTAAGAAATTGCACCATTAATAAAATCCGCTGCAAAAGAAAAATAGCTGTCGTCAGCACGATATCCAATGATAATATCTGCCTTTTCATAATCAAGATGAAAATTTTGTAGCAAATATTCTTTTGCTTCTGCCGCCAACGGTGTGGATGCATCAAATTCTCGATTTTCCAACAAAATCGTAAGCCAATGGAGCATTGTATAGTCGCGCATATTCAAATTGAGAACTTTCAATCCATCACATTCAATCTCATATCTATTTGCGTAACCATTTTTATCCGCACTGACACCCCATTCTTTGGCCATATTTTGGTTTTCTGTACAGTAAAATCCAACACCATAATCATTATAAATTTTTCCATAACCATATTTCGGCCGTTCAATAATATGATCCGAACCATGATAAACTGTTTTTTTCATTTTACCACCTCTGCTTCAAATTATACTCCTAAAGGCGTATAAAAACAACAAATAGAAAAATTCGGATTCAGAAAATACGTTTGAAAGAACTTTTGACATTTTTACAAAAGCGTGATGCTATGATGTCGAAAAAGAGCTCTGCCGACAGACGGTCAGCCTGTTTACTAATTATGTCAAAAATGGTCGCCTAGTTTGCAGACAGGGGTGGCTATTTTTGCGTCTTACCCTTATTTTTTCTCCACCATACGCTTCCTACAACAACTCCTCCCGCCAGCACAAAAATTATTTGTTTTCTCGAAAGCCTCCATCCGAATAACTCAACTCTTACTTCCTTCGGCTGATACGAATACCCCATCAAAATTCTGTTATCATCCCCCGTCCCCACCGACGCATGGCAGTATGTGGTTCCCATGAATTTCATCGCAGATCTCGGTGTTCCCAGCTGGCTCCCGGAATAGCTGGCGCCATTTAGCTGTTGATTGTTTGCAATAAGATTCCCACTGACTTCCCAGTCGCTCATTGTTCTGTCCTTATACCATAAGGTTCCGCCAAATTCATACGGTCTTATCGCCTCTCCCAACAAAAACGAAAAGCTGTCGTTTCCACAGGGTTTTTTGTTCTCTGCAAATTCATAGGTCGGATAAATATAAATCGTCGAACCAATTTGAAAGGCTGATGCATAGAACTCAATCCATTCGAAATCTTCCTCTCTTCCATTCATCGCCTGTTTTCCTACATCGATTTTCATATACTCAAATTTTCCATCCCCATTTTTTAAATCATCGACGATAAACTGCTTCACATGCTCATCCAGCTTTTGTATCTCATTCTCTGGCATCCCTGTTTCCTGCAAATAAGCATCGTAATCAGAAGGAACCTTTTCCTCTGCCTTCACATAAGATACCCCCGCATACAATGACAGTCCGCAACAAAGTAAAACCAGAAATAACGTCCGCATTTTTCTCATACAACGCTCCTCCTTCCTGTTGTCATATTCGATAAACCCGTTCAAATATTCTCTCTTTATCATTATATTATCATAAGATTCAGAATCTTTATATGACGTTTTCCTTAACTTTTTAAAACGCAAAAAATCCCTCCCCACACATCACGCATGGAAAGGGATTTCTCTATTTACTCTATTTTTCTTTTAATCCATCAGCAGATCTCCGCCCCTGCCGGCATTGCTTTTTCCGGGGTCATGAGGCATACGTTGCCTTCGGCGTCTTCTGCGCAGAGGAGCATTCCTTCAGACATCATGCCTGCCAGTTTGGCCGGTTTCAGGTTGGTCAGGACCATAACCTTCATTCCGATGGTATCTTCCGGTTTGTAATATGCTTTGATTCCGGAGACGATCTGTCTTACCTGGCTTCCTACTTTGACCTGGAAGCAGAGGAGTTTTTTGGATTTCTTGACTGGCTCGCAGGAGATGATTTCACCTACCTGGAACTGCATTTTTCCGAAGTCTTCGAAAGTGATTTCTTCCTTCGGCTCAAGGTCAATCACTGCTTCCTCTTCTTTTTCCTCTTCCTGGGATGCAGCAGCCATAGCAGCTTTCTGTTTTGCCTGGATCACTTCTACTTTTTCCATTACCTCTTTGACATCGAGTCTCTGGAACAGGATCTGCGGCTGATCGGTTACTTTATTGCCCGATACGTACAGTCCGAACTGATCGAGCTCTTCGTAGCTGCGTTTCTCTGCGTTCAGCTGAGCCAGGATCTTCTCAGTAGTCTCCGGCATGAAGGACTCGAGCAGGCATGCGCCGATGGTGATGCTCTCTACCAGGTTGTACAGAACTTCTTCCAGACGGTCTTTCTTTGCCTCATCCTTTGCCAGTGCCCACGGCATCGTCTCGTCGATGTATTTGTTGCAGCGTTTGAACAGACCAAAGATCTCAGTCATTGCATCTGCCACACGCAGCTCTTCCATCTTTGCAGCAACTTTTGCTTTTGTTGCGGTAACGACTGCTTTCAGATCATCATCCACCTCTTCTGCTGCGCCGGTCTTTGTCACAACGCCGCCGAAGTATTTGTTGCTCATGGAGATGGTACGGTTTACCAGGTTTCCAAGAGTATTGGCAAGGTCGGAATTCATACGCTCAACCAGCAGCTCCCAGGTAATGACACCGTCGTTCTCAAACGGCATCTCGTGCAGAACGAAGTAGCGGACAGCGTCTACGCCGAACAGGTCTACCAGATCGTCTGCGTAAATCACGTTTCCTTTGGATTTACTCATCTTGCCGTCGCCCTGCAGCAGCCACGGATGACCAAATACCTGTTTCGGCAGCGGCAGATCAAGTGCCATCAGGAAGATCGGCCAGTAAATGGTATGGAAACGGATGATGTCTTTTCCGATCAGATGCAGGTCTGCCGGCCACAGCTTGTTGAACTGCTCGGAACTGTTTCCGTCACAGTCATAACCGATTCCAGTGATGTAGTTGGTCAGTGCATCCAGCCATACATAGGTAACGTGCTTCGGGTCGAAGGATACCGGGATTCCCCAGGTGAAGGAGGTTCTGGATACACAGAGATCCTGCAGTCCCGGAAGAAGGAAGTTGTTCATCATCTCGTTCTTTCTGGAAACCGGCTGGATGAATTCCGGATGAGTGTTGATATAATCGATCAGTCTCGGTGCATATTTGCTCATCTTGAAGAAATATGCTTCTTCTTTTGCCGGCGTAACCGGGCGTCCGCAATCCGGGCATTTTCCGTCTACGAGCTGGGACTCGGTGAAGAAGGATTCACACGGTGTACAGTAAAGACCTTCGTAATATCCTTTGTAGATATCTCCCTGATCGTACAGTTTTTTGAAGATTTTCTGTACCTGTGCCTCGTGATCGGCGTCGGTGGTACGGATGAATTTGTCGTAGGACGTATTCATCAGATCCCAGATTCTCTTGATCTCGGTGGATACGTTGTCTACGAATTCTTTTGGCGTGATACCTGCCTCTTCTGCTTTCAGCTCGATCTTCTGGCCATGCTCATCGGTTCCGGTCTGGAAGAATACATCGTAGCCCTGCTGACGTTTGAAGCGGGCGATGCTGTCCGCGAGTACGATCTCGTAGGTGTTTCCGATGTGCGGCTTGCCGGATGTGTAGGCAATCGCCGTGGTGATATAATATTTTGGTCTGATTTTTTCCATTGCTTTCATTTCTCCTTTCAAATAAAAAAACTGCCTTATTCCGCTCTCTTGTAGTCGGAAGAAGACAGGTTTGTTTACCCGTGATACCACTTCTTTTCGTCCCTGCCTCACGGCAGAAACCTCTGCAGGTACATGTGCTATACCTCTCCGCTGTAACAGGCGGAACCTGTCGCAGCCTTACCGTTTCAGATTGTTGTTCTCACGGTTCGGTGCGCCTCTCGGAAGCCATGTTCGATCTGCCGCTCCTCCTCCCCTCTCAGCCTGCAAAACCGGAATAGTTTTCGGGGGTGTTCTCTGTAAATTCGCACATGCAGATGTACTCTCTTCGTCACTGTGTTTTGTTTTTATGCACTGGTTTTATGCTAACACATTTACATCAATTTGTAAACCGCAAAAAAGCCCGCCGTACGGGGATTTTTTCATATTCTCCCCATTCGGCGGACCTTTCATTCATCGTAACAATTATCTGTGGTTTGCTTTGATCACAGACATTGCTGCTTCATCTGCTACAACTGTCAGATCGTTGTGAAGCTGCAGGATGGAAGCCGGAACCTGCGGAGTAACCGGTCCGTACAGAACTTTGTCGAGGATCTCTGCTTTTCCTTCGCCGCTGACGATCAGCAGAACTTTTCTCGCCTGCATGATGTTCTTGATTCCCATGGTGTATGCCTGGGTCGGAACATCCTCTACTTTTTCAAAGAAACGTTTATTTGCCTGAATGGTGCTCTCGGTCAGGTCAACGCAGTGTGTCTCTTTCTCGAATGCTGCGCCCGGCTCGTTGAATCCGATGTGGCCGTTGTTTCCAAGTCCAAGAAGCTGCAGGTCAATGCCGCCGACGCTGCGGATGATTTCGTTGTATGCTGCACATGCTTTTTCGCTGTCCGGCTCCAGTCCGTTCGGAACGAAGGTACGCTCTTTGTTGATGTTGACATGATTGAACAGGTTGGTGTTCATGAAGTAACGATAGCTCTGATCATTCTCCGGAGAGAGTCCTTTGTACTCGTCCAGGTTTACGCTGGTGACATTTGCGAAATCAAGGTCGCCTTTGTTGTACCACTCAACGAGCTGTTTGTAAGCGCCGACCGGGGTAGATCCGGTTGCAAGGCCGAGCACTGCGTGTGGTTTCATGATCACCTGCGCGGAGATGATGTTTGCTGCTTTTCTGCTCATATCATTGTAATCTTTTGCTTCAATTAATAACATTTGTTTTTCCTCCAAATTTCTTCTATATAATAAATTACATAATAACCTGTTTCAGGTTCAGTTCGTCGTCCACCAGAAGTACATGCGCTTTTTTGCCCGGTGCAATGGATCCTACTTCATCGTAGATACCGATGCTCTGTGCCGGATTTCTTGTTGCCGCAAAAATGGCATCTGCCAGCGGAATATCAAACGAAACTGCTTTTCTCATGCAGTCGTACAGGTTCGTAGCGGAACCCGCGATGGTCTCACCGTCGGTCAGGGTTGCTTTTCCGTCTTTCATCCAGACAGCCTGTCCCCCGAGGGAATACGTTCCGTTTGGCATTCCTGTTGCCATCATGGAATCGCTGATGAGAACCATGCGCTCACTTCCCATCATGGAGAAGGTCGCGCGGACAACAGCACCGTGAATGTGATAGCCGTCGCAGATCAGCTCCATGCGGCACTCCGAATCGTCAAATGCTGCGCCGATGACACCTGGGTTGCGGTGTGCGAACGGCGGCATTGCGTTGTACAGATGGGTGACATGGTGTGCACCTGCTTTCATGGCTGCCAGCGCCGTGTCATAATCTGCTGTGGTGTGGCCGATGGAAACCATGACTTCATCGGAAACTTCTTTGATAAATTCCAGAGAACCTGGCATGTTCGGGGCCAGTGTCACGAGACGGATTTTTCCGCCGCTCGCCGCATTGCATGCGCGGAAGAACTCAGCGTTCGGAGCCACGATGTTCTCCTCTGCCTGTGCGCCTTTTTTGATCGGATCGATGAACGGTCCTTCCATGTTGACGCCGGCGATCACTTCTGCTTCCGGCTCATCTTTGATTGCTTCGATGGTTCCGAAGATTTTCAGCAGATCGTCTTTTGGCAGTGTCATGGATGTCGGGCAGTAAGAGGTGATGCCGTGCGCTTTCTCGTAGCGCAGGATCTCTTTTAAACCTTCCACGTCTCCGTCTGAAAAATCATGTCCGGCAGCGCCGTGGCTGTGTACGTCAACCAGTCCCGGCAGAACCATCATGCCTTTCGCATCGATCACTTCCTGATCGATCACTTCTTCTTTTGTGGAAACGAAACGTTTTCCTTCTATATAAAGATCTTTTTCCGCAAACGTTCCGTCTTCCTGAAATACGCGTCCGTTTTTGATAATCATTGTCTTGCCTTCTTTCTTTGATCTGTTCTGATTATAATTTATGTTGATTTTATTTTCAACTATTTTTATATTTTAGAAATTACTTTCACGTCATTAAAGTTCTTTCCATTTTTCCGCCCGCTTTCCCGTGCAATTCACACACAATTGAAAGTTGATTCACCACTCTGCCTGTGATACAATAAAGCAAGAACTGATCTGAATTTTTTTCAGATATTTACAGATACCAGGAGGACTTACGTTCCATGGAACACTTTGAAAAATCGATTATTCCTGTCATTGAGTCTGTCTATCCCTCGTTCACTCCCCTGGAACGGACGGTAGCAGATTTTTTTATTCATAATACCGACGAGTCGGATCTGTCCGCGCGCCACGTTTCGGAACTGCTCTATGTTTCGGAGGCTTCGCTCTCCCGCTTTGCGAAAAAATGCGGCTACACGGGCTACCGCGAATTTGTCTACCGTTACCAGGAAGGCCTGAACGCCGCACTGCCTGGCACGGACGATCACATCAAACAGGTGCTGAATACGTATCAGGAGCTGCTGAATAAAAGCTACTCGCTCGCCGACCGCGCGCAGATTGACCGCATCTGCCATATTCTCACTTCGAAGCGTCGGGTGTATGTCTACGGTCTTGGAAGCTCCGGACTTTCCGCCCAGGAAATGAAGCTGCGTTTTATGCTTGCAGGCGTGGATATTGAAGCAATTACCGACATTCACATCATGAAAATGAATGCCGTTCTGCTCAATGAGAGCTGCGCTGCAATCGGCATTACCGTCAGCGGACAGACACCGGAGGTGCTGCGTGCGCTCGGAGCCGCAAAGGAAAAGGGAGCCTCTACCATTCTCTTTACTTCCCGCAGCTCCAGCGATTACGATGCCTTCTGCGATGAAGTCCTGCTGCTTGCGGTCAAAGAGCATCTGAAAAACGGCGGCGCAATCTCTCCGCAGTTCCCGATTCTCGTTATGATCGACGTTCTGTACTCGCATTTTCTCACGACCGACAGCGAGCGCAAGGAGGCTTTATATGAATACGCCGTCACCAAACTCCATGAAACGTGATCCCGGCCGCGGCAGCGCGTATCTTTCTTTTCTGAAGAAACGCTGCCGCGATTTCTTTTTCTTCTGCCTGCTCCTCGGCGTTTACGTCGCCTTCATCACCCTCACAGGCATCGGCTGTCCGATCCGGTTTTCCACCGGCATTTCCTGCCCGGGCTGCGGAATGAGCCGCGCGGTACTGTTAATGCTCTCCGGTCATTTTCGGGCGGCATTTCGGATGCATCCGCTCGTCTATGCCGTACTGCCCGCAGGGATATGGCTCTTCTTCGGGCCGGAACAGACGGCGGGACTTCGGCGTTTTAAAAAGGGGATCATTACGGTGCTTGTCGTGCTGCTTCTCGCCGTTTATGCCTGGCGCATTTATTACCACGACCCGCTCCTTTCTATTGACCCTTCTCTCGGGCGCGTGCTACAATGGTTCTATCTTAATTAAAGGGGGTATTTACAAATGAATGTAAAAGACAACCGCAGTTTCTGGTTCTATCTTCTGCTCACATTTCTGACGTGCGGACTCTACTCGATCTACTTCTGGTATGTTTATGTGGAAGACCTGAACACCATCTTTTACGGTGACGGCGAAGACAGCCCAAACTACATTATCGTGCTGCTTCTGTCCTGGGTTACCTGTGGAATTTACGGCGTTTACTGGCGTTACAAACAAGCGAACCGCATGTACCGCGAATCCTACGACCGCTACGGTGTGATGATTGAGGAAAACGGTTCCGCCATTCTTCTGTGGACGCTGCTCGGCTACCTGACCGGCGGAATTGGCCAGCTCGTTGCCGACTATTTCATGATCCAGAACCTGAATAAGACGGCGCTCGTTTATAATTCACGTGCATATTAAGCAGGGGAGGCGTTTTTTATGGCAACATCTATGGTAAAGGGAAATCCGGTAAAGCTGATGCTCTCGTTTGCCTTTCCGCTTCTCATCGGAAATCTGCTGCAGCAGACGTATAACATCATTGATGCGGCGATTGTCGGCCAGGCACTTGGCCCGGAGGCACTCGCCAGCGTCGGTGCAAGCAGCAGTGTACAGTTTCTGGTGCTCGGCTTCTGTATGGGAAGCTGCACGGGATTCAGTGTCCCGGTTGCCAAGTATTTCGGCGCCGGAAAGCTTGATAAAATGCGCGATTATATTTTTAATGGTGCTGCACTTGCTGTCCTGATTGCGGCCATTCTGACCACACTCTGCAGTTTACTCTGTGCACCGATTCTGCACCTGCTGTCGGTTCCGTCCGATATTTTCGCGGATGCTTACGCATATCAGCTTGTGATTTTCCTCGGAATTCCGTTTTCGATTCTGTACAATTATCTTTCCAGCATCCTGCGCGCCGTCGGGGACAGCCGCACACCGTTTCTGTTTCTGGCATTTTCGGCAATTCTGAATATTTTCCTCGACCTGTTCTGTATTATCATTCTGCATCTGGGGTGCGCAGGCGCGGCGATTGCGACGATTTCCGCCCAGGCGATCAGCGGACTTTTATGTCTGTTTTTTATTTCCCGTAAGGTAAAGCTCCTGCTTCCGACAAAGGAAAACCGCACTCTGCGAAAGGATGCCGCGCAGGAACTCCTCGCAATGGGCATTCCGACGGGACTGCAGTTTTCGATCACGGCAATCGGCAGTATGGTAATGCAGTCAGCGAATAATGGACTTGGCAGTGTTTATGTTTCGGCGTTCACAGCTGCTATGAAAATCAAACAGTTTATGATGTGCCCGTTTGATGCGATCAGTACCGCGGCTTCCGTCTTCTGCAGTCAGAATCTCGGAGCCGGCCAGTCAAAGCGAATCCATCAGGGACTCCGCCAGGGTGTGCTTGTCGGTGTCGGCTATGGTGCGTTTGCGGGTGTCATCATGATTCTGTTCGGACGGCCGCTGACAAAGCTCTTTATTGTCAGCTCTGCTTTTGAAGCAATCAACGCTTCGGCAAAATATCTGCGCTGCCTCGGATTTTTCTACTGGATGCTTGGTATTTTGAATGTCTGCCGTATGGTAACGCAGGGACTTGGCTACTCGGGAAGAGCCGTTTTCTCCGGCGTAATGGAGATGCTGGCACGAACGATTGTCTGCCTGGGATTTGTCGGTGCGTTTGGCTTCACCGCAATCTGCTTTGCGGATCAGGCTGCGTGGCTCGCCGCCTGCTGCTATATCGCACCGACATGTCTGTACTGCGTGAAGAAATCCACGAAAATGATTGCGGATCGCGGTGCGAAATAATAACGTTATTTTCTGTCTTACAGCGGCTTCCAGATACTTCTCAGGTTATCGCGGCAATCACCAAAAACTTGTTCCATCACAGATTTTGGTTCATTGCCCGCAAAATCAAGAAAAAGATACTGTTCTGCATGGAATCATCTTCCCCTCAAAACAGTATCTTTTTTCTTGTTTTTTCATCGTTACCGCTCGATTCCATCTCTTGCCGCAAGACCCTTGTCAAACGGATGCTTGATTTTTTTCAGCTCCGAAACATAGTCCGCCCGCTCAATCAGCGCCTCCGACGGTCCCTGCCCGGTCAGAATCACTTCCAGCTTCTCCGGCTTGTGATCCAGAAAATCCAGAAGGAGCTGCTCATCAAACAGTTTGCTTCCAATCGTATAAACCAGCTCGTCCAGAAACAGTACATCGTATTCTTCCTGAACTGCTTTTTCTGTCACTTTCTGAAACTGCTCTTCATAATACCGTTTCTGCTCTGCCTTCTCCTCCGGTGTCATCAGAAACGAAAACTTTATCTTGTCCTGCCCCGGCACAAACGTCACATTCGGCGACAGTAAGAGCACCTTCCGCTCGCTCGTGCTGTTATCTTTCATAAACTGATAAATCAAAACACGGTATCCATACCCTGCCGCACGCGTGCAGAGTCCCATACCACAAGTCGTCTTTCCTTTTCCATCCCCACAGTAGATGTGGACACAGCCTGTCTGTTTTTCCATGGTGAAAACCTCGCTTTTTCTTTCTATGTTCATTTGTAAACAACAGGTAATTCGAAACAAGTTCGCAATCCCAAGTAAAAATTGTAAACAACGGAAAAAGGAGGGCAGATTTTATTCCGCCCCCCAAAAAGGTTTCCTGATTATTTACCGAAATATCTAGCCAGCAGACCAGCGAATGCTTTTCCGTGTCTAGCTTCGTCTCTTGCCATCTCATGCACGGTGTCATGGATTGCATCGAGATTCAGGGCTTTGGCACGTTTTGCAAGATCTGTTTTGCCAGCGGTTGCTCCGTTCTCTGCCTCTACACGCATCTGCAGATTTTTCTTGGTGCTGTCGGTTACGACTTCGCCGAGAAGCTCTGCGAATTTTGCTGCGTGCTCTGCTTCTTCGTAAGCTGCTTTTTCATAGTACAGACCTACTTCCGGATATCCCTCGCGGAATGCTACTCTGGACATTGCCAGGTACATACCAACCTCGGAGCACTCGCCCTCGAAATTGGCTCTCAGGTCTTTTTTGATATCTTCCGGAACATCGGATGCTACGCCAACTACATGCTCTGCTGCCCAGGTCAGATCCTCGCCCTGCTCGATAAATTTCTCTTTCGGTGCTTTACAGATCGGACAGACTTCCGGTGCTTCTGCTCCTTCATAAACATATCCACATACGCTGCATACAAATTTTTTCATAGTCTTTCTTTCCTTTCTTTTTGTTGTGTATTTAATTTTATCATTTCCAATTTTGTGGTTTATAACAGTTTTTTATTTTTGATATTAGTAACTGTTACTGATATTACTTTAACATAAGCTTCCCTTTTTGTCAATGCCTATTTTTAATTTTTTCTTTCTTCCTGGGGATGCTATACGTTCCCCGGGTGATTTTTGCAGTTCTCGCAGATGCCGTAAAAATTCACAGAGTAATCTTCGATCGTACCTCTGAAATTTTCCGCTGCTACGTTCTTGATTTCGCTGATGTCACGCATTGTAAGGTCTGTCACGCAGTGACATTTTCTGCAAATGAAATGGTGATGCGTGGAAGTATCTCCATCGAACCGGTCCGGGCCATCTCCTGTTGTAAGACGCTTGATCTCTCCTAATTCAGAAAGAAGAGACAGGTTCCGGTATACTGTGCCAAGACTGATATTGGGAAATTCTTTCCGTACATCGGTATAGAGCATATCTGCGGTCGGGTGATCCTTTCGCCCCTGAAGGCAGACTTTGATGCTTTCTCTTTGTCTGCTATACTTGAGTGTTGACATAGTTTTTTTCCTTTCGTATCTTTCGATAACAGTAATTGTTATTATATTTATACTATAAGGCTGCTTCTCGCAAAAGTCAAGAAAAAGATCACTACCCTGTCTACACAGATTTCCGTCTGTCCCAAGATCAAAAATTCCCCAAAAACGAGGAGTGCCCAGGAACCTCTCGGTGCCTGGGCTATTATTATGAAAAAATCTTAATTGTGTAGTGATTGCATACACGCTGTTCCTTTGGAACTGAGATAACTATACCAATTAATTATGAACAGATTATGAACGTGCAGTGAATCTTCTGTGAATTTGTACATTTTTTAGAATTATTTTATACTTTCTTTGTGTATTTATCACATATTTTATTTCTAATTCTGTCCCTTACTCTCTACTCTGTCTAGAAATCGTTTTTCTCCGTTAATTTTTCTATTCGTATTGCCCATCCCCGATTTTCCCTGTCATTTCTCTCTCATTTATGTTAAGATTGATGTACAGCCAATGCGGCAGAATGGAGGATTTTTTATGAGTACCGGAAATCAGGAATATATACGAGACATGAACCGCGCCCTGGTTCTCGAGGCAATCGCCAACCATCCGCCGCTTTCCCGCGCAGATCTGGCGAAAATGCTGCATCTGACAAAAGCAACCGTATCCACCATCGTCCAGGAACTGCTCGACCGCCAGCTCGTCATAGAACTCGGCAGCGCCGAAAAAACTTCCATGGGTCGAAAACCGATTCTGCTTACTTTTAATAATCGCTGCGGTTCCATCATCGCCGTCGATCTCGGCGTAAAAAAGATCACCATTCTCACCGGAGATCTGAAGGGAAAATCATGTACTGTAAAAGAATACCCGATTGATCCATCCCTCTCACTGGAGGAATACCTGATTTCCCTCCTCCACAAAACCAAATCCGACCTCCCCAAGACTCCGTGCGGCCTCGTCGGAATCTCCATCGGAATCTACGGCGTCGTCTGCGACGACCTCGTTTTATTCACACCCTACTACGATCTGAAACACTCCAACCTGAAAAACTACCTCGAAGAAGAATTTCAGGTTCCTGTCATCGTAGAAAATGAAGCCAACCTCTCCGTCATCGGCGAAGCCGCCTGCGCAGAGCACTTTAAAAATATGATCTTCCTGAACATCCACGAAGGCGTCGGCATGGGAATCCTCATTGACGGCGAACTCTACACCGGCCAGAACGGCTACGCCGGCGAATTCGGCCACACCATCCTCTTCCCCGATGGCCGGCCCTGCCCCTGCGGCAACCACGGCTGCCTCGAACAGTACATCTCCGAAGCCTCCGTCCTAAACGATTTTGCCGCCGCCGAAGGCTTAGAAAACGTCTCCGTCGAACGCTTCATCCAGTATTACCAGGAAGGCAACCCCAACGCCCTCAAAGTAATGCAGGATTTCACCCACTACATCGGAATCAGCCTGAACACGGTTCTCCACACCTTCAACCCGGACGTCATCGTCATCAACAGCTCCTTCACCAACTACATCCCAGGTCTGATCGACGAAATCACCTCCGGAATCCAGAACCGCCTCCGCTGGTACCTCCACGTCCTCCCGGCTCACCTGCAGGATGTCTCCGTCCTCATGGGCGGAATCAGCCTCTGCTCCCGGAACTTCCTCGGAATTTCCACCTTTAAGCTGCTGGACCTGTAACTCAGAAATAAGTCCCTGTTCAGAGCCCCATCTCGATTCCGCTGCGCTGCATCTTGATGTGGCTTCTCGCCATATGAAATTTCAGAAAAAAGTACTCATTCATGCAAGCATGATTCGCAATTTGTTCTGAAATTTCGCATGGCTCTGAATAGTCACAATTTGTTCATGATTTTTTTACAACATGAACACGCTTTCAACATAATTTACCCGTATACTAAAAGCATAAATAATGAATGCCAACATTATTTACACAATTTTCTTTTTCATATTGCCGATTAGAAAATCGGCTCTCCTTCCTTTAAAAATAAAAATGAAAGAAAGCACTGTTTCGCCAACGGTGCTTTTTTTCATGCCTTTTTCTCATTTTCTCCCATCTTCCTCACAACAATCTCACGCCGATCCGCCCATCCGGGCGGATCCAGACCTCCCCTCCCGCCCCCACTACCAGCCTCGCCGCCGCCCGTCCGTCCTTGCGTGATGCGGCATGGCAGCATTGGAAAAGCGGGCAGGAAAAACCAGAAAAAATGGAGGCCTTTCGAGAGACTGAAATCTGGTGCTCAACACCAGATTTCAAGGCATTCTGAGCTGGGAAAGCATCAGGCTTTCCTGGCGAATAATGCCGGTGTCTGTCGAAAGACCTCCATTTTTTCTACGTTTTTCCCCCGCTTTTCCACCGCTGCCATGCGCATCACGCGAGGGCGGACGGGCGACGGCGAGGCGTCCCCTCTATTTACACAATTCATCCGTCAACCGCGCAAACTCCTGTAAATTCAATGCCTCCCCACGAATCGTAAGCGGCCAGCCGCAGGCTGTGATTGCAGCCTCAATCTCCTCTTTCGAAAAATGCAGCAGCTCCGAATTTTTCAGTCCGTTCGCCAGCGTCTTCCGTCTCTGATTAAACGACGCCCGAATAATGGAGAACATCAACTTCTCATCCTTCGTCTCCACCGGCATCACCTCATGACGCGTCAGCCGGATCACCGCACTTCCAACCTTCGGCCGCGGCATAAAACAGTTCGGCGGCACATTCGCCACAATATACGGCTCCGCATAATACTGCACCGCCAGCGACAGCGCCCCGTAATCCTTCGATCCCGGCCCCGTCTGCATCCGGTCCGCAACCTCCTTCTGAACCATAACCGTAATCGAATCCACCGGCACATGATTCTCAAATAATCCCATAATAATCGGCGTCGTAATATAATACGGAAGATTCGCCACAACCTTGATCGGCCGTCCGTTGTTCTTCTCCTTCGCCAGCGCCGCCAGATCCACCTTCAAAACATCATTGTTGATAACCTCAACATTATCATAATCCGACAGCGTATCCTCCAGAATCGGGATCAGATTCTTGTCAATTTCCACCGCACACACACTCCGCGCAGCATACGCAAGATACTGCGTCAGCGTACCGATACCAGGTCCGATTTCCACAACAAAATCGTCCGGTCCGATACCTGCAGCGGCTACAATCTTATCCAGCACATGTGGATCGATCAGAAAATTCTGACCATACTTTTTCTGAAATACAAAGCCGTACTTCTGCAGTACGGCTATGGTATTCTGCGGCTCCCCGAGCCACGGTTTTACTTTCTCCATAAATTCTCCATGTATTTAGAACTCAAAGTCTTTCTCGTAAAGAATCACGCGGTCGTCCGCATCGGTATGCTTTCTGGACATGCGTCTTCCGAATTTACGGGTTCCCTTTTCTGCATGGGCGATGGCACGATCCACCATATCTTTGACCTGTGAAATCGTCATCGGCTCGCCCTCCTTCTGATTGTTGCCAATCTGTGTATACAGAGCAAGCACACCCATCTCGTCCATCTTGTATCCATTCTCACGCGCATACGTGCGGGCAAACGTAACCAGCTCGTCGTTCGTGAAAACAGGAATCGAAATGACCGTCTCAAACTTCTTCGCAAAATCAGGGTAATTCCGCAGAAGACCTCTCATGCTGACCTTCTCATCCTCGATGATCAGAACCAGACTGTCTGTACGGAAATCCATTGCCTGCGACAGCTTCTCGATCGTCTCCGGGTACATCAGACCGGCACGCTCGATCAGGAGGAAACCTCCCGCCAGCTTTGAAACAATCTGCGCACAGTCCTTTTTGTTCAGAACAGATGCATCCAGACGGGCCATCTTCGTTGCCGGAAGTTTTAAGTCAGCACAGATTGCACGGACGAGATCCTCCGACAGCTTCGTTTTTCCAGTACCGTATCCGCCCATAATGGCAATGTTTCCATGACGGGAAGTACGGTCGCCTGCGTAATGATAAACACCATGCATTGCATCCAGAATCTGGATATCCATGCCTGGAACTTTCGCAAAGTAAGTAAACAGCGCTTTCTGCTCATCACTCAGCTTATCCGGCTGGGTGTCGTTCAGGATGCGGAGTCTTGCCTCCTCCGGCGTCTCCTCGCGGAGCACCTCTTCAATCGATTTCGCAACAGTTCCTTCCGGAATGTTGTCGCGGATCAGCTGAACGGTGGCATCCGTTGTTTTTTCGATGCTCATGTTGATCGTCGCATCGGATACGCGCTCACGCTTTGGCTCGGTCGGAACTTCGATTTCGATTTCCTCCGGGGTAATCTCGATCGGCTGGGTTCCTGCCGGCTCAAACGGATCGGCTGGCTCAGTCTCGGCCGGGGTTTCCGGCTCTGTTTCGCTTTCCGGCTCATCAGCAGGTTCTGCTTCCGCAGTTTCCGGCTCGTCCGGCAGTTCGATTTCCGATGCTTTTTCAGCTTCCTGCACTTCTGCGTTCAGCGCTGCCTGAAGCTCACTAAAATCGATGGTCGGCCGTGTCTCCTCTGCCGGTTTCAGATCCGGGATGACAACCGTTGCATCCATGGACGGCGTCTCCGCCGGTTCTACGGTTTCCTCAATTTCGGCTTCCGCCTGAGCCTTCTCGGCTGCTTCTGTTTCAGCTTCCACTGCTGGTTCTGTAACTTCTGCTTCTTCGATTTCAGCCTCGGCTGCCGGTTCTATAATCTCTTCGATCTCAGCTTCATCCATCGGCTCTGCAGCTTCTTCGGTTTCAGCCTCATCCGCCGGTTCTGTGATCTCTTCGGTTTCCGCTTCATCTGCCGGTTCTGCTGCTTCTTCCGGCTCAGCTTCCGCCTGCGGCTCCTCAGCCGCTTCCCGTGCCTCTGCCTCGGACTCCGGATCCATCGGCTGCTCTGCGGTTTCGGCTTCTGCTACCTGCTCAGCCGGCTCTTCTGCTTCTTCCTCCGCAACTTCCTCCGACAGGTTTGCTGCGGTCTCCTGGAACAGTGCTTCGAGGTCCGGCTCTTCGTATTTCTTCTCCGGCTTCGGTGCTTTCGGCATTACCGGCTCGGCTTTTTCCTTCGGTTTTGGCTGCGGTCTTGTCTTGATCGTCGTGTTGGCATCCGGGGATACCTCTACGTTTACATCAAGCTGCTCCGGCTCCAGATCTTTTACTTCGTACTGTACCGGCTCTTCGCTTGTCTCTTCCTCGACTGCCGTCTCTTCCTGTTTCTTTCCGCGGAAGGAGAAGACATCGCGGATGCTCTTTGCAAGCTCTGCGTGAAGATCGATCGTATTTCCAAGGTACGTCGGCGTGCTGTCTGCATACGCCTGCTCTTCCGGAATCTCCTCGATCGGCTCCTCTGTCTGCTGCAGTGCTTCGTACTCCTGCACCTGCTCTGCATCTGCCTCGGCCTGCTGTGTTTTCTCATATGCTTCGTACGGCGAACCGGCTTCTTTTTCTTCTTCACCGGCCACATACTGGCTCATCACACCGCCGTTTACCGGTTTTACTTCCGGCGTCTCTGCCGGCTCTTTCGTCGCAGCCATTTCACCGGCTCCGCTCTCTCCGGCTAACCGCACTTTAAGTGCTTCCGGATCCTCGGACGGCTCTTCATTCTTTTTGTAGTCAAAACGATGCTCGTATTTGATCTGCTGGGACGGTGACAGCGGCTCGTACTTCATTTTCAGATCCATTGCCTTTGTCACATATTTGCCCTCGCTGAACCACAGGATCAGCTCATCACAGGCATCGATGCATTTCTGCGTCTCTCCGGCTTTGCTGTAAAGGTTTGCCAGTTCATATGCCCATCTCTCGGTAAATTCCCGCTCTTTGTATTCCTCCAGAAGGGAAATCTGCTCCTCAAGCGGCGCTTTCTGTCCTCTTAAAATCTTGTATTTCAGCAGATACCGGGAATTATCGTGACGTGCGACTGCTTCAAACTCGTTGTAAAAGTCAATCGCCTCATCAAAGTCTTTCATTTTTACGGAGACCTCTACCAGGCGGTACAGAATGCCCTTTCCGATGGAGGAACGGTCATACGCCATCAGCAGAATCTTCTTCGCCTCCGGATATCGTTTGTTCGCCTCATAGACATCCGCTACCATGCCGAGCGTGCGCAGACTCTTGACACGCCGCCAGTCAACGGCTTCTACAACTGCAAGTGCCCCCTCATAGTCCTCTTTTTTTACCAGACTGTTCAGCTCTTCCAGCCGGCTTTGATATTCAGCTTTATCCAATCTTTTCACCTCAATACATTTCAGATTGTTTTAGTTCATAGACACGAACAGTGTACCACACTCCCCGTAGAATGTCAAAAGAATGCCTGTTTTGCAGGCATTTTTCGGGATGCAGATCCTTCCAGCGGGCATCAAAAAAAGAACACCCGCCCCTCCGGTTTTCCCCGGAAAAGCAGGTGTCCCCTAACTACTTATATTTGATTCTGATTACTTTCTGACAGTAATCTTGTCCAGATGCCAGATATCATCTACATACTGCTGGATGGTACGGTCGGATGTGAATTTGCCGCTGTGTGCGGTATTCAGGATCGCGCTTCTTGCCCATGCAGAAGTATTTCTGTATTTATCCTCAACACGCTCCTGTGCTGCCGCATAGGACTTGAAGTCTGCCAGGGTAAAGTACATATCCGGGCGCGGAGCATTCTTCGGTGTGAGCAGAGAGTCATACAGATCACGGAACATCATGGTGTCGCCGTTTGAGTATCTTCCGCTGATCAGATCCATCACTACGTTGTGGATGTCCTGATCGTGGATGAAGTAGCTCATCGGATCGTAGGTGTAGTTGTTCTCATATTCGATAACCTGATCTGCGGAAAGTCCGAAGATGAAGGCGTTCTCTTTTCCAACTTCCTCAACGATCTCTACGTTTGCACCGTCCATGGTTCCAAGAGTCAGGGCACCGTTCAGCATGAACTTCATGTTACCGGTACCGGAAGCCTCTTTACTTGCGGTGGAAATCTGCTCGGAAACATCAGCAGCGGCAAAGATCAGCTCTGCGTTGCTGACACGATAATCCTCGATAAATACAACTTTGATCTTTCCTTTGATGGTCGGATCGTTATTTACGACATCCCCAACGGAATTGATCAGTTTGATGATTGCTTTTGCACGCTCATAGCCTGCGGAAGCTTTCGCTCCAAAGATGAAGGTTCTTGGGTAGAACGGCATATCCGGGTTCTTTTTCAGACGGTCATACAGGTACATAATATGAAGAATGTTCATAAACTGGCGTTTGTACTCATGCAGACGCTTTACCTGAACGTCAAAAATAGAGTTCGGATCTACATCAATGCCGTTATGCTCTTTGATGTATTTTGCCAGGCGAACTTTATTTTTATATTTGATTTCCATAAATTCCTTCTGTGCCTGGGTGTCATCTGCCAGCTTAGCGATCTTTTCGATCTTCGGCAGATCGGTGATCCAGCCGTCTCCGGCGTACTCGGTTACCCAGTCAGCCAGGAGCGGGTTTCCGTGAAGCAGGAAACGACGCTGTGTGATACCATTCGTCTTATTGTTGAACTTCTCCGGAGTCATCTCGTAAAAGTCTTTTAAGGTCTGTTTTTTCAGAATCTCGGTATGAAGCTGTGCAACACCGTTGACAGAATAGCCGCCTACGATAGCCAGACGGGCCATATGAACCTGTCCGTCGTAGATGACTGCCATCTGGCGGATTTTCTCTTCATCACCCGGGTACTGCTCTCTTACCTGGATCAGGAAGCGGCGGTTGATCTCCTCTACGATCTGATAGATACGCGGAAGAAGTCTGGAGAACAGGTCAACCGGCCATTTCTCGAGTGCCTCTGCCATGATGGTGTGGTTGGTGTATGCGCAGGTCTTTGTGGTGATCTCCCATGCCTCATCCCAGCCAAGGCCTTCTACGTCCATGAGGATTCGCATCAGCTCCGGAACGGCTACGGTCGGGTGAGTATCGTTCAGCTGGAAGGTAACCTTCTCATACAGCTTTGTGATATCATCGTGATGTTTTTTATATTTTGCAACTGCTCTCTGTACGCTTGCAGAAATGAAGAAATACTGCTGTTTCAGACGCAGCTCTTTTCCTTCGTAATGGTTGTCGTTCGGATACAGAACCTCTACGATGGTTTTTGCAAGATTTTCCTGCTCAACCGCTTTGTGGTAATCACCTTTGTCGAAGGAATCCAGGGAGAAGTCCTGAATAGCCTCTGCATCCCAGATGGTCAGCGTGTTTACAACATCGTTGTCGTATCCTACGATTGGCATATCGTAAGGAATTGCGTTTACAGACTGGTAATCTTTCTGTACGAAGTTTACGCGTCCGGTAGCCTCATCATACTCCTGTGCTACGTATCCGCCAAATTTTACTTCTTTTGCGTATTCCGGGCGTTTCAGCTCGAATGGATAGCCGTGTTTCAGCCAGTTGTCCGGTACTTCTACCTGATAACCGTCGCGGATCTGCTGTTTGAACATACCGTATTTATAACGGATACCGCAGCCGTATGCCGGATATCCCAGTGTAGCTAGGGAATCCAGGAAGCATGCTGCCAGACGGCCAAGACCGCCGTTTCCAAGCGCAGGATCTCTCTCCTGGTCCTCCAGAAGGTTCAGGTTCAGTCCCATCTCATCAAGAGCTTCCTGTACCTGTTTGTATGCAGTCAGGTTAATCAGGTTATTTCCCAGCGCACGTCCCATCAGGAACTCCATGGACATATAGTACAGAATCTTCGGATCCTGCTCATCCATTGCTTTCTGGGTTTTCAGCCAGTTGTCAATAATAACGTCTTTTACTGCGTAGCAGACTGCCTGGTAAATTTCCTGCTGGGAAGCCTCTTCCAGATTTTTTCTGTACAGCATTTTTACGTTTTCTTTGACACTGTTCTTAAAAGTTTCTTTGTTGAACTCGGCGTTTAACATCTGCGTCCTCCTCAATAGCAGTCTGCGAGCGGAGAGCTTGTCTGCATCCCCGCTCGCAGGCTGATTTTTATATTAACGATCGTCGTGGAAACGCATCCAGAAGTATTCTTAGATACGCTCTACTGCCATGGTAACCTTTTCGGAGTTGATATTCCACTCCTTCTCATAGCCCTTTGTCTCTCCAGTCACGATTTCTTCTGCCAGAACTTCAGATTTAATTTCATCACCATGGTTTTTCATGATGCTTACAATCTTGTCGTTGTCTTTTGCATATACTCTGATCTTGTCCATAACCTCAAAGCCGGCCTCTTTACGCATGGTCTGAATTTTACTTACCAGCTCACGAACAAAACCTTCCTCGATCAGTTCCGGAGTCAGATTGGTATCCAGAACAACGGTGATTGTATGGTCGGATTCGGATACATAGCCTTCCATCTGTGCCATGTCAATTAACAAATCCTCCTCTAATAATACAATTTCCTGTCCATCGATGTCAAGTTTAAGTTCGCCGGTGCTCTTGATCTCTGCCATAGCCTTGTTTCCATCCAGCTCAGACAGGGTTGCTTTGATCTTGTTCAGCAGTTTTCCGTATTTTGGTCCTACGGTACGCATCTGCGGTTTGAAGCTGTAGCTGATGAAATCTGCGATGTCATCTTTAAATACAACTTCTTTGATGTTCAGCTCATCCTCGATAATCTCTTTGTAGAACTCGGAAAGCTGGAACTCGCTCTTCACGTACATGGTTCCGATCGGCTGACGGTTTTTGATATTGGCGGTGTTTCTTGCGGCACGTCCCATAACGACGATCTCCAGCAGGTCTGCCATATCCTCTTCCATCTTCGGATCGATCCAGTTCTCATGTACCTCCGGGAAGTCGCACAGATGGATACTTTCCGGTGCACTTGCATCGATGCTCTTTACGAGGTTCTGATAAATATCCTCTGTCATGAACGGAATCATCGGAGCTGCTGCTTTTGCAACGGTCACCAGTGCGGTGTACAGAGTCATGTAAGCATTGATCTTATCCTGCTCCATGCCTTTTGCCCAGAAACGCTCACGGGAGCGGCGTACATACCAGTTACTCATATCATCCACGAAGGACTGCAGTGCTTTTGCTGCTTCCGGAATCCGGTAATTTGCCAGGTTGTCGTCTACAGCTTTTACAGTGGATTCCAGACGGGACAGCAGCCATTTATCCATAACAGCCAGCTTGTCATACTCCAGACTGTATTTTGTTGCATCGAAGTTGTCGATGTTTGCATACAGAACAAAGAATGCGTAGGTGTTCCACAGGGTTCCCATGAACTTTCTCTGTCCTTCCACTACCGTCTTGCCTGCGAAACGGCTCGGCAGCCACGGAGCACTGCTGGTGTAGAAGTACCAGCGGATTGCATCTGCGCCATAAGTCTGCAGTGCGTCGAACGGATCTACGGCATTTCCTTTGGATTTACTCATCTTCTGTCCGTTCTCATCCTGTACCAGACCAAGAACGATAACGTTCTCGTACGGTGCTTTGTTGAACAGCAGAGTGGAAATTGCAAGCAGGGAGTAGAACCATCCACGTGTCTGGTCTACAGCCTCGGAAATAAACTGTGCCGGGAACTGTTTCTCGAAGATTTCTTTGTTCTCGAATGGATAGTGATGCTGTGCGAACGGCATGGATCCGGAATCGAACCAGCAGTCGATAACCTCCGGTACACGGTGCATCTCTTTACCGCATTTCGGGCACTTAATGGTCACTGCGTCGATGTATGGGCGGTGAAGCTCGATGTCATCCGGGCAGTTGTCGGCTTTTTCTTTCAGTTCTTCGATACTGCCGATGCAGTCCTGATGGCCACATTCACACTGCCATACCGGAAGCGGAGTTCCCCAGTAACGGTTTCTGGAAAGTCCCCAGTCCTGAACATTCTCCAGCCAGTCGCCGAAGCGTCCTTTTCCGATGCTCTCCGGAATCCAGTTGATGGTGTTGTTGTTGCGGATCAGATCCTCTTTTACTGCAGTCATGCGGATGAACCAGGTCTCACGTGCATAGTAGATCAGCGGAGTATCACATCTCCAGCAGTGCGGGTAGCTGTGCTCGAACAGCGGCGCATCAAACAGAAGGTCTTTATCCTCGAGTGCCTGCAGAACGGCCATATCTGCTTTCTTGCAGAAAGTACCTGCCCACGGAGTTTCCTCGGTCATCTCACCTTTTTCGTTTACTAACTGTACGAAAGGAAGATCGTATCTGTGACCGACCTTGGAGTCGTCCTCACCAAATGCAGGGGCGATATGAACAACACCGGTACCATCGGTCAGTGTTACGTAGGTATCGCAGACTACATAGTATGCTTTTTTGTTTCCGATTCTCTTCTCAGCGTACGGGAACAGCGGCTCGTACTCTTTGAACTCAAGATCTTTGCCCTGATAATGCTCCAGGATTTCAGCGCCCTCACCGAGAACGGTGTCTACCAGAGCAGCTGCCATATAATAGGTATATCCTTTGCTTGTTACTTTTACATAATCCTCATCCGGGTTGACGCAGAGTGCAACGTTGGACGGAAGGGTCCACGGTGTGGTGGTCCATGCCAGGATGTAAGCGTCCTCGCCTTTTACTTTAAAGCGGACAACGGCTGAACGTTCTTTGACATCTTTGTATCCCTGCGCTACTTCGTGGGAAGAAAGCGGGGTACCGCAGCGCGGGCAGTAAGGAACGATTTTGTGTCCTTCGTACAGAAGACCTTTCTTCCAGATCTCTTTTAATGCCCACCACTCGGACTCGATGTAATCGTTATGATACGTAACGTATGGGTTTTTCATATCAGCCCAGAAGCCAACGGTATGGGAGAAATCTTCCCACATTCCCTCGTATTTCCATACGCTCTCTTTACACTGCTCGATGAATGGCTCTACGCCGTATTTTTCGATCTGGTCTTTTCCGTCCAGACCGAGTTTTTTCTCAACTTCCAGCTCTACCGGCAGTCCGTGGGTATCCCAGCCTGCTTTTCTCGGTACCTGATAGCCTTTCATAGTACGGTATCTCGGAATCATATCCTTGATAACACGGGTCTCTACGTGGCCGATGTGCGGTTTTCCGTTTGCGGTCGGCGGTCCGTCATAGAACACGTAGGACGGATTTCCTTCACGCACTTTCATACTTTTTTCGAAGATCTGATTGTCTTCCCAGAACTTCTCAACCTGTTTTTCTCTCTCGACAAAGTTCATGTCGGTTGAAACTTTCTTGTACATGCTTGTACCTCCTGAAACTTAAGTTTCTCGTTTGATTTGCTCGCGTAAAATAAGAAAAAGCTCCCGCCCTGTAATAGGACGAAAGCTGTACTTATCGTAACCACCTGTTACATACTATCATATGCATTTCCTGTAACGGGGAACAACCGGCAACTTCTTACCACTGCTCTCCGGTTTTCTATATTTTATGCGCCGGGTACGCAGATTCAGAACTGCAACTTGGAAGTGATGTTCACCTGCCGCTACTTGTACCGGACTCCCACCATCCCCGGCTCGCTTTCCACAGACCGTTCACGCGCAGACTACTGTCTTCGTCATCGTTTTTCATGCCTTATTATAACTAGGGGCTGTAAGCGTTGTCAAGAGTGGAAAGCATATTTTATCGGTTCTTTTCCGCGATTTTACGGGATTTTCGGGGGTGTGCGTTGCTATTTGGATGGGGGAATGGTAAAATCGGGGTATAATCAAAAAACGGAAGGGAAGTGAAATCATGGGAAGATTTGTGAATCCGGACAACAGTGCATTTCAGGTTGCTCTCAATTCCGAAATCTATGTGGACAAAACAGGACTTTTATCGTATACCAACAAAGTTCTGGACACCATGCAGGGCTATATCTGCAACAGCCGCCCGCGGCGGTTTGGAAAATCATTTGCTGCAAATATGCTGGCGGCCTATTACAGCAAGGGCTGTGATTCCAGAAAGATGTTTTCTGGCCTTGCGATCAGCCAGACGGCAGACTTTGAGAAGCATCTGAACCAGTACGATGTGATTCATCTGGACATCCAGTGGTTTCTTTCGAATGTCAGCGATCCGGAACAGATTGTGGCCTACATTACAGAATGTACACTGGCCGAGCTGCGTACCATCTATGCAGATCAGCTTCCGCCGGAAGTTTCCACCGTTCCCGACGCTCTGTCCCGGATCAAAGAGGCGACCGGACAGAAATTTGTGATTATTATTGATGAATGGGATGTCCTGATTCGTGATGAGGCCTCCAACCAGAAAATTCAGGATGATTACATTAATTTTCTTCGTGGAATGTTCAAAGGGACGGAACCGACGAAATATATCCAGCTTGCGTTTCTCACGGGTATTCTTCCGATCAAAAAATTGAAAACGCAGTCTGCCTTAAATAATTTTCATCAGTATTCCATGCTGAATCCAGGCCCGCTGGCTTCCTATATTGGATTCACAGAAGATGAAGTTTCCGCTCTCTGTCAGAAATACGGACAAAATTTTGAGGAAGTCAGACGATGGTACGACGGCTATCTGCTTGGAAATTACCATGTATACAATCCAAACGCGGTAACAAGTCTGCTTCTGGATGGGACATTCCAAAGCTATTGGTCGGAGACGAGCACATACGACTCGATGGTTCCTTTTATCAATATGGATTTTGACGGATTGAAAACAGCAATTCTGGAGATGCTTTCCGGCGCCGCAGTTCCCGTACTGGTTACTTCCTTTAAAAATGATATGGTCAGCTTTGTGAATAAAGATGATGTTCTGACGCTGCTGATTCATCTAGGGTATCTTGCCTATAATCAGCAGACGCAGATGGCATACATTCCAAATGAAGAAATCCGCCGGGAATTTCTGACGGCGGTTACTTCCAACCGCTGGAATGAACTTCTTACCTTTCAGCAGGAATCTGCAGAGCTTCTGGATGCTACACTTGCTATGGATGAAAATGCGGTTGCTGCAGGAATTGGAAAGATCCATGAGGAATATACTTCTGTGATTCAGTATCATAATGAAAATTCACTCAGTTGTGTGCTCACGATTGCTTATTTAAGTTCCATACAATATTACTTCAAACCCATTCGTGAACTTCCGACCGGGCGCGGTTTTTCCGATTTTGTCTTTCTGCCAAAGCCGGAATACCGATACGATTTTCCGGCGCTTGTAGTAGAACTGAAATGGAACAAGAATGCGGAAACGGCACTGGATCAGATTAAAAGACAGCATTACCCGGCTTCCATTGCATCTTATACAGGGGATATTCTGCTGGTTGGTGTTAATTATGATAAGAAGACGAAGGTGCATGAGTGTCGGATTGAAAAATATTTGAAATCAGGAGAAAAATGATGAAAGTTGTGATTGCAATTGATTCTTTTAAAGGAAGCCTTTCCTCTCTGCAGGCAGGAACAGCGGCCGCCACCGGGATTTATCGTGTCGATCCGAAGGTGGAGACGGTTGTGCGCCCGCTTGCCGATGGCGGTGAAGGTACCGTTCAGGCACTGACCGAAGGTCTTGGCGGACGGCTTGTCTCCGTTTCGGTGACCGGTCCTGCCGGAAAGCAGGTTATCTGCCCGTATGGCATCATCGACCGGACGCAGACCGCCATTATCGAGATGTCGGGGGCTGCCGGTATTACGCAGGTACACGGCGATGAGAAAAATCCGCTGTACGCCACAACGTACGGTGTCGGTGAGGTTATCTGCGATGCCATCCGCAATGGCTGCCACCGCTTTATCATTGGAATCGGCGGAAGTGCCACAAATGACGGCGGTATTGGTATGCTACAGGCACTCGGTTTCGGACTGCTCGATGCAGAAGGAAAACAGGTTCCTTTTGGTGCTGTCGGACTGGAATCTCTTACCGCGATTACGGCAGATCACGTTCTGCCGGAACTTTCGGAATGCACCTTCCGTATTGCCTGCGATGTAACGAATCCGCTCTGCGGTTCCAACGGCTGCAGCGCCGTTTTCGGACCGCAGAAGGGCGCGGATGCTGTCATGATCAAACGTATGGACACATCGCTTGCCTCCTACGCCGCACTCTGCCGGAAAACATTCCCGAACGTCGACGCGGAATTTCCCGGAACGGGTGCTGCGGGCGGACTTGGATTTGCTTTTCAGACGTTTCTTTCTGCTTCACTGGAACCCGGCATTCAGATCGTACTGGATGAAACCCGACTTCGTGATGATGTAAAAGATGCTGATCTTGTTATCACCGGCGAAGGACGGCTCGACGGACAAACCGTGATGGGAAAAGCGCCGATCGGAGTTGCAAAACTTTCAAAAGAATACTGCAAACCTGTCCTTGCGTTCTCCGGCTGTGTCACAAAGGATGCATCTGCATGCAACGCCGCCGGAATTGATGCCTTTTTCCCGATTCTGCGGAGCGTCGTTTCACTCGAAGAAGCTATGGATGTGAAAAATGCGGCAGAAAATATGACCGATACGGTAGAACAGGCTTTTCGGCTATTTTTGCTTCAGTAAAGCGGATATTCGCAATCCGCTTCGCTACTTACTTGATTCGATTAAAATACAAGACCGTTTTCTCCTGCTTTAATTTTTACAGGAAGAACAGAAAACACGCCGCGCTCTCATCGTCTTAATTCCATCAGATATTCTGTCGTTCCTGCTTCCAGCTGTTTCGTTCCTGTCCACTGAAATCCGTGGCGGTTGTAAAACGCAATGGCACGCGTGTTTTTCTCCAATGCCCATAGATGGTCTGCGTCAAACTTTTCAATTGCAAAGGTAATCAGCCCGTGGCCGACTCCGTTGTTCTGCAGACATGGATCTACGTATAGTTTACAGATTTCGGTTCCATTGATTTCTGTAAAACCTCTTATAATTCCATCATCGTAGACATAGATGCGGTTTAAGATTTCTTCTTTCTTAAAGTACTGGTCGATCATCGGAACTACCTGCATTTCACCGAAGGAATAGGCCTCCTCGTGAAAAATCGGGAAATAATTGATTCGGTTGTTGAACACGAAAATTTCCGCAATTCTGGACAGGTCTTTCGGTTCTGCTTTTCTGATTTTCATATTTTCTCTCATTTCAGTTTCCAATCAACACTTTCTTCCCCCGAAACGCAAATCCATAATGCCTGATCCGCTCCTTTGTGATTCCTCTGGCAAGCAATTCTGTGTCATACTGTTTTTCCTGAATCTGACGAAGTGCATGCTCCACCGTCTCTTCCAGCGACTTTTCTTTTGATGTGTTCTGAACCTTAAATTCCATCACGATCGCATCCAGGTTTTCTTTCAATGGCTCCATTACTACGTCATACCGTCCAAATCCACTTTCTCTGTTGGATGTGATTCTGTATTTTCCGGCCAGATCGACAATCAGCCCAAGGACAAATCCATGGTAAAATCTTTCTGGTTCGAGTTCCTCTGACGGTTTTCCGCCCGTGTCAAAACTGCTGAAGGTCTGAAGTGCTACCTGATTCATAAACTGGTTCATATAATCCAGATCTCCGGCAAGCAGAGCATCTTTAAAATTGCCATATGCAGAATCTTCTTCTGTAAACCAGTCCTCTATCATTTGTTCAAACATCAGCATTGTCTCATGATTTGTCACTTTCAAATCATACTGGCGCTTTCCTGTTCGGTTATCCATTTCGTACCGATCCACTTTCAGATATCCGCTCGCAAGCATAAGACTCCAGATGGCTCCCCGCTTTCTGCCAAGCTGTTCAAAAATAACCTGCTCATCCAATTCTGTGCAGATCACTCTGCCGTTTAATAAATCTTCCATTTCCGTCTTGATCTTTGCAGGACTTCGACGGATCAGATTGGAGATCAGCATATTTCCGCTGGTGTCTGCCCAGTACGTTCCATATTCTCCCGTGTCCAGATATTTTGTAATGGACCACGGATTGTAAATATCCTTCCGTTTTCCAAAGGAAAATCCATCATACCAATAGCGGACGGTTCCTTTTTCATCGGACACCCGAAAGTTTGAGTAAAAAAGGTCATGGGACGTCCCAGTTCTTCGGATTTTTTCTTTACCCAGGAACGGGCTTTCGCCATAAAATAGAACTGTCTGTTCGGCTCAAATTCCGGCGCTGGCTTGCTTATGTCTACCGTGTCAAGATCTAAGTCTTTCAGATTGTCTATATATCGTAAATCTATTAAATTCATGTTATTTCCCTTTCAATTTGATTTTAGAATTCTTCGCCGGATTCCTTATCCACGAAAATGATCTTAAATTCGCAATTAAGGAATTCCGCGATCTGTGACAATTCCGATTCCTTGAAATCGTCACGTTTTAATTTGTTCGAAAAGTTCTGGCGCGTCTGCCCCGTCCCTTCTGCGACTTCTCCCATTGTTACGCCGCGACGTCCAACAATCAGGCGGATCTTTTCGGCTGTTGTCATTCCCACGAAAACACCTTCTTTCTTAAATTGATATATGTATTTTACATTTTACACTTTATAATGTCAAGTTGAAATAAATATTTTATTTTTTAATTGTTTTCTTTACATTTTATATTGACATATTACACTATAAAGTGTATAATGTAATCAAAGTTAAGGAAAGCGAGGAATTAAAAATGTTAGATAAGAACGGAAAAGAAATGGTAACTGGTTGTGTGGTGGAAATCAAAAACGCATACTTCAAAACAGATAACGGACTTTACTTCGTTGAAAAGTCGCCGGAAGAACTCGGCTGGCTCGGAAGTGATTATTGTCTTCTTAAATTAAAAAGAAACGGTCAGTTAAGCACCGCAAAGAAAAATATTTGTTTCTGGCCGATTATGTCATTCGTGAGTGATCGAATGAAATCCATTGAAGCCAACGCCTGGAATAAAGAACATGCGACAATCGAAGTTAGAACAGACATTGATCGTCAGTATATCAAGGAATACTTCAAAGAAGAAGCCAAACGTCTGGATCCGATGATTGAACACATGAAATATAATTTCGGCGAAGATCACCCGGAAACAATTAAACAGATAAAGCTTCGCGATCATCGAATGGAAGTCAGCGGTTCAATCCAGTAAACGAAAGGCGGCCGGTGTGCCGCCTTTTATACACTTTATAATGTAATATAGAAATAATAATTTTACATTTTTATTATTTTTCTTTACATTTTTACTTGACATATTACACTATAAAGTGTATAATGTAATCAGAAGTTAAGGAAAGGCGGTAAATAAAAATGAAGAAATTTGAAATCGGAAAAACTTATTCAATGCGTAGTATCTGCGATCATGACTGTGTGTGGACTTACACCGTAACAGCCAGAACGACGAAGACAATCACCATTTCGGACGGTGAAAAGGTTCAGAAGTGCCGGATCATCAAGGCGGCTTCTGAATACAGAAACGCCGAAACCGTTTATCCGTTGGGCCAGTATTCAATGGCCCCGGCATTAACAGCATAATATTTTTAAGCCGGCGGCCTGGTGCCGCTGGCGGAAAGGTTAAATATATGAGAAGAAAATATAACAGAGAACAAAAAGAGTATATTGAAACAAAGAAGGCCCTGGAAGCGCTGGAAGCCAGGGAAAAGGAACTGGAAGCCGCTTTTGTGAAAAGCCTGGGTGTTGTAAATGAAGACGGAACGGTTCCTTCTCACACCTGGGCGATCGACGATGATTCGATCGCGGATCAAGCAATCGACGACTTCGGCGCACTCGTTGAAGACTGCGGACTGTGGGCGGAATTATGCAAGGCAAAGGAAGAATTCCAGGCGGCGGAAGAAAAACTTGTGAATTATGCGATTTCGCTTGTGCCTTGTAAACGCGAACGCGAAATCTTAACAACTTCGGCTTCTAACTTGAAATACCGGATCAAGATCATAGAAACAGTTATGAAGTTCGATTCAACGCTTTGACATTTGCGGCGGCTCCGGCCGCCAGTAAGGAAAGACAATGGAAGAATGGAAAGAAGCCCTTGAAGCGGCTGTAAATAAAACAATAGGCGCCTGGAACAAGGCAAGTGAAGCCTTCTTATCTCACGATCAAAAAGGTTTTGAACACTGGCACAATGAATTTAATAGATATGTGGAAACTTTTTCACATGCGATCGGAATTCCGGAAGAAGATTTTATTTCTTATCTGGAAGAAAAAGGACTGTACAAAAACAACGTGAATCAAAAATCAGAGTAAATCAGAGATAATCAGAGTTTATCAGAACAAATCAGAATATGTCAGAAATAAAAAAGAACCCACACAAGCCCCGTAAATTGGTTTTAATGCTTGCGTGGGTATTTCTTCGCCTAAAATTATTTAAGACGAAATTCAGGCAAATCTGGAAGCCTGGCGGCCATTTTATAGCCGATTATCCAGGTGGATTTTCGAAAGAACTTTGTTCCCCCTTAAACCCCCTCCCTCTGCGCCATTGTATCACACATTTTCTAAACTGTAAAGTGTATTTTGTAAATTATTTCATTTACGATTAACACATTTTGTTTACAAGTGCCTGAATGGTTGCATAATTGTAACCAGCGGCTTCAAGCTTTGCCTTTCTCTGTGGGTTATTTCCCCACTTTCCAGCCAGAACTTCCTTCGCGATTTCCTCATTGGACTTCTTCGCCGGTGCGGCTTTCTGATTGACAATCGCCTGGATCGCGTCGTAATCATAGCCGGCGGCGGAAAGTCTGTTCTTTCTGTCGTCGCCATTCCCCCAGGCTCCAGCCAGAACTTCCTTTGCGATTTCCTCATTGGACTTCTTCGCCGGTGCGGCTTTCTGATTGACAATCGCCTGGATCGCGTCGTAATCATAGCCGGCGGCGGAAAGTCTGTTCTTTCTGTCGTCACCGTTTCCCCAGGTTCCGGCCAGAACTTCGTTCGCGATTTCCTCGTTGGATTTCTCCGCTGGCGCTGGTGCTGGTTTGGATCCACCTAACTCTGCCGGAAAATCTCTGTAACAAATATTCATGTCAAGTCCGGAAGAACCGATTCCGTCACATGATCCCTTGCTGGTGTACTGCCAAATATCGAAGTTTGAAACGTTCGGCTTGTTCCCAGGCTGTCCATTGTTTGCTCCGTACTTTGCAACCCATTTTGTGTATGAATCAACGCCCACCAGGTAGTTATTCCACCAGTTTTCGTTAGCATACACGCCAGGCATGTAACCAGCGGCCTTCACGGCTTCGCAAAAGACTTTTACAACGTCCTTCGCAATTCCGGACTGGCTGGCTTCCTCAACGTCGATATAAAGCGGATAACTAAGCTTGTAGCCTTTCACCAGACGAAGCGCGTGATCTGCTTCTGATTTTGCCATATCTGTATTTTTTGCGTAAGAATACAGATAAACGCCGAACGGAATCCCCAGTCTGGAACACTCGTCGGCGTTTCTCTTGAACATTTTGTCGTCCTGGCTTTCAATGTCGGAACCATAGCCGCAACGCATAAGCACGCCGCCGATTCCAGACGCCTTTACCTTGTCCCAGTCAATAACGCCATTATGAACTGATACGTCAATCATTTTTACTTCCATGATATTATTCCTCACTTTCTACTTCCGGAATACCGGCAACACTTGTTAAAATGCTTACAACGCCAGAAACTACGGCGGAAGATACAACGATCTTCCAGTCTACGGCGGCTACAACGGTGCTTGTGCCGATCACCGCAACGGCTGTCTGTGCCATTGTTTTAACGGCGCGAATAGCCGCTTTCTTTGCCCATTCCTTTGTGTTTACTGACGCTTTCAAAACTGAATTCTTAAACATAGTCTTCTTTGCTCCTTTCTTACATTCCGACGCCTGATCGAATTAACGTGAATAAAATCCCGACCGCCGCTGTGATGATTGCCGCGACGACTGTTCTGAAAAGCCATTTGTTCGATTCTTCCAGGCTGTCAACCTTTGTTGTTACATCTTCAAGATCGTTCTGGATCCGAAGAATCGCTTTCTCGTTCTCGTATGTTTTCACCTTTGCGTTGTTGTAGCCGTCAAGCTTTTCTTCGATCTTGATAAGGCGATCGAGAACTTCTCTTTCAAATTCTGCTTCCATCGGCGAACCCCCTTTCCCTGAAAATAGACAATTAAAAATAGCCGGGATAATTCCCGACTATGAATTGTTGCGAATACGAAAAGAAAATTCGTCAATGATTTTTCTTAAAAGATTTCCGGCCGTGAAATGCTGGATCAGGCCGAAATAGCTTTGCATTGTGTTATTAAGTTTTTGAAAACCTATTTCGCAAGCTTCAAAAAGCTTTTTAATGAACTTTATCCGGCGGAACATACGCTTTCGCGTGCTTTTCCTCATTCGGATAAATTTCGGTGAAATCTGCGCCCCTACGAACGTGACCGGAAGCCACGCCGGGCGAATACTGGTTTTATTATTTAGTTCCAGGTGAAGGCGTTCTTCCAGGAAGTTTTTTATATTATCCAGGATTCCCTTCAATTCCTCTTTATCCGGCCACAAGATAATAATGTCGTCCACGTATCGAATAAACAGATGGATTCCAAGTTCGTGTTTACAGTATTGATCTAATTCGTTTAGATAGATATTCGCGAACATCTGGCTTGTAAGGTTTCCGATTGGCATACCGCGATCGAAAAGCCAGTCTTCTTCGTTGCAAAGTTCCGGTTGCACGCCAGCCGGAAGGCCGAACGCCGTATTTTCACAATTTATCAGTTTGTAAAGGTCGCGAAGAATTTCTTCGTCCTTGATTTTTCGTGATAATATATCCATCAAAACCGCGTGATCCACGCGATAGAAATATTTTGAAATGTCAAGCTTTAACACGTACCAGGTTTTTCCACTTCGATTCGCTTTTCGAAGCCAGCGTTGAAGCTGATCGCGCGCTTTTGTTGTGCCTTTCCCTTGTCTACAACCGTAACTATGCGTTATAAACTGCTTATCGAATAATGGGTTTAAGATCTGGTAATAGGCCCATTGAACAACGCGATCCGGATATTCCAGCGCCATAATAATTCGCGGCTTTGGTTCGTAAATCTGTTTCTTCCGGTATCGTCCGACTTTGTATGAAGATTCTGTTTTTCCGGGAATCTGGTTCCCTTCTTCGTCAAAAACCGGATAATAAGTAAGTCGATTAAGTAAATCAATGATCCCTTCTTCCCTATGTGCCGAAAACTTCAAATTTTCGTCGCGGTAGTGTTTACATTGCGAAGCGTTTTTGTCAGCTTCAAGAATATTTTCAAAATTGACAATATCGCTATGCTTTACATCAAAGGTCTTCATTGACAAAATTCCTTTCTTTGGAATATGCGCCCAGGTTTTCGGCCGTAGGCGCGGCGCTACCCGTGAAACCCTTCCCGGTCTTCGTACCGGTACTAACTAACTTGATAGCAACGTTAATATTTCCGGATATGGCACCCGGAACGGAGATAGATCCCTTTCCCTTTCTTGCACTGTGAAGCGTCCTTGAACGCTCCCTTCTGGCTAAAAGGGTAAGCGGAGAAAAAGCCGTGGTTCGTCCTGACGTTCGAACGTTCGTTGTTCAAGTTCAACGCGGAAGGGCCAGTGTTCGAAGTGTTGTTGTAACTGCCACCCACGATCGGCAAGCGTTATTTGACCTATCCCCACCGCGGAAATTACTTTCCGCTTTTAGCTGATTCTTTTTGTGAATTGATCCAGCCGCCGAGAAGCCGGCCTATTTCACATAACTTTTCCGAAATCAGTTTGTAACGCTTTTCGTCGATGAACCGTAAGTCATAAGAAAGATCGTTGAATAGCCTTAATTCTTCAAGTTGAATATCCGCGTCTTGAAGTGTCGTTTTCTTGAAATACTTCTTTTGTGCCGCGATAATGTATTCTAAAAATCCGAATAGACATTTCTTGTAATCTGTTACGAAGCCCAGTTTTTCGCTACGTGGATATTTCGTCCACGTAGTATAAAGATATTTCATAAGATCTTTCGTTTTCTGCAAAATGATAAGGCCGCTTCGTTGATCCTTCCCTTCGTTTGTTTCTGGATCCACGTTCGCCTTATGATAAAATCTTTGTTGTCCCACTCCCGGAATTTCCTTTCTGTCTAAAATAAAGGGGCTACTATCGTAGCCCCAAACAGAACACGGTCTGTCAGATTACAGATCACAATTCCATATAAGCGGAGAAAAAGCCGCGGCTCGTCCAGACGCTCGAACGCTCGTTGTTCAAGCCCAACGCGGAAGGGCCAGCGGCCGAAGTGCTGCCGTAACTGCCACCCACGAACGGCAAGCGCTCACCTTCGTTGTTGATCCAGAATCCGCCGGTGTGGGTTACGCCCGTAACCGGTGCAAGGAATAATTCCTTTAAGATCTCCGGAATAGTTGTGACGCCCGTTCCGGCCGCAATATTTCCGAAGTTTGGTGAATAAGTTGATCCAGCGGCGCCAGTATCTGTTGCAATCTTGAAATCCTTTGTATATTTCAAAGTTCCGGCTGTTCCAGGTTCAACAAGTGATCCGTCCGGCTTGATAGCCTTCCAGAATGTGGACGCGTCGGCGTGTGATACCTGTTTCGCGGCAAGGTTGCCGGCGAAGATCTGAATTTCGCCGTTCTTAACACGCATACCAGAACACCATTTCCAGCAATTTCCAACCCAGTCCGCGATTCCCTGGCGTGTTCCGTCATGGAACCATGTCGCCGGGCCTGATCCGGTCGCTGTTCTGGTTGTTCTTGTGCCGCCGGAACCGTCGCTTTCTGTTGCGGTTGTTTCGCCGGTTTCGTATGTATAGGCGTGATTCTTGCCATACTGTGTATTTCCACGCGGAACAAATCCGGATTTATAGATCAAGTGGTTAATGACCGCGCGTTCCGGAATACTCATCAGGTGGAATCCGGTTCCCTTCGCATTACAAGCCTTGACAGAATCGTCAAAGTTGATTGAAGCGCGCGGATCTACGCCAGGCCATGAATAAGCACGTCCGTTTACGATTGTGTTTAAGAAATTCGAAATGAAGAATCGCTTGTATAACACGCCGTCAACATTGAACGCTTCGGCGACTTTTGAACTTCCGCCGGCGAAAAGCTGGGCGTTTGTGATCTGGTTAATAGGCTTCATAAAGGACGGAAGGTTCGCGTTATCAATGATAACAGTAGAACCGTAACCAGTAAGGCCTTCCGTCGCGAATTTTAAGCTGTCAAACTGATAACTATTCATAAATTACACCTTCTTTCAGCGCGAAAAGTGTTAATGTCACGTTGTCAATAGAGAACGGAACAGCTTCGCGTTTGATAGTAGTTTTTGAAGAAGAAGGTTCTTCTTCGTTGTAGTCCGGATTCTCAACTTCGGTTTCTGTGTACTGTCTGGCCGGAATATCCACCTGGGCCACATAGTAAAGCCCCGATCCGGTTCCCAGCGCCCCGAATTCGTCCGAAGTAATGTCGATATGGACGTCGTAGTCTGCTTCACGGCTTTTCAGATTCAACATGATCTGATCGCCGATGTTAAGCCAGTTTTTATTGACAGAATGGGAAATCTTCTGTCCTTCGTTAGCTTCAACAATTTTAATCATCGAATACCTACCTCTCTTTTTACTTCGTTCATGCGCGCGTTGATTTCTTCGGCGTACTCACGGTTTTCACGATTGGAATTTCTTTCGCAACCGCCGCCGAACTGGCTAAGAATAGCCGCTTCCTGGTGTCTTCTTTCGTCTGATTTAATAATCACATTTGCCATTAGTACAATCCGCCTTTCACATGAAATTTAATAGTTACATTTTTTGCGCTTCCAAGATAGGAAGCCTTGAAAGCGTTCAGGGCCTTTCCGTACACTTCGACGTGTTCGACCGGGCCGTCCGCTTCTACGATTTCCGCTTCGACCTGATATTCGGTGTTATTCACCATCTGCGGAAGCGGAATTGTCACTTCTGCATTTGTCGCCGGAAATTTAAGCGTATTCTTCAAAGTGGACGTGATAATCTGGCCGCGCAAGTCGTCAATGTAGTTGTGTGCCAGGCGAACATTCATAGCCAGATAAGCGCCCAGAAGTGCGTTTTCCACGTTTCCGAAATCCATATTTCCGAAATTAGTCGAAGACTGCTGGGTTCCTTTCTGGCTGATTTCGCCAGGATCCGGCGCCCACTCTTTGATTCCATTTCCAAGATCTGTTACACGAACCCTTCTAGGGTGTTCAACAATTCGATCTTGCCAGAATACCGGTGTATACATGTTCCTTCACTCCTTCCTATTTGCCCGAAGACTGGACAAGTTTAATCGTATAACGATAAAGGACGCCTTCTTCGAAATCCTCTTTGTTAAGATTCTCGTTTCCGCCGGCGAAAATGAATCCGTTTCTATGATAGAATCGAATTTCGGTAATCTGATTCGGGGCGGTATGGTCGAACATAACAAAAATAGCCGCGCGGCCGTCCGGTAACGTTTCAACCTTATAGATCGGGATTTTGTACCAGGTGGATCCGGAACGATATTCTGCATAAGCCACGGAATTTTTCAGGTATTCTTTGAAGTCTTCCAGGGCTTCGTTCGTTAATGGGATATAACTTCCTTCTGCCATGCTTCGAACTCCTTTCATTCTTCGGCGGCTTCTTTCGCCGCGTCAGTGTTATAATATAAGTTAAAATTTTCGCCTTCCGGTGATAAGGAAACGCCGCTTTCCCCTTGTGCGAAGCTGATAGAAGTTTCCGGATAATCTCCGGATTCCGCTTCGCTGTCTGCCGGATAAACGATTGTAGATCCGTCAGAATCGCCTTGAACGTCAATTTGAACTTCTGTAAGTTGTGCGCCGATTGAAATATCCGGCGCGGTTCCCGATTCCGCTTCGCTGTCCGTTGGATAGACGATTGTTGTTTCGTTGGAAGCGGTCTGAATGTCAATCTGGTTTTCAGATAATGCGGCACCGACCGAAATATCCGGTGTTGTTCCGGTTTCTGTGTAAATTACAGATCCGGCGGAATCACCATTCGGAACAATGTCGATCTGTACTTCTGTAAATTCTGCGCCGATTTCGGTATTCGGATATGTTCCACATTCCATTTCGCCGCAAAATGTATAAAAGAAGCTCTGATAATCAGATTTCGGATATAGAAAAAGCGTGGTTCCGTTCTGAAATACAAGATAATCAAAACGTGACCGCGCATTTTTAACAGTGTTTAAGTATCTTAAAAATTCCGTGATCGAAGTCTGTGAAACATTTGTTCCGACCGCTATCCGGAAATGGAAGGCTTCGCCGGCGTATGTGTACCATTCTTCGACCGAAGAATTATCATTCTGGAAGACAATATCAATCATTTCTTCCATTGCCTGGCGTGTGCCTAGCTTCATATACCAGTAAATTGAATTTTGAATCAACTGGCGTTTTATCGAAGGATCCAGCCCTGAATTGTAGAACAAAACTCTGTTTTCTACCGCCAGGACGTCCAGTTTGTCGTCTGGTACGTTTTCCAAGCTGGCCCATATTAACACGCGCTTTTTCGCTTCCAGGATCCTTTTTTTCTCCTGGTCGAACGCATACGCGGCCGCGCAACGACTAGCTGTTTTCATTCCGGACGGGAACGCGTCTTCCGTCCGGTAATCTGCAAGCTTAATCATCTTCTACACCGCCATAAACAAATTCGATCGTATTATCAATAGCGACCGAGGTTTCCGGAATTCTCTGAAACACCGGGGAAGTAATAACGACGCGTTTTCCACCAGCGGCGCGGACGAATTCCGTTAATGCGTCCGGGTTAATATCCCGGCCGATCTTTGTCTTCTGCCAGTTCAAATATGTATCTTTCGCGGCTTCGACGTTTTCCTTGATAGAATCAAGATTGTTTATGTCGCTTCTGGCGATATAATAAGTCGCTTTCAAGTCGTATTTCACCACGTCAGGCGCCGCCACCTTGTCGTTATCCGTTAATGGAATGATCGGGTTTTCTTTCAGGAAGGCAAGAACGCCGTCGCAAAATGCTTTTGAAGGCAATCCGCCGCCGTTCAGAAGAATTCTAACGTCAACGATAGCGTCTGTCGGTTCGTGGATCTTCACGTCTTCGATCGCCGCCGAATTGTACTGTTTTACCCAGTATTCGTATGCGTCGGAAGGGCCGGCTGTTGAATATGAAGACGGCGCCAGATATATTCTCTCGCGGAAACTTTCTTCGGTTTCTTCTCCGGCTCCGCCGTCTGTTTTTGCAATGTTTGAAACCGTCGCCACGTAAGGAACCGGATCAACGATAATTTCGAGTTGCCCCGGCGTGTAGTCGTTTCCGACCGTTCCGGCCGTCTGACAAGTACAATCAATATCGACGTAGCTTTCGCCGGCTGTAACTTCCGCGTAGTCGTCAGTTTCGAAATAAATCCCGTCGCCGGCTGTGATTCTGGTTCCGGCCGGAATATATACGACTTCCTTCCGGCTTTCTGAAAGCGTAAATCTGGCCGTTGTGACAGCCGCTTTCGGTTCCTGGACGAACGTTTTCTTGAACGCTCCCAGGTGCTTCAAATAGTCGCCTTTTGAGTATTTCAGAAGGTTCATTTTTGCCGAAAAATCTATCTGTTGATACATCTGGAAAAACTCCGCCGCGTAGACGGTCAATTCGATGTATTCTTTATCGCCAGGACGAAGAACGACCTTCTTCCCGGTTTCTTCTTCGTATCTTGCTTCATAATCAGAAACAAGCCTTTGAAGAACTGCGTCAAAATCCGGTGCAACGTCAGAAACGAACGATATATCCGGAAGACTATATAATTTTTGAATGTCATTCGCCATTGTATGATAGCACCACCTTCGGAATCATATTTCCGGAATCTCCGGATTCAAACTGGACTTCTTCTACGGAAAGGCGATCTTCGAATTCTTCAATCAATTCGATAGCGCTTACCGTGTATAAATTTCTTGCTATTGTGTCAGGCTGTGAAATAATATCCGGATCAAGTCCGATATTCCGGTTCATCGGGATTGTCCCCTTTATGCACGATAGCAGAAAGAACGCCTTGTCAAGTAGTTCCTGGCGAAGCCCTCTTTCGTACACGCTGTTAATCACAATCTGCACGCCGTCTATTTTAATCATAGGCACCGCCTTAATAATATTCTGTCGCCGTTATGGATAAACTGACAGAAACAAGTTCGCCGCGGTTCCACACTTCGTTATATGTGGCGTCCACGCTGTCAATCGTCCATTTTCCACCGCCTACTCTGTGGCCGCCGATCATGAACGGAAGAACGTCGCCGTTCTGGCAATGTTTTATCACTTTATCCATCATTTTTTTAGGTTTTACCCCGTGTCCGGCTCTGATATTCATTTCAAACGAAACGCCCTGGTTTTCCGCGCCCTCAAATTCGCGCTGGCTTTTCTTTTTATAGCGCTTATGTTCTGAATAATTCGCGGAAATGGAACGTTTCAATCCCTTAAAGTTACAAATCTTTTTATCGCTAGTTTCGAAGATAATATCCCCTAAATAGCCGATCATATATAATCACCGCCTTACTTCGGATAGTTTCCGTCAACCGTCAGATTTCCTTTGATATGGACGTTTCCGCCCGTGGTTATGGATCCGGCGTTTATGGATCCGGAAACTGAAAGGTTCCCGGAAACCGAAAGTCTTTCCATGCGGACGGAATCGCTCACAATGTCAAGCTGTTTCGATTCTTTGTCGTACCGGATATAACTTCCGTCGCCGAAATCCTTTCTCCAGATCCCTTTTTTTCCTTCTGGCGGACGGTTTCCTTTCGTGTACGGTGGAACAAGGATCATTCCGCGCGTGCCACCGTTTGGAAGGTGTACGACGTAAACAAGCGTGTCCGTTTCCGGCGGATCGTATTCGTTAGAAGCAAAAGGAAGGTAAGGCGAAACCGCGTTGTCGCGGTCTTTGTAAACCACCTGGGCCGTTCCTTCTGCGTAATTAACATTTGAAATATAACCCACTCTGATAATATCAGACATACGTTTTCGCCCCCTCTATCCTGGAATTGTTAATGTGGTTCCTGGATAAATCCAGTGTCCGTTACTTGAAGAAGATTTTCCGTGTGACTTCGCGGCCGATTCTATGGTTCCGGAATTTGCGTTATATATCTGCATATACTTTGCACCAGATCCAAGAAACTTCGTGCTGATTCTCCATAGCGTATCGCCGGAAACAATCGTGTATTTCTTTCCGGCTGTTGAAGAAGAAGCCGCCTTTTTAACTGTATCGCCCGAAAGAACCGTCGCAACGGTTACGCCTTTAACGATAATGCAAAGGTGGGCTTCCAGTGTGCAATAATAGCCGTTTCCGGCGTCCTTACTGTGTGATACCTTGTCGATATAATATTTTCCGTCAAGTTTTCCGAAGCCTTCAAGCTTCATACACTTACTGGATATGTATTTCGTGTCGCCTTTCACTTTCAAATTTGCCGTCTGGCACTGTCTGTTATGTTCAAGTAGCTTCGATTTTGCTTTAATCTCTGCGTCTTGTAGGCTTTCCGCGGTTTCATTCAGTTTCAGAATTCGGCTTCCATTCTTTAACATGAATTTATATTTCAATGTCTGATTCTTCTTTGAATCAGTATAGGAAATCGAAACGCCGTCATACATTCGTGTAAGACTGTAAGTAAACGACCAGTTTTCGCAATTTTCTTTTTTCAACGTAAAGCTGGCCGGTTTCTTTTCATATTCTGTCTGGTCGAATGTGACAATCTTCTTGTTATAAAGTTTCATAGCCAGGTTGTGGGAACTACAAAGTTCGAACGCAAAATTCACGTCTTCTTTGTCTGACTGTTCCAGTTCGTCGATCGGATAGTCCTGGCCGGAAAAATACAGTCCGATCTTTGCGGAAGAAGCAATCGAAGAAAGAATCCCTTTGACCGATGTTTTCTTCCAGGTCTTACTTTTTTTCGTGACATTAAAGTCAGTATTGATCGGCGTTGATATTCCGCCGATTGAAGCAATCGAAGGCGGCCCCGAAAAACTCAAATCGTCGATCAGAAAATATCCACAATCGAACTTCCGGTTGTCGCCTTCTTTGTTCCAGTTTGTTAATTTAATTATTGTTTTAACGGAATCCCCCTGAACGGGGATCCAGCTTCCCGACCACTTTCCGCTTCTGTTGTTAAGCTTCAAAGTCACCGTGTCGGCCGATCCGCTGGCGTTGTCAACATAAGAAAAACCCTCTATGTAGTCCGTTATGGTTTTTGTAATGTCTTTATCGTTGTATTTTACTACAACGGACGCCTGACGCGCTTTCATGGCTTACAATCTCCATTCCGGAATATCTTCGTCTTCTTCGTCCGGAAGTTCCGGAATATATACCTTTGTTCCGGCCGAAAAGACAAAAATATCAAGTAGATCCTGGTTATTCTCAAAAAGAAGGCCTATGTATTTCGTGTCGCCGTAAAACTGATAGGCGATAGAATCCCACATGTCACCTTGAACGGTTGTGTAATATCTGTTTTCGTCCACACATTAAGCCCCCTTTCTTACGCGAAAGAAACACGTCTATTCTGCCGTTCATATTCTGCCATCATGGCGTTAAATTTCTCCTGGGACATATCAAGCGCGGATTGTACGTCTTCCTTGCTTGCGTTGCCCTGAATAATGATCTGCGGCTGATAAACGATCTTCGAAGAATTATCCGAAGAATTCTTTTCGCTTGATTTGTTCACGGTGTTGTTTGTTGTTATGTTGTTATAAAGTTCCTTTGTTACGGAATCAGTCTGTGTCTGCGGCTGGCTGTTACCGTCTGCAAGTTCTGACGCTTGTTTATAGGCTTCTGTTGCCGCGTTCGGTTGGCTTCCCATTACTCCAGCGACAACCGTTTTCATGTTCGACCATAATTCAGACAATGGAAGGACTGCTTCCTTGCCGGCTTCTCCGCCACCCAGAAGCGAATTTCCGTTCGCTCCGAATATTGTCGGGCCGGTTAAAATACCGCCGTTCTTGTACCAGTCAACCGAAATCTTCGGCGCTGTTCCTTTTCCGGCAATTCCCCACGGCGCTTGTCCGCCGGAAATATTGAAATGCGGAATCTTAATGTGTGGAAGTGACAGCTTCACGTTTGAGAAAAAGCCGCTGATCGCGCTTAAACCACTCCTGACAGTGCTTTTCGCGCCTTCCAGTTTTTCGGAAATTCCGCTTTTTATTGATTCAAACTTCGATAGTGCCGCTGACCTTGCGCCTTCCAGTTTTTCGGAAAAGCTATTTTTTAGCTGTTCCAGTTTTCCACCGGTCGCCGTGTTGATCGCCGACATTACAGTCGAAGTTGTGGTCTGTATTCCGGCCATTGCTCCGGAAACAATACCTTTGATTCCGCCGCCGGCGTTTGTGTATGCGGCTTTCATGCTATCCAGTCCGCCGCCGGTTACGGTGTTAATAGTTGATAGGGCGCTTGAAGTTATGCTTTGCACTCCGGCCATTGTTCCGGCCATTATGCCCTTGATTCCACCGCCGGCGTTTGTATATGCCGACTTCATGGTTTCTAGGTGTGCGCTTGCGTTCGAAGCCGCCTGGGACATTGCGTTTCCGATCGTAGATTTCACGTTCGAAAATGCGGTTGAAACATTGGATCCGATCGACGACATTTTTTCAGAAAATTTCGAACGAACTTCTTCAAGCTTTCCGCCGGTCAAATTGTTTATGAAAGAATATCCGGCCGTGTAATAGCCTTTTACACCTTCCATAGCGGCCGCGGCTACACCCCTGATTCCGCCGCCGTTTTCTTCGTAGGCTGATTTGATATTGTTCAGTTTTTCGCTGATCGTATCTTTCGCCGCCGACATGATATTTCCGGCGGTTTCCTTCACCTTTGAAAATGCGTCTTTGACCTTATTTTTTATTGCTGTCAGTTTTCCGCCCGTTGCTACGTCTATCGCATTAAACGCACCGGTCACAACCCCTTTCAGGGCGTTAAGTGGTGCAAGCGCCAGCGACGAAAGAGCCTTAAATGCGCCAGAAAAGATATTTTTCAATCCTTCAAGCGCTTTCGACCAGTCGCCAGTGAAAACGCCGGTAAAAAACTGAATGATTCCCTGGAAAAATGTCTTGATTCCGCCGAAAATATTTGTCGCCGTCTGCTTGAAACTTTCAAATACGGACGAAATGAAAGCGAACGCTTCCGGGAATTTATTCGCGAATTCCTGGATATACTGTGAACATTTTTCCTTGAAATTGTTAAATACATTGACGATCCAGTCGCCAAGTTGCGAAGCTTTTTCCTTTACAGTGTCCCAGTTTTTGTATAACAGAACGCCAATCGCAATCACCGCCGTAATGGCGATAATAACAAGGCCGATCGGGCTTGTAAGGAAGGTAAAAGCCGCGCCTAGTGCTGTTGTGACAGCCGTTCCGACTGCACAAATCGCGTTCCATGCCGTCATTGCCGCCGTCTGCGCCCAGGTTGCCGCTGTGCTGGCTCCCTTGACAATAGCGTCTTTGATATACAGTGCATGGATAGCCGCCGTTTCTGCAAGATCTTTCGCTTTTGCGGCTATATTTGCCAGCATGGCCTTTTTCTGTGCAAGAAATACGGTTACAAGTGCTTTTGTTGCTGTTACTGCCTGGATTGTATCTTTTGCGAATTTTACCATTTTCATGGCCGCAATAGCCCCGGCAATGCCTATAATAATAGGTTTCAGAAGTCCCCACTGGTTTAACTTCTGGTAAACCGTCGCCGCCGCGCCGATGATTTTCATAATAGCATTTACAACCGCCGGAATGGCCGTTGTCGCTATAAAAGTGATTGCCGGTTTCGCCGCGTTAAATGCCTGGAATAACTTGTCTTTCAGGTCAAGCGCGACCGCGATCACCTTATCAATCGCCGGTTTGTTGGTTTCGATTGCTGTTTTGATATTCTGGAAGGCCGTCTTTCCGGTTTCTGCCAGAAATGTAAACGCGTCAGTCGCTTTTGTTCGTATGTCGTCCAGAACCGGCTTCACCTTTTCGAAGGCCGCTTGTGCTTTCTTTGCGAAATCTTCCGCCGCCGGAACGGCTTTATCATATAAACTCTGGACTACTCCGACCACTTTATCAGTAATCGAAGGAAGCGCGTCGGCAACGCCTTTTATGGCGTCTTTTGCCATAGGTGCGAACACCTGACACAATCGGATCTTTGCGTCGTCTACGGCCGAATTAAATATCGCCATAGCCGCCGGAAGTGTATCGTTCATCTGGTTCGCCATATTCATAAGCGCGCCGTCTGAATTGTCGAAGGCTTCTGTTAATGACGTCCACGTCGAAGCCGCGCCGTCTGCCCCTTCTTTTACGCCTTCCAGTAAATATCCAAACTGTGTATAGTAGTTTGTGCCGGCAATAGCCGACATGTAGTTGTTTTTCTGTTCCTGGGTAAGTCCGGACATTGCGCCGTTTAATTCAACAAGAATATCTTGCATATTTCGCATTTGACCGGAACTATCGTATATCGAAACGCCCAGTTCCTTAAACGCTTTCTGCGCTACGTCCTTCGTCGTCATACGGACTAACATTGAATTCAACGCTGTTCCAGCTTCGGCGCCCTTGACACCATTGTTCGCCAAGATTCCCAGCGCGGCGGCCGTTTGTTTATAGTCCATTCCGGCCGACTTTGCGGCACCACCGCACCCGATCATAGCTTCCATTAAAGCCTGGGCCGTGGTGTTAGACTTATTATTCGCCTGACATGTAACGTTCAGATAGTCCGTCAACTGATCCGCCGTCAGGCCTAACGCACTCATTGAGTCGGTGACAAGATCCGAGCATGTCGCCAGATCCATTTGTGTAGCTTCTGAAAGTCGAAGAACCGGTTCCAGGGAAGCGATCGAAGTATCGACGTCCCACCCGGCAAGTGCCATATATCCAAGCGCTTCCGAAGCTTCCGTCGCCGTCTTTGTCGTCTTCTTTCCCATTTCCAGCGCGGCGTTTTCCAGCTTTTTCATTTGTTCTTCATTTGCCCCGGCGATCGCGGACGTGTTCGCCATTGCCTGGTTGAAATCCGAATATGTGCTTACCGCGTCTTTTACGAAATCGCCGACCTTAACGGCCGCGAAGGCGGCTGTTGCTATCTTCGCGGCTGTCTTTGCGGCTTTCCCGATAGAATCCAGCTTTTTATTAACTCCGCCGACACTTTTTTCAAGTGAACTTTGAATCTTTCCGCCAATCTCAAGCGCTAATTCATACTTTGTTTTGCTTGCCAATATCGTTCACTTCCTTCGCTACGTCGATGAATTCATCAATCGGAAGATCTGTGAAAAAATCAATACCGGTATGTGTAGCCATCGCAAGATATACGCTGGTTTTCTGTATATCCTGGCCGGAATCATGTCTTATTCGTCTTTGTAGAAAAAACCTGTCACGACATTTTTGATCTTTTCGATCTCGTAAGCCGGAAGATCTTCGAAGAATTCGGCCGGTAAACCAGTTACCTTCGTGGCTACGATCTTCGCGTAAGTCGTTGTTGTTTCCGGCATAAAGCTGGAAATTCCCGTCTTATTGAAAGCTTTTTCAATAGCCGTAAGGTCACGGCCGCGAATGTCTTCCAGGGCGTGAAGGTCAAGTTTTTCATAGATTTCGCCTTCGAAATCGAAAGGTTTTCTGAACTTCACGATCAGATCGTCGTCTTCGCTCTCTTTCTTCGGAAGAAGGGCGTTTTCCGCCCCTTCCGGTACGTTTGCGACCGGAATATCTGCGGTCACGTCTTCCCTTGCTGTTACTTCGTAATTATCTTCTTTGCTCATGTGCTTATTTCCTCACTTTCCTAGATCTGGGATCTTACTTTCTGTAAACGGTCAACGCCGTTAAGTTTCCAGATCAGATTATATTTATCAAGTTCAAGGACGGTCGTTCCGCCGATCTGAATTTTACAGTAAGTAATTTCACGAACGACTTTCGGTTCTCCCTTGCCGCCCTTTTTCAGGCTTCCAAGTTCGAACGACTTCACCTTTCCTTTTGTTGTTACGACCAGGCCTTCAAAATCGTTTGTCTGTGTTGCTGTGTTCAGCACTTGCATAGATCCGCGATATGTGACATTTCCAGTCTGTGTAATGAAATCAAACATTTCTCTACTAATGTTCTGAAATGTTGTTTCTGTTTCAAGCGATCCGAAGCTTCCTTCGATAGCTTCTTCGATCTCGCCGCCGATTCCGGCGCCGTCGATCGTTTCCGTCATGTACTCGAAACTAGGAAGCGAAACTTCGCTTGAAACTCCGACGTACTTATGACCGGATCCGTATGTGTTAAAGTTGTTTAACACGGTAGGAATTTTATATCCCATTATTCAGCACCCCCTTCAAGTGCGGCCTGGGTAATGGTAGGATCGAATTCAAATACGTTTTCGATGTCTTCCGCCGGTACATAGCCGCCGATTCTTGTATGGAACTTAATGTGTCCGCCCAGGATATTCGCGATCGGATTTTCTTCGTGATCGAATACAATTTCGCCGCCGGCTATATCGTCGGATCCCTGAAGGCCGTTCAACTGAATGTTGAATCCGGAAACTACTTCGTCAATCAGTCTGTAATTTGTCAGATCGTCCACGTTCTGGAAGAACGAAAGTTTGAAGTTGTTTTCGATGTAATCGAAAATAGTTACAATGTTGATCCATCTGTCGATCGGATCTGTCGAAGACGGGTAAGCCGCGGTATTGTTTCCCCAGGCTTTCCAGCCGTTCATGTTGATTGCGGTAACTACGCCGCAAGCGTTACAATAATCGTTCGCTTCGTCCATATCCAGGATAATTTCGTCGCCGGCCTTGTTGTAGGTTCCGGTGATTTTAAGATCCTTATTTGAAGGACTTCTTGAAGGAACGCCGCTGTTATTTGCGGCTAAATACTGTAAGCTTGCCGCAAGTTGGGCGGAAAAGTAATAAACATAATCGCCGACGCCAACAAGCGGCCATGTCGGAATTGTGTTTCTGTCGGAATATCCGGACTTATCCTTGAATTCCTTTACTTCGTCCGCTGATTCTGCCTTTTCTGTGTCTGTGTCAATATCTGACACGACCTTCGCTGTGAAAAGGGAAGAAATCAGGTTCGCTTTTGCGTTAAGCGCAAGATTTACCGCCGGAATGTGTGACCAGCCAGGCGCCAGAAGTAAAGAAGGAACGATTCCGTATTTCGGATAAACGTTTCCGATCAGTTCCATTCCAGTTTTCTTCTTTGAAGAAACGTCATAGCTTCCGATCACGTCCTGATATGTGACCTTCGAAGGATCGATCTGAACGTAAGTCACTTTTACTTTCTTCGCGCTCTTTGCGGCTCCGGTTGCCACGATTGCGATTGAAACTGTACCGTCTGAATTGAAAGAAGCGATATAGTCTTCGTCTGCTTTGTAGCTTGTTGCGCCGGTTTCGTCAGATACGGAAAGTTTATCCATAAGGATTCCGGTTTCTGTGACCTTTGCTGTTCCGCCTACGACGTCGAATGTCTTTGAAAGTTCCGCTGATACATGTTTCTTCGGATCCAGAACGTTAATAAGCACGATCGGGGCAACTCCGAAGACGTCGAATGTCGCGTAAACGCTCTGGCATAATGTGTAATTCTTGAAATCGTCGCTATATCCCAGGGCGGAAATCGCGTCCGCCTTCTTGTATGCGACGAAAGGCTTATTCACTGTGTCGTAAGGATCGGCGGCAAGGTTGACCGGTGCCGTTCCGATGATACACTGTAAACAGCCGTCGGACGTTACCGGCGTGGCTAACTGTGTAGCCTGGCGGCTTGTCCTGATACCATGTTTGTAATTAGACATAGCTTTTTACTCTCCTTCCGTAAACTCTTTTACTTCCGCTTCGCTGATCTCTGCGATTTTATCGAAGGCAATCGCTTCCGCTGTTCCTTCGACGCGGATATTCTTTGAAACGTCCACAATGTTTTCAAGTGGAACGATCAAATTCTGAATAATCGGTTTCTTTCCGGCGATCTTTTCAAGATTCTTCGGAATTCCACCTTCAAAAACAGCGCCGTTTTTAACGACGCCGCGAATTGTAGGCCCTAAATACATGACCTTTTTATTTTCTTTTCTAGTCATATTCGGTTTCCCTCATTTCCATTTTACTAACGTCCCATAAAGTAGACATTCCGCCGATAAACTTCGGCCAGGTGTCTTCTTCCTGGAACTTCTTTGTGATCGGGAACTGGATTCTGTATCGCTGATCTATCAGACGATCTTTCAGGAATCTGTCTTGTAATTTATTTAAGACATTCGCAACGTCAAAATGTCCCTGGCGGTTCGGGTTCTGATCCTGGATTCCAACCAGAAAATAGATTGAACAAATATTGTTTGAATCTTCCCCAGCGATCGTTTCTTCGTCCAGACACACCAGCACGTAAGGAAAGTGGTCTTTGTCATTCTTCCCTTGCTTTGCTGGTAAATTCTGCGGATAGACGTTGAATTCTACCATTTCGCCATTGTTTAACGTGACATATCCTTTCAGTTCTTCTTTCACAACTTCAACAAGTGTCTTCTGTAAAAAAATATCTGTCTGCATGTCTTACCCCCTTCGCAAAAGGTTGTTGATCTCCGCGTCAATTCGCTTTTGAAGCGTTTCGTTTGCGTCGCGGTTGATCTTATTCATAATGTCTTCATTCTTCACCATCTGCGGAACAGACGGGCCGTATAGCTGTTTGATCGGAAGACTTTTCGCGGACGTTCTGGAAAAAACGTCGACGTGTCCGGATTTCATAACAGCAACGAAAGACTTCGGGTTTCCGTCCAGCGGCTTTACGCCGCCGGCCTTCTTAACACCGGCACGATATACCTTCGGCGATCTGGACGCCCCACGGTATCGAACCGGTGTTTTTGGATTTACCTTGAATTTTGACAAGGCAATTCCGGCACCTTGCGAAATTGCCGCGGCTTGAAGCCGTGACTTTGTGGCTTTTGTGACATTGACAGTCTTTTTCACTTCGCCGGACGTGATAAAATACCTTTCCGACGTTTCTTTTCCCATATTCTTCTTTACGTTCTGAATCGCCCTGTTGATTGCCCTGGAAACAACCGTCGGGGCGTTCTTTTTCATGTTTCCTAAACGTTTTTCAACGTCTTCAATGCCGGAAACCTTTATTTCCGAAACGATCAATCTTCGTTACCTGATAGAATGATCGTATAGCCGCCCATATCTTCATTAACAGTTTTGATCGGGTAGATCTCTCCGTCGAAGGATAAGTGTTGACCGGCCACCGGTTCAAATTCCAGGTATTTTTTTTGTACGAAAATCATTTTATCGTCGGTGAATATTCCGTCGGCGTCCGCATGTTTTCCAAGTGAAAGCGTGATAATTATGTCGTTATCAACTACGACCGGAACTTCATTTCCTTGCAATTCGTGAATTTCCGCGAATTCGTCCGTATTGAAGAATGTGGTTTCAAAATCTTTTTCAAGCTGTTCTTTGAAGCTTTTCATTACTTGTTGGATCCGTCGTCAGAACCAGCTTCCATTTCTTCCTGAAAATTGATAACTGTTTCTTTCAGATCGTCCAGGGCCTTGTCTTTGTAATCTTCGCCAAGATCAAGCCCGATAGAAGCCGCGTATTGTGCAACGTCGGCCTTTGAGCGAAGCTTCATGATCTCGTCAGCGCTTTTCAGGCTGTCTACACCGCCGAACCCGTCTGTGAATCCGTCATTGTCCGGATCTTCGTCGGAATCTTCCGCCGCAAGCGTTGCCAGCGGATCAGTGTCTACAACCTCAACGAATTTTTTTCTTTTAAGGAACGCAAGATCAAGCGGTGAAATATCTTCCGGAAGGATTGTTCCAGGAAGGTATTTCTTGCCGCCGGTTCTTACCTCGATTTTTGTTCTGTATGCCATATAATCGCCCCCTACTCTGCTTTTGTGCCGTCAACGTAGATAATCGCCCAGGAATCAACGTCGTAAGGTCTAGGAAGTGGACGAGAAGTAAGACGTAACATCTTAACTTCGTTCTTCTCGTCTGCGTACTCCTTCGGAACAAGCTTTCCTTCGTAAGTGACGAATTTCTTATCTTCCATCTGGGTAACAGATCCATACTCAACCTGTCCTTCGCCGTCGGAATGTCCGATCAGAACAGTTCCGGCCGGGATCATTGCTTCCTCGTCGCCTTCGTCGTTTAAGAACCATTCGTCGTATGTGTAAATGTCAAGATCCAGTTCTGCAATTCTTCCGTAGAAGGTAAGCGCCGGATCTACTACTCGCGGCTCAATAACAACATTCTTCATGTTAAGAACGTTCATGGCCTTCATGACATAAGAGTTATTAACGAAGTCCTCGATTGCGTCAGACGCGAAAATCGCAATATCGGGTGCCTTTCCGGTCGCCTTGATAATCTTTCTTCTGATCTCGCGAAGCGGCTTCAAAGGATCCGCGCTGGCAAGCGACCACTTCTCGTCGGCTCCCAGATAGATAATATTTGAGAAGCCGAAGTCGATCTGAACATCAAGTCCTTCTTCCTCGTCCTCAACGTCGATTTTTCCTTCAAAAAGGATCTGACGGCACATCCACTCTTTTCTTCGTGCGATTGATTCTTCAAGATCCGTCCAGTCTTTCGCCAGAAGTTCGTCTTCTCTTTCCTCTGGCGTTCTCTGGCTGTAAATATTCTCACCGATCGCGCGCTGTGTAATGTCGTCGATTGTCATAGGTCTTTCAGGTGCGATCTTCGGTGTAGTGAACTGGTTCGTTCTGAATCCCTGGCGTGTGATAACCTTTCCGCCCATTCTAGGACTTACAAGCGGCGCCATGATTCTTTTTCCTTTTCTTACATCAAATTCAACCTTTTCGGAAACATGCGTTTCCTCTGTCGGGAAGAAAGTCTTCTGTAAGAAGGTTTTGACGGGCGGCGTCTGGTCGAACGCTTCCATCATTTCGCGTGTTGTGTAATCAGACATGATTTAATACCCCCTTGTTTACTCGTATTTCTGGACGTTACGAAGGTACATTCCGACGCCCTTCATATCGTCTTCGTATGTGTCAATAGTTGCTTCGGACTTAACAATCACCGCGCCGCGGTTGAAATGTCCGGTAATGTAGCACGTAGCCGGTACGTTCTCGTTTTTATCCTCTGATCCGGTGTCTACGTCGTCCGTAAGGATTCCGAACACCTTCAAAGTAACGGAAGAAACGGTTGTTCCGGCAAGATAAGCGTGTTTGTCAGATCCCTTCACGATAAGGGATCCGCGTTTCAATACGCCCTGACCTTTTTTCAGGCCGATTCCTTCTTTCAAAACCGGGTAGTCAGGTGACGCAAAAAGTGAATCCGGCGTAAATTCGCCGACTTTTTCATATAATCCCATGATTTATTTCTCCTTTCTTCTCTTGTCGCCCTTTAACGCGTTTGCAAATCCGCGAACTTTGGCTTCCTTCTGTTCCGGTGTCTGCGCTCCGGCGTCGTTTCCAACGTTCGGAACTGCTCCAACCTCTCCGGATCCGGATTTTGTCAGATCGTCAACAACATTTGTCATTGTCTGCGCTCCGGCGGCGTTGTTTGCTTTCATCTGTGCCAGTGCAAGATCAGCGGCGGAAAGTGGCTCGTCATACTTTGCCTTTTTCAAAACGTCGTCAGGAATTCCGTTCGCGATCTCGTCAATGGCTTTTAAGCGATCGCGTTCGTTCTGAATAGCTTCGTCCACGATCTGATTTATCATATCGGGATAAGCACTTCGCAACTGTGCGGCGTTCTCGATTTTCACCGGCGCCGTGTTCTGGTTCTGATTCTGTCCCATGTCATTATTTCCTTTCTGTGGATTGGTTTTATTAAAAAAAGTCCCGTCGTCCTTCTGCGGCGTTTTAGAAAGATTTTGAACCTTTTTTCGAACATCATCGGGAAGAATAGGTTCCACGTAGTTCTTGAAACTATATCTTCCTTCGTTTGTGACTGCGGCGTTCGTGAAGTTTTCTTCGATCACTTCGTCGCAAAATCCATTGTCAACGGCTTCCTGGCCGACATACCAGGCCGTTTCGTTCATCATTTCTTCGATTTCGTCGTCTGTTTTTCCCAGGCGATCGCGATAAACGGCCTTGATTGAATCTTTTACTTTGTCGGTTGCTTCCGCTAACTTTCGCAAATCGTCCGCTTCGTAGGCTCCATAAACCGTTACTTTTGGATTGTGGGCCATAATTACGCCGTTTTTTGCGATTCTGCGTGTTTCTGCCGCTTGTAAAATGATCGTGGCGGCGGAAGCACAAATTCCGATAATTGTCGCGGTAATCTTTGCGCTGTTTGCCACAAGCGCGTTATAAATCGCATTTGCCGCGAATACGTCGCCGCCCTGGGACTGAATCAATACGTTTATATTGTCTTTAGGCCCCAGCGCGTTCAAATCGTTGATAAAATTTCTGTAAGTGACACAATCGTCACTCCACCAGTCTTCTTCCGAAGAAATCGTTCCGAAAAGTTGTAATTCGGCGTCGTTTCCGTGTTCTGTGAAGTTCCAGAATTTATTGACCTTCGGCGCCGGTGTCGCCATGTTCAGGAACTTTGTCTTCTTTGTTGCCTTCTTCATCGTCAATATTCTCCTTTTCTGTTTTATTTTCAGCCGGTGCGGACGGTGCCGCGCCAGAAATGCCGTATTCTTTCATCAGGTCATTTTCGCGTGCAAGCTGGGCGACGTTTGCTTCAAAGTTGCCGCCGGTCATTTCGATTGTTTCCTTCTGACGTGTCGAAATTCCGATTGATATTCTTTCTTTTGCCGCGTTTACTTCTTTGATCGGATCGATCATTCCTTGGGCTGGGCCGTTCCATTGTGCGCCGGAGTATGCTTTTTTGATCATCGGATCCAGGAAGAATCCTGGCGCCTTTAATCTTCCGGAGGAAATTGCTTCGATCAGGAAAATCTCATATATCGGCTGGCAAAAATCAGCGGCAAGCCACGCCCTTTTCATTCGAAAAGCCTTCCAGGCTTCCAGAAGTGCGGCACGTGAAGCGGAATAATTCGACGTGAAGCTCTTTGTCAGTAATTCGACCGGGATTTCCAGTGCGGCGCCGATATACTTCGAAAGTGCGGTCACGAACGCGTCAAAATTCGTCGAAGGCCTTTTCGCGTCGGCGATCTCGACCTTTTCGCCCGGATTCAACATGTTCACCATTCCAGGCCCCAGTTCGTAACTGACATCATCGTTTGTCACTTCTTCGCCTTCCGGGACTACTCCGGTGAACCCTACGTCTTGCGCTCCGGATTCCGATGTAATAAACACTGTGAAGAATCCGTTGATAACAGCCGCCATTTGTTCGGCTTCGCTGTATCTGGTTAATTGCTTCAATGAATCAATAACCGGCGCCAAATAAGGAACGCCGCGGTATTGCTCCGGGCGTTCTGTTTCGTAAATCATTAGCACGTTCGGAATTCCCGTCTTATCGCCGAAGGCTTTTACACGCGTCCACTTCTTTTCCGCGTGAAGGTTGCTGTTCGGATAAGTCGAACAGATATGGTATGCCACGATCTGGCCGGCGTCGTTAAGTTCAACGCCGTTATAGATCCGGTTCCCGGTCTGTAAGTCCTTCGCGTATAAATTCACGGTATTCCCGGTTGTGTGCGGCGTCGAAACTCGATCCGATTCGATCAGGCGAACGCGCAAGCCATACGGGAAGAATTTCTTCGGGCGTTCGTACTCTACCAGGACGCAAGCGTCGCCGTTCATAAGCCACGACATTAACGCCGTTTGTTGGATCTCATAAAAATTATTTGATCGTGTGGCGTCGCAAAACTTTGATTCCGCCCATAATTCAAATTCGCGTTCCGCCTGGCGTTGCCATTCTGCCGCCGCTTCCGGCGTCATTCCAAGATAGGAATAGTCGATCGTGCTTTTCAGCTTCAATCCTTCGCCGACTACATTCGTTCGGTTTGTCTTGATTGCCGAAGCGGCCAGCGGCGCCGACATATACAAACTTCTTGATCGCTGGCGTAGTGTCGGAAGATTCTTGTCAATGTCTTCTTGCGGACTTTTTGATCTTGCCGACCAGCCGCGCATTGAATTTTTTGTTCTGGAAGCCCCCGATTCGTCATATCCTGAATTTTGAAACGTCCGGATCAGTTCCATTCCCATTCGTGCCTGTTGTCGTTTCAGGGCGGCCGCCGGATTGAAAGCTTCAATCGCTTTGTCGATAATATTCACTTTTCAGCCACCGCCTTTCTAAATATCACGCGGAACAAATCGGAAAGCCTTGTTTTTTCCGCCTGATTCTAATAAATCAATCTGTTTTTCCAGGTCTTTAATAGCCGCCCGGATAGTTCCAAGATCGGCACGTTTTAAGCTTTTCGTCCCGATCGTGTATTCCTGGTTAAGAAGAACAGCTTCTTCTGCTTCCAGGTACATATTCAGCCTGGATTTATAACGTTCCAGGCGTTCCTTCTGTGTGTTGCTTAACATATTTCACCGCCTTACAACTGGACGCCGCGGTTTAAGGCGCCAGTTTTTCGTTTTCCGGTCTTTTTTGCCGGTTGTCTTTTCATGTAGTTAATTCCGGCCTTGACCTTCGATTCCAGAACGTCCCAGTCAGGACGTAGGATCTCGACCGCGGCTGTGGAATAATTTCGAAGATCCAGCGGTTCGTTTCTGATTCCGCCGGCTTTCTTTACCCACTTGATAACCGGGCGCCCGTCTTTTATGTGAACGACGCGTTGCTCACTGTTAAGCCCCTTTATGTAGGTTTCGTTATATCCGCGGTCGGCATTGATCGGAAAATGGCAATACCCCGGCCCTTCGTCAACCGTATTAAGCCGCGTCATAAGTATTTCTTTTCCGGAATCCACACCCAGGATAAAAACCTTAACTTTTAGCTGGTTGTTTGTGGATAACTTGTGTATAAGTGGAATACCTGGGCCACCCATACCCTTAACACCGTAAATCCTTTTGCTTTTTCGCTCCATTTTTTTCAGCCATTTGTAACATTGTGTCGTGAAATGGCCGCCGGTATCTATGCAAGTGCAAGCGATCAGAAGCGAACTTCCGGAAGCAAAGTAAAATTCTTTATCAAGATAGTTTTCCAGAAGATCCCAGGTTTCTTCTTTTTCCAGGTCGCCGAAAATCTTATCGTACTTAATGCCCCACGATTCATAACCGCGGCCCCAGCCGGTGATCTCGATTTCGAAACGGTCGTCCTGAACGTCCACGCCGGCCGTGAGAACGACAGCACCGTCCGGAATGTCTGCTTCGTATCTTTCGCGGCGTCCGATGATAGAATCATCGTCGGCACTTTTGCCGCGTTCTTCCCATGTTTCGCCAAGCGTCGTATTGATCCAGGTTTTCATTTTGTTAATGTCGCCGTTTTCCTTCAATTCCTTTTGTGCTTCCCTGAATTCCCGGATAATTTCTTCCCAGTGTTTCCACGGTGACGCTAATTCGTTAAGGTGAAAGCTTCTTTTTCGCTTTCTGTCCGGAAATTTTGCGATATACTTTCCTTTTTGCTGTTTCCAGTCAACTTCGGAAATATGTTCGCCGCAAAATTTACATTCCATCGTCACATCTGAAAAATGAATCCTTCCCCATTCGTAGGACTGGTATTTTCCACAACAAGGGCAAGGAACACACCATTCTTCTTGTGATCCGGATAGAAATTCGGCTTCGATCTGGCTCTGTCCTTTGATTGTCGGCGTTGAAACCTTTATTTTTTTACGGTTCCAGAAGGTCGTCGTTCGCTTTTCGGCTAACTTGATCGGGTTTCCTTCTGTTCCGGCGCTGGCCGGATAGCGGTCGATCTCGTCCATTAAGGCGATTCGGATAGGTCTTGACGCCAGGGAAGCCGGCGAATTCGCCCCGGCCATAGTGATATGACCGCCCGGAAACTGTTTGTGAAGGATTGTGTTTCCAGAATTCTTCGATTTTGCGTCGCGAACCTTGCCGCGAAGTGCCGGCGTGTCGCGGATCATCGGCGCCAGTCTGTCCTTCGAAAAGGTCTGGGCCATTTCGATTGTCGGATTTACAACCAGGATCGGCGCCGGATCGTAGTCGATATAATATCCGATCGTGTTCAGGATAAGTTCTGTCTTTCCAACCTGGGCGGAAGACATAATCACCACTTCTTCACATTCCGGATTGTTTACGGCGTCCAAGATCTCGCGCTGGTAAGGTGCGCGGTCTGTGTTCCAGCGTCCGGCTTCGGCGCTACTTTCTGCCGACAGTCTTCTTTCAGCGTCCGCCCACTGGCTAACCGTCATAATAGGCGGCGGCGCTACTGCTTTCGCTATCTTTTCAAATAATTTGATTGTCTTTAAGTCGATACCTAAATCTTTCGAACGTTTTCTGTCTGGCTCTGATTTAATCATCGTCTTCACCTTCGACGTATTCATCACTATAAAAAGCCTTCGGATCGTAGTCTTTCAATTCGTTTAAGGCTTCCGTGACTTCCGCTGTCAGGCGATCTTTGATAAATCCGGCGTCGCGGCTTTCCAGCACCGGCGCAACCTTCGAAGGGATATTCATAACCCTTGTTTTGAATGAAGTCAGCATGTCAGTCATTACTTTTTCGACGTCTTCGGCCTTGTGAAGTTCTCCCTTCATGGTTTGAAGGCGAAGTTCTGAAATGTGACGCTTAACTCTTTCGTGAAGTGCTTTTTCTTCTTCAATGTTCAGTTCTCCGTCCGGATTGTCCTGGTTTGCCGTGTCAACGGCAAGCTTCAAAGACAAGATATAATTCTTAACGGATTCCTGGAAGTTGTACCGGCCTTTCGCCACGCGGACGATGATTCCTTCTTCTGCCATCTGGCGAATACGTCTGTCAGACACGCCGAATATATCGCCCAGGACGGCGGCCGATACGGTCAAGCTGTCTACGTTCGTGATTTTTGCTGATTCTGTTTCTGCTTTTGCCATATCCTCGCCCCCTTTCCGGTCAAATCGGTAACGGCAACTTCTGTTATTTTTTGTCTGTATCTAGGAAGATTTTGGGCTTCGCTTACCCGCGGGGCCGATTCGGTCGCCGGAAGAACCTACGAAAGTTCGGGGAAAAATTCCCCGATGATTTTCACGTCCTGGCCGGGTGCCTTGTCGTCCCCTTCTCTTGACATATCTTGTAATTGTGTCAAGTCGCTTGTGCGCCTTTCCTTTCTATTAAACGCAACGAAAACGAACACACTTCACTTGTCAACGCCCCGTTGTGTCAAGTAAAAGGCAAAAAGAAAGAAGTCTTCCGATTATCCGTGTGGATAGGAAGGCTTCTTGTGTGTGCTATCTCTTGCCCTTGCCATGTTTAAAGGTCAGGCTCTTAATCAGCTTATCTTTGTTGTCCTGGTTGATACCAATGTATCGAAGGGTGACGCTTATGTCTGCGTGGTTGAATATCTCCATCAGTGTAACCGCGTCGTGTGTCTGCTGGTACATGTGATAGCCGAATGTCTTTCGTAGTGTGTGCGTGCCTATTGCTTCCAGGCCGAACACCTTCGCCGCGTCAGTCAGTACGTTATACGCTTGCTGTCTGGTGATAGGCTTATTCGGGTATCGTGGCGATTTGAATAGATATTCATAATCTCTTTTACCGGCGATATATTCTTCGATAATAGGTTTCAGTTCAGAATTTATCGGGAATCTTTTTTCCTTCCCGGTTTTTTTCTCCCTGATATAAACAGCGTCTTTTTCCCGGACGTCACGAATTCGGAATTTCAAAATGTCCGAAATTCTAAGCCCGGTATAAATGCCAAACATGAAAAGAACATAATCACGTTCATTATTCGATTTTAGGTATTCGGCCAAATCCATCACAAGATCCATGTCCCTGATCGGTTCGACCGTATTCATCGGGCCACCCCCTTTTTATGTACGCAAAAAGCGCCGCCATTTCTGGCGACGCCTTTCAAGGAATTTTTGATTCACTTATCAACGCTAATATATTAACACGGATTGACACGACATTTCCACGACATATTTCACGACAAAAACACGACATAAAACACGACATGTAATTTTCGCGTAAATCCTTGTAAAATGTGGATTTCTTGAAAAATCAACGTTTCAAAAAGTGAAAAAATTTTCGTTTCAAAAAATTTTCATTTTCAAATCAGCCCTTTGTCCTTCATATCGCTTTCGATTCTCTGGAACTGGCGAACAGAAAGTCCGATTTCGTCCGCGGCGGCCGCTTGTGTTTTTTTCTGAATCACGCGGCAATAGTAAACTTGTGCTTCCATTCCGGAAAGTCCGGCGTAGATTTTTTTCACGCGTCGCATGGTTCGGCGAAGATCTTTTCGTTCTTCCGTAAGCTGGTTTATCTTTTCCGTGTCACGGTCGATCATTTCCAGGCCTTCGGCGAATGAAATATGTGTCGAAGGGAAAGATTCCTTCGAATAGTCAATCCCACCAACGCCAGAAGGGCCATACCAGCCACACATTTTTTTCACTTTTTCGATAGATCTTCGGTGATTCTTGATCTTCTCGTTGCATAGCATAATTTGAAGATCAATGTCTGTAAAAAGATTCCTTTCGTTTGAATTCGATGGTTTCGCCATTTTCAGCTTCCCCTTGCAATTATAACTTTTCGTGTTATAATTATTAAAGGCTACTTTTTAGGGCGGAATTGCTGATCGGCGTTCCGTCTTTTTATTTTACCACTTATTTTTTGTCAAATCAAATACTTTTAGTAATATCCGGTTACTACAAGCCAGAAGCCTTCTTTTCCGTCTTTTTTATACAGAAAATCAGTTTCAACGCCGGATTTCACAAGTTCGTTCATCGTGTCGATCATGTCGTCCGGATCGTGACACTTTATCGTGTCGCCGACTTTCAGGTCAGATCTCTTTTTCTTCTCCTGGGACATTCTTTTCACCTTCTTTCCAGTTTTTCACGCCGAAACTGCTATTATATCCAGCTTCACGAAGAATTTTCCGAACCCGATCGAATTCCTTCTGTGAAAACTTTTCAATTTTTGCTATAACGACCGAATTTTCGATTTTCGCCGTATATCCAGCCTTTTCCAATATCAAAACCGCTTCTTCTTTGCTCATTTTCTTTCCCTTTCTTCGTTTCATTCAAGTAGATAATCGGTCGTTACTCCTAGCGTGACCGCTATTTTCTTGAATTCTGTTATCTTTGGTAGTCTTTCGGCGTTTATGTATCTGCTGATAGACACTTCCGAAATTCCGGTCGCGGTGGCTAATTCTCTTTGTGTCATTCCTTTGTCGTAAATCGTCTGTTTTAGTCTGTTGCTAAAGTTTTGAACCGCGATTCCATCTTCTGAAAGTGCCGCCTTCTTCTGTTCTGTTTTTCGCTCCCTGGCCGCCGATCGAAACATCATAAGCAACATTTCAGAAGCCGGACGTATTCTGTCTTTTCTCCTGGCGTTTTTAACAGATTTCAGATCGTACCAGTCGCCGAAATGGCTTTTGCATTTCGGGACAAATACGCCGACATTGTACGGTATTTCTTTTTTGACTTCATCGAATACGTTTTCAGGCATGACGTAATAATTAAAATCGCCTAGAAAATTATGTCCGTTTTTCGAATGAAAATCATCGACCGACGATTTTACTTCGAAACAATAAAAATCACCTTTTTCGATTCCAGAAACACTATTATTAACCGGCTTAAACCTCATAAAGTCCACACGGCCGGCCGCCGTTGTGGAATAATCAAAAGTTACTTCTTTCGCCCAGTATATCCTTGTGTCGTTATTAGGGTTTATGTTTTTTTCGGTTGAAATTGATAATATTTTTGTTATTTCTGGCCGGCTCATTCCGTCAAATTCAATCATCAAGTACAACCCCCAATTCCACAATTCTTTTATTATTTTTGATAGACATTGTTTCGATCTGTTTTTTATAAAGCGCACCGTAAACCTGATAGTCTTTTTTCAGTGTTAGGAAGTATCTTTTATGCGGATCTCTTTCATGTAATTTTATCAAGCTATTAAGTAAGTGATCCGTGACACCTTTGTCAATGACCGTTATGTCTATCCTGGCGGCCGCGCGGTTGAATTCGCGGCAAATAACGACATATTCAGGCTTTTTATTTTTATTTTTTCTTGCCATCTGTTTATATTCCTTTCCGGTTATAGATAACCACCATCGAAGGGAACGGGGCGGCGTTTTTGCTGTTTCCGAATTTCAATCTTCCGCGAATGAAACGAATTTCCGCTTTATGGTAAATATATTCGTGGAACCATTTTGTGTCGGTTCTGGCTGGAAGTAACATCACCACAAGATTTCCGTGTTCTTCGTTTGTTCTGAAAGCTTTTTCAACCCAGTTTCCAATTTCGCGGCCGTAAGGCGGATTTACAAAAACGTTATGCCCCCCCACGATTGCAAAAGGCCATTTGTGTTTTTATCAAAATACAAATCGCACTTGTGATTATATTCGTCCGCGCATGGATCAAGGTCAAAATGAAATTCAGAATTTAATTTCTGGTAAAAGTCCGCTGGCGTCGCCCACGCGTCCGTTTTACTTGAAAACATAACTTCTGTGTTCATTTTTTCTTTTTCTCCTTTGCTATTCCTCTATCTGCGACTTATCAAAAGTCGTTATTGACGTTACGCCGTTTTTTCGCTCCACTTCGGTTCCGACTGTAATTTCAAGATTGATCGGTTCCTGATTCTGTAAATCGAACACCACCAGCGGCGCGCCATGCTCCACGGCCACGGTGATTCCGGTTTCCTGGGTGGCTTCCGTCATAAGTGACATAAATCTTTTAATTCTTTCTTCCAGTGTCATTTTTCTTTTCCTTTCCGTTTTTCAGCTTCGATAACCATTCTTCTTGTTCCAGATCTTCGCGGACTTTTTCTTCGTCTGTCTGTTGCGCTATGATCGCGCCGCATACGAAGGCGAACAGAATCATAATCGCGAAGGCTCCAATTACTGCCAGAATCTTCATTCTTCTTCCCTTTCAAATTTCCCGTCTATGTATTTATAGGTTTCATATGCCGGTATTGTGTAGAAATTCGGATAAAGATCATATTTTTCAAGCCAGGTATTGAACACAACGTCAAGCTGTTCTTCCAGTTCCTCGCGCTGTTCCTTTGTTACGTCGTCAAGGTAATTTTCCGCATATTCTCCGCCTTCGTCGTATGCGTCAGTCTGAACAGCTTCGATCACATCATATCCACAAGATAAAAGCGACGGCCGGTAAAGTTCACACTCTCCGACGAAGACGCGTTCCGGAAGAACAACCTTATATCCCTTCTTCCTGGATTCGATCATGTATTCAATTTCGTTCCTGGCGTCTTCCAGCGCTTCCGCGGCTGTGTCATACATTGCGGAATAATTTTCGCCGTCCATGCTATACGCAACCTTATTTCGCGTATATTTCTTAATTTCACACCAGCCTTCTTCCGCGATATTACACGATTTACGAAGTGACTTCGCCGTTTCGATCGGGAATGAATAATCGAATTCGATCAGCGTTTCCGGCTTCGGATTGATTTTGTTAAGTTTTGCATGTGTGATTAAACATTCAGTGTCCTTCACTTCGAATTTTCCAACAATTCCGGTATTCAGGATATAACAGATCACCTCTGATCCGGATTCAACCGGTATCGGATTCTTTGTTTCAATGGTTATCGTTTCGCTTTTCTTTAGTGCTTCCCACTGTTCCGGTGTTATGTCGATCAGTATTTCGCCCATTTCTTTTCGCTCTCCTTTTCTTGATTTTATCAACCCCGGCACTTAAAACAGCCAGCGACAACATGAAAAGATACGCTGTCGCCCTACCAAGAAATTTTATAAACTCCTCGTCCATTTGCACCGCCTTAAATGTCGTCTTCGGATCTGTTGTTTGCTCTCTGCTCCGAAAATCCTTCCGGGTATCTGGCTTTTAGTTTGTCAATGTTCATCTGGAAGATCTCGCCCAGATCGAAGCCCATTGAATGGCAAATATCCGCGATATACCAGCAAACGTCGCCGATTTCTTTCTTCATGTGTTCGCGATCCAGTGGCTTCTTGTGGAAGATCCACTTTTTTACAAGGTCGTTAAGTTCTCCGGCTTCTCCGGAAAGTCCAAGGCACCCGTTAAGAAGTCCGCCGGCGTCAATTTCGTTTTCGATCATGACGTCACCTTTGTATTCGGCTCCGGTTTCTTCTCTGATCCATTCTTCCAGGCGTTCAGTTCCCTTTCCGTCGTTTGTTCTCATTGCTAAATTTTGATATTCTTTTGCTTCCATTTCGTTTTTCCTTTCTGTTATCTGTAAACTGTTCCGGACTTTCTATCCCGGAAAGCGATTCTGTTATCAATGTCATAACCGTAGGCCCTGGCGATTTTGTGGAACATATCGACCATTTCCGTAACTTCATACGGTGGCTGGTATGACGATTTCGGCGGCTTATCCGCCGCCCTGATTGCTGTTTCCGCCGTTTTATCGCGATAGCCTTCGGCGTTGTATTTCAAATCGTCTTTATTCATCGGCGCCCCCCTAATTGAACGGAAGTTCGCTGTCTACGCCTTCCGGAATATCCATGAAGCTGTTATCTGGTGCCGGCTGTGGCTCCGGTTGTCCTTCTACCTGGCGGCGCGCTTCTTCTTCGGCCTTTGTTTCCGCAAAATTCAATTCTTCGACGAATACTGTCTTTGTATAAATCTTCTTTCCGGTTTCGCGGTCGATATAGCTTCCGGACTGTAACGGCCCCATGACTTCGATTTTCTTTCCATCTCTCAAATATTGGCGCGCCAGTTCGGCAATATTGCCGGTACAAATACAGTCGATAAAATCGACCGCCTGGTCGCCGTCTTTGATTTTTCTGTTTCTCTTACACATCATCGTAAAGGCCACGAACGAAGCCTTGTCCTCTTTGTAGCGGATTGTCGGATCTTTTATCACTTTTCCGCTTCCGATCCATTTATTCATTTTCTTTTTCTCCCCTTTCCTTTTCTTCGCATAGGATAACCATGTAATTTCAGCCAGTTATTCGGGCGGATCCTGGTTTCGATCAGTTTATCCGCTTCATGTGCCGCGGCTCTTACAAGTGACGTCATGGCGTTTATTGCTTCGGTCGCCGATACTCCGATTCCGGAAAATCGTCTTGACATTTCCAGCAATTCCGTGCCGGCCGCGTCCGCGTCGTAGCTGTGGACGCCGTTTTCTTCCGCTATATGCCTAGCTTGCGCCGCCGCTTCGATCAGGTGACACAAATAATCGTGAAATCCCTGATCCGGAAGCGTTGCAACCTTGCGGCCTATCATTTCCGCCATGTCTTCGGGGATATAAAACATGATAGCGCCGAATACTTCTGAAAGTGCTATCACATAGATCTTGAACAGATCCAGTCCGGTATCATAAACAAATTCAAGCTTCGCTTCGGAAACTCTGTGAAGTTCTTTTCCGAACTGAAATTCACACGTTCCGATCGCCCTTAAAATCATTGTGTCGGTCGGAACGCTTTCGCCAGGCGTTTCCGCTTTAATTTCTGGCTGTTGCTTTGAAGACTGTGATTTTTCTTCCCTTGCAATATTTTGCAAGTTTTTTTCGCTTTCGCTCTGCGGCTTCTGGCGTGTCCCGAATAACCGCCCTTTCATCGCCTTCAACGATGATAAAATATTTTTCTTTGCAATTTTCAAAATTCATTCAACCACCTTCCGTTAATCTCATTTGTCCGGGAATCTGTTCGTCGGACGTATAGAAAGCCGGTGAACCGTCCAATTCCTGACCGATAAACATATTCGTTTCAGCCGCCCGGACTGGTGCTTTGTTCACCCTTGTTTCAATCTGGATCTTCATGTTCTTTCGATCTTTCGCCGGCCGGAATGTTATTTTCACGGTCAGCGTTCGCCTTGCCTGGGGCGTTGTCCCTTCGTCCCGGATATTATCCAGAATTTCGTTGATCCCTTTCCGGATCAACCTTGTTAATTCACCACCGGCGAATTTATCAAGATTCATACGCCAGCCGTTCCTTGTCGCCGGCGTTCTGGAACGCCTTTCCGTCAACATATCCAGCCTGGCGAAGAACGTCGTTTTCGTGCTTTTGCTGATATTCGCGGCGGTTATATTCTTCCATTCCTGGAATTTCATCGACAAATTTAACAACTGCTTCCGGAACCAGAAGCGCCAGGGTGAAGGATTCACTTTGTTTTTTCTGTTCTTCAAAATTCCGGTAAAGCCCGGAACAGAATCCATCGACATAAGCCATCTTTTCATTTCTTCCGAATTCGCGTTCCGCGTCGCGGTATATCGCGCGAAGCGTCGCCATTCTCTTTCGGATCACCTTCACGGCATAATTGAAAACGTTGATACTGATTTCCGCGTCTTCTTCGAAGCCGAAGAATTTCAGCCGGTACGCGCCGCCGCTGTTGCGTCTTTGTGATATAATCGCGCGGCACCTGAAATTATTCGCAATCAGGGAACCAACATCGACACACCAGTCATCACGGAACATCGGCGAAGTAAAGCAAACGACCGGGCGTTCCTTCTTTCGTTCCGGATCAATACGATCCTGTTCGATTTCGTATTTTGCCATTAACTCCTGGGCTTTTAACATTGCCGCTTTCGCTTCGTTCTCGTTATCCGAACCGGATAAGGCGATCAGTTTTTCGATTTTCTCAATGATTTTGTTTTCTTCGTCATTCATCGTTTGTCCTTTCCGGGAACTCTACCTTCAACGCCTTGTCGTCAATGTAAAGATCCGCTGATATTTTCCGGCTGTTATTGCCGTATAACTGTTTTAATTCTTCCAGGTTATCGTTCACGGCGTCGAATTCCAGGCCGTGAACCTTGCAAAACTCAACCGCCTTTTGAAGTGCTTCGTCCGCGCGGCACGTCCACAAGATAACCTTGTCGCCGCGTTTTCTAAGGCATATCAGCCAGTTTATAAGCGCTTCGTTCGGTTCTCCGACTTCCGGCCACGTTCCGGCGGAAGCAAGGCACCCGTCAAAATCTACTGCGATAATCATTTATACACCTAACAATCTATCAAGAAGATCGTCGTTTTCCTTTCTGGCGATTGCTGTTCGAATTGATTCGTCCGGGAACTGTACCGGAAGCGCCATTTTAACAATTCGATTTGTGATTCTGTCGTCAAAATTCAATTCTTCGATCTTGCAATTACTTGTAAAAATCGTGACGCGTTTTTCTATCATGCGGCCGTTCAGAATGTTGTAAAATCTTTCGTTGATCCAATCCTTCACAGCTTCAACGCCTATATCGTCGATCACAAGCACCGGAACCGAAACAATATCGTGAATCAACTTCTGTTCGGATTCTTCGTTCTTGCTGATTCCGCCCCAGGTTGCTTTTATCTGATCCAAAATCTGAATCGTTGTCGCAAATTTCGCCTGAATGAATTTCTTTTCGATCAGGTCATTCGCGATAGAAACGGCCAGTCGTGTTTTTCCGGATCCCTTCACCCTGGAATAAAAATACAATCCCTTTCCGGTTTCCTGGATCTCGTCAAACTTTTCGACGTATCGTTTCGCGATCGTCTGGGCCATAGCCGCCAGTTCTCTATTCGCCGCCGTACTGTAACAATCCGTTTGAAAATTATCTACTGTCTGCCCTTCGAATTCCTCCGGGATCGTTGCAAACTTCAAGCGGCCATTCAGGCGTTGTCTTTGAAGCCAGCCACACGAACATTCGCGACAAAATTCGTGTCCGTCCGGCTCTTTCACCATTTCCCAGCCGGTATCGTGGCATTTTTCGCACTTATACGCCGGTGTGGTTTCTTCGGAATCGTTCAAGTGCTTCGTTCGTAGTGCGATCAGATCCGGAAACATCTTCCTGATTGTGTCGCTGATCTGTTCTTCCGGCATTGCTTACGCCCCCTTTGTTTTGATACTGCCCTTCAAGAACTTTCAGGGCGTTTGTTTTATTGATTAACCAGTCGAAAGAGCAACCATTCCACTTCCCGGATCTCCCGGAAAGGAAATCGCTGTTCTGTGCCGCCTGGAAGATTACGTGTAACTTCTTTTCCGGTTCAACACCAGGAAAGATTTTAAGTTTATCAAGTTCCTTTACCAGCGAACGGATCTTTGTTTTCCTTGCGTCGTTTAACGCGCGTATGCCTGGAAGATCCGGACAAGTAGCGTGAAAGTCTTTCATGATCTCGTCGTAAGATAAACGTTCAGATTTTCGGTCAGGAACTTCGGACGTTTTTTCCGAAGTTTCGACTATATCTTCGTTAGAAGATATATTATATATATTCTTATTCTTATTCTTATTCTGTTTCGTGACTTCACGCTCTGTCACGCGTGACGTCACGTGACTTGTCACATTGTCTGTCACGTTTTCCGGTAAAGTTTCCGGATTTTCCGAAGAATTGTCCGGAAGCGCCGGCGTGTTACCAGCTTCCAGAAGCGCGCGTTTTTTCTCGCGTTCTCGTTGCTTTCGGATCCTTGCTTGTTCTCTGATTTTCTCCATTCCTTCGGTGTTCTGGTGCTTTTCGAAGTTGGAAATATAAATACCTTTTTCGGTTCGTTCGATCATTCGGAATTTCTCAAAAGTGCCAAGTGCCAGGCGAACGGTCGCCAGCGGCTTATTGAATATCGTCGCCAGCATTTCGTCACTGTAAGGGAATTCGTCTTCGATCAGGACAAGCCCTTTCGCGTTACATTTGCCGGCAAGCGCTATTATCCGGATCCAGATAACAAGAATCGCGTCGCCTTCCGGCATAGACTGAATAATTTTGATTTTTTCATCGTCGAACATATCAACGCGAAGCTTGATCCAGTTAATATCTGCCATAGTAAAACACCGCCTTTATAAATATTTACTCATAATGTTTCTGCGCGAAAGCGGCTTCTTCTCTGTCGCCGGTTTCTTCTCCGGTTCCAGGTCGTCCAGGAAGTTCACGTCTTTTTTCATCGTGCTTTCATGCGTTGCCGCCAGGTTCTTTTTTATCGCTTCTTTGTTCTCTGAAACCTTGTTATACACAATATCAAGGCGCGTCTGTGGATAATTCAGTCCGGAAACACAACATATTGTGTTTTCATCATTAAAAGTCTGGAATGTGTCGATCGGCGTTCCTAAGTCTTTTTCAAGATCTGTCATTCGTACATTGCCCGATAATGACGCGGTGATGTATTTAACGGCTCTATCTCCTTCGATCGGGGCGAAAGGTGTATTATGTATAGCCTTAATCACTTCGGCGCTTTCCTGGGCCTTCTGGCGCGTCACAACGGCCATTCCGTGGGCCTTTAATGTTTCGATGATCTCCGCCTTGTCAATATTGCCTTTTACGCTCTTGTGTTTTTCCGGAATATCCAGGAATGAACAAAAATCTTCGACGAAGCGCGAATTCAGTTCTAGCTTGTCCCCGTTGTTGTTATCCAGGATAAAGCAAGAAGCAAGTCCCGGAATCTGTGTCAGTTCCGAAAAACATTCATAGGAATTCATGTGGCTTTTAACGCTTTCTTCCGGGTTCGGAATGATCGTCATGGCGCCGATTGTCTTTCCGTCGTCAATCAGAAGATCCGCAAGCATAGGGCCGGCGCCTGAACCGGTTCCGCCGCCGCTGGCGAAGATTACAAAAATCAATTCCGACTTGATCTTTGTTTCGATTTCTGCGGCGATCTGGTCGAAGTCGTCGATCACAAGCTGTTTCGCCTTTCTTCTGTCCTTGTTGCAACCTTCTCCGTTCGGGATATGATACTTGAATTTCGCCTTTTCAAGCGTGTCAAGATCTTCCTGGCTTGTGTTGATGTAAAGCACGTTGTAGCCCTTCTGTTCGAAAAGCTGTCCGATATTTCCGCCAGCCTGGCCGACGGCTACAAAAGCAATTTTATTTTTCATTGTCTGATTCTCCCTTCGTTGTATTATCGAACGTCTGTTGTTCGGTTTCTGCCGGAACGCTCCCGATATTCCGGGCGCCGGTCAAAATGATTTCCTGGCCGTTAATCTCATATAGCCACGTTCCGTATAGTCCGGAATGTAAATCAATAACGCCCTGGTATGTGTCCCAGCATTTCGTTTCTTCGTTGTAGATCTGAACAGTCGCAAGTGATCCGTCCAGATCTGAATTCTTTTTCTGTTTTTCCGCTTCTTCGCGTGCCGTGTTGCTGTTGTCCAGAATGGCGGCCAGCGTTAAGAATATGGCCGCCAGCATTAAGAAGATAAGGCCGTGTAAAACAGAATTAGCAAAAAGTTTTTTATTTCGATTCATTCTTCGCCCTTTCCAGAAATTCGCACCCTTCCGACGTTATGAAAAACGTGTCCGCCCGGCCTTCTTTCAAGCCGCGGCATATGTAGCCGGACTGTTCAAATTCCTTTATTTTCTTAAAAATTGTATTTTCCTTGTAACCACAATCTTCTTCTGTGTCGGTGATTTCCCGAACCGACATAGAACATAATTTGTTTGTTGCTCCGTTTGCTTTCAGAATCGAAAGCACCAGGAAACCCAGTCTGTTCATTCTTTCACCGTCCTTTCTAACTCTGATAAATTCTGATTATCTCTGATTTACTCTGATAAACTCTGATTATCTCTGATTTACTCTGATAAACTCTGATTTTTTGAAAGTAAATATTCAGGGATAGTCGGTTCGCCGCGTTCAGTTTTGATTTCTTCAAGGCTCTTTCCGTCCAGAAATGCCTTCTGATCCATCGAACCGCACGTCGGACATTCTGCTATACAGATACACGATAAAAAGACGTGTCCGCACTTGTTACATTTCATTTTCCAGAACGGATCCGTCACCCGTGTAATGCCGTCAGAATAATATCTTCTGGCGCTTGCGCCGATTCTTGACATTTTTACACTTTTCCTTTACAATAAATAAAGGCTGTGCTTTCACAGGTACGGTCAAAAGCGTAACGTCCGAGGGGCCAAACTTCCGCGTTGCGCTTTTTATTATGCGGAATTAGCCGGAACGGTTATTGTGTCCGTCATAATTCCGATTGTCATAGCTTCCAGGGCGCCAGCAAGGGCGCCGTCAAGTTCTTCCTGGGAATTGATCCCGAAGCTTTTCAAAATGTCTTTCAGGCGTTCCGCCTGGCTCTTATTTCCAATATCAGAAGTCTTCTTCATAGAATCACCGCCTTAATAGTATTTATCCGGGGCCATAACGTGGAACCATTCGGCGCGTCCCTGGTATTTCCAGTCCACACGAAGATATTCCTTTTCCTGGGTGGAAACGGCGTCCACGTCGGCCATTGTCTTTCCTTCGTCCATGTACTTCTTAAACTTCTTCGTTCTTCCGTTTGCTTTTAAGATGATCCATTCGCGGCCGATCTCCCAGCGAATATTTCGCTGTTCGTCTTCGTCCCATTCCGGGGCGGAATAATAATCATATTCTTTCACGTAATGAACCGATTTCGGCCACATGGTTATTTTTGTATTCATTCCCAGGCTGTTCATGTGCGTGACACAATAGCTTTCGAACAGTTCTTTCTGTTCCTGGGTTAAATCTTCGTAGCCGTCCGTTTCGCGAATATCGAATCTGTGAATGTTCAAAATGTCTTCGGCCGATCTCAAACGATAATCGGAACGACCGAATTTTTCATATAACGCGCAAACTTCTTTGTAACTGGTTCGATTTGTTGGTTTTCTTCTCATAGTTCCACCTTTCTGGCCGTTTATCCGGCCTATTAGCCACGCTATCGCGTGGGTAAACAGATTACAGTTATCGGCGAACAGGTTCCCCTAAACAAGCGGAGAAAAAGCCGATGCTCGTCCCGTCGTCCGAACGTCCGTTGCCCAAGTTCAACGCGGAAGGGCCAGTGTTCGAAGTGTCGTTGCAACCGCCACCCACGAACGGGATTGCTTCTTCCAGATCGGCGTCTGCTGATAACCATTCCGAATTTTCCTTCATGTCGTCCGTGATGATTCCTAAGTCTTTCAGGATCTGCGGAACTTCGGTCAAATTGACGTATGTTTCCGATCTCATTCCACCGGCCCAGCCGCCAACCTTTTCTTTGTCGGTCGTGATAACAAGTTCGCCGTCTTCGTTTGCGCCTATCCTTACCGGATCCGGGAACGGAAGATCGTCAACGTGTACTTCCTGGAATTCTTCCGAAGAAATCGAAAGATCCGCGTCAGGTGCCGCCGCGTCGTTGTCCGGCATATACTGGATCACGCCGCTTTTCAATCGAAGTCCAGCAATCATTTTCCAGACATTACCGACTACATCAGCGATTCCGGTTTCTTTGTTGCCGTTGTGGAACCAATTCGCCGGGCCGGTGCCGGTCAAGGTTCTTCCGCAATTCACAACGCCGATTCCGATTTCTGTTTCGTCGTTGTGATATTTGCCGAAGCTTGTATTTCCGTGAATGTCCGGAATTGTATGTTCGCGAATATATTTCCATTCCGCCCAGGTCAGTAAGTGCCAGCCGCGGCCCTTTCTCTTGCATGCGGCGATCGCTTCGTCGAAGTTAATTCTTACGGCCGGATCAACCGCCGGCAATGAATACGCGCGTCCGTTTCTGATACAATTAACGAACTGGCTTAAATAAATGGAATCATATTCCACACCGCGGACGAAGAACATTCGATCCGCTTCTTCCGGTGTCTTCGCCGTGTTCTCAACTTTAAGCATGATCGAAGGGATTCCCATGTCGTCATACTTTAAAACAATAGATTCTTTCGTGTTACTCATTCGCTTATTTCCTCGCTTTCCTTTTTGTCGAACATTCCCAGGCGTGTACCCAACTCGACACAACCCAAAACAATTTGTGTTAGATCTTTTCCAGATACACCGACAAATTCAAAACTTAACGTTGATTCGCCGTTCGGTTCGTCTTTGATATGACAGAAGAAACCTTTTTCGACGGTTTTACTTGTGCCGTCGGTGTAGTTGAAAACAAAATTCTTGATTTCCTTTTCCTGTGCCATGTGCTTATTCTCCTTCCTTCGGAAGAATCAGTTCGGACACATGGAACAGATAGCCAAGCGAACCGATCTTTCCGTAAACGACTTCGTTGTCGATCGGGACGTTAAAGCCCTGGGAACCGGTACGGATCGCGTACATCATCGCGGCCGGGTTGCAGTTGCTATCCATCCAGGAAAGGCCGCCGGTCACATTCTGCCAGTAGTCTTCGATTGTAAAGTCGGCGCCGCCGAGCTTTGGGATCTCGTTTCTGACCTTCACGGTCTGTCCGGCGAACCGGAATTTTTCTCTTGTCATTTGCTTATTTCCTTTCTATCTTTACCGCATAGCCGCGGCGTTTTAACTCAATCACAAGTTCCTTTGTTTTTTCAGCTTTCAGTTTTTCCAGGTGGGCCATATGCTTTTTATAGCCTTCTGATCGTGTCGGATCCTTCATTCGGTGAAGATTGTCTTCCGGCGTAAGATCGAACAGTTCCCAGCAAGAAATGACGTGTGTGTCCTTTTTGTTCAAAATGACAATCCAGTTCATGTTGAGATCGTAATATACCCGGCCGCGATATATCCGGCCATCACGCCAGTAACGGAAGTATTTAATGTCGCCGTTGCGAATTTCCTTTCCGTCGCGATCTAGGCCGTACTGGCCTTCGTGGCCTTGCCCGTCCAACGCGTGAAGATCGAAATTCATGTCAGTTTGTGGATAGTGACACGATTCAACGTATCGTGCTTTTATCCATTCTTCCGCGGTCTTTGTCTTTATGCTGGATCTGTCTTCAACTTCCACAAGGCTTTTTATTTTCTTGACAATCAGGTTCATGTATTTTTCATATTGAAGCCCGATCAGGTATGGCATTTTTTGCCGCTTGTCAAAATCGTAAAAACCACCGTGTGGGTTTTCGTGAACAACGTCCTGGTAAAAAACAATTTCGAAGCCGGCTGGGAACCGCTGGGCCTTGAATTTCAAATCCCTTCTGATCCCTTCGATGTAATTTCTTCGAATTATCTTTGAAACTCTTTCGTCGTGATGTACGTCGAAACCTTCGTCTTTCAGCATATTAAGAATTTTCCAAAAATACGCGTCGTGGACGAATTTCTGGTTCCGTCGCCATACGCCCGAAGGTCGTTCGGTTTCGTTATTGAACCGGAACATTGTGTCATAGATTCTAAAGTTATCCATATTCAATTTTTCCTTTCGCTTATTTCCAACATCAGCCGCCGATTGCAGTCGGTTGTTCCGGCTATATGTCGAAGTGCTGGCGGCCTATCTGGCCGCCGTTGCGGTCTGTTTCTCTTGCAGATCCAGGCCGATAATAATTCCCTGGATAAGATTTTTCTTTTCCGGTGGAAGTGACATAATCACGCGGATAAAAGATTTGTCTTCGTCGCGTACTGTTGTAATGTTCTTTTCGTTTGCCATAAGTACGGCCCCCTTTCTGTTGTTTTTTAGTTCGTCAACCGTTTCTGTTTGGTTGATAAGCCAAGTATATATGTTTTATTTTGGTTTGTCAACCATTTTTACAAAAAATATAAAAATATTTTGGTTGACGAACCAAAGAAATAATGATATTATGTGTTCATAAAACGAAAGGGGGTGACGTGATGAATGAAAGAATCCGTTGCTTACGCGAAGAAATAGGTCTTTCGCGCGCGGCTTTCGGTCAAAGAATAGGTGTAAGCGGCGACGTAATAAATAATTTAGAACGTGGTCGTGTAGAGATAAAAGAACCTATGATAAAACTTATCTGTTCCGAGTTTTCCATAAATGAAGAATGGTTAAGAACCGGATCCGGAGAAATGAAAGTAAAAAGTCCTTCTGATACTATGGATCAGTTAAAAAAGGAATTTAATCTTGACGATTTCAGTTATAATCTGGTTTACCAGTATTTGAAATTAGACGCCGATCAGCGTCAGACGGTAAGAGATTTCTTTTATAATGTGGTTGAATCCGGAAGTATGGACGAAGACTTGTTCGGTGATGTACCGAAAACGCCGGAAGAACTGGAAAAGGAATTTCCGCCGGTCGAAGAAAAACCGGTTCGGAATAAAGAAACGGGCTAGGCGTTTAAAACGCCCGGCCTTGCCTATAAGGCTACCAGATCAACAAGTATATCTTCGTCCTTCCATTAAATTTCAAATTATAATACATTGTTTTGCAATTTGCGTAATAGATCGCGTAAACGCGGCGGCTTTTGTATTCTATGTATTTAATTATCATTAGCACCACCCCTTTTCCAGAAAAAGGCCGGGCTAAACTATTATAAATTTAATGGTCGGCAAGGTATACTGGTAATTTTTGGAAGGTGATATTGTGGTTTTGAAAATAATAATCGGTGCCGTTGCCGTCTTCCTGGCCGTGTGGGCCTGGAAGATCCGAATATATTTGAAATGGCAAAAGAAGGCGAAGGCGAATGTTGCGCCGTTCTATCGTTTCCCGGAAAGAATTCACCAGTTACCAGCCCAGAAAGAAAAGCTTCGTCAGGCAAAAGAAGAAAGCTTCATAGTTCACTTCCAGGACGAAGAAAAAGGGCTTGCAAGGATAAAAGCAGAATCCGATCCGGAAGAAGTCTGGTGCAATCTGGGAATGTGCCAGTGTTCAACATACAAGGCGGATCACCGTCCTTGTAAACATATATATAAAATTGCCCTGATGAAAGGGCTTATATAGAAAGGAATAGGACTATGAAAAAGAAAGTGGTGATTTTTATGTCGATTCTGTCAATTTTTGCCGGTCTGACCGGTTGCGGCAAATCAAAAGAACCGGTCGAAAGTAATAAGGAAAGTGAAGTTGTCAGTGAATCCGTTGTTCAGGAATCCGAGCAGACGGAAGAAGCAACCGAAGCGGCTCCGGAAGTTGAACACCGTACCGGCGATACAATCGTCGGCGTTAGCGACAAAGATATTTCAGAACTTGATCCGGTATTTTGGAAAAGCGTTGTTAATGATGTAACCGGAAAATGGCGTTATGCTACTATATCGAACGATGTAAATATTCAAGATTATGTTTTGTCATATTACAAAGAATATTTCAAATCCGACGACGAAGTTCACGCTATTATAAATTTTGCCAACAACACAACAACACGGATCAACAGTGGCGGCGATCGTCTTCTTGTTACGGTTCTTGACTATGTAGACGGTGAAGAACACGACGCAAAGAAAATGTTCGGCGGAACTCCGTTAGAATCTTATTGTGTTTACCTGGATAACGGGGATATTGAAAAGACGGAATAAGGCATTTTGTAACCGAATAAAAACAGCCGGTCAACGACTGCAATCATTAACCGGCTTTAATACCAGGCAACCGAAAAACGGCCTTCTGATATTGGAAATAAGCACCCTATATTATAGCAAAGAAGGCCGGAAAAATCAATCGGCTTTCTTTTTTATACCTTTTTTCGGTGCCTGGGGAAAGGGGCTATTTATGGCATACGCCAAAGCAAAAAAACACCTGAAAATCTGGACGAAGAAAAAGGCGGCGTTATACGTCCGCGTTTCCACCAGATACCAGGTCGATAAAGACAGTCTTCCGTTCCAACGGAAGAAATTAAAAGAATATTGTAAATTTCTAGGACTTGAAGATCATGTGATTTTTGAAGACGACGGATATTCAGCGAAGAACACGGAACGTCCGCACTTTCAAGAAATGATGTCGCGTGTCAGATCTGGCGAATTTTCACACTTGATCGTGTGGAAGGTGGATCGTGTTTCCCGAAATCTTCTTGACTTCGCGGCAATGTACCAGGAATTAAAAGATCATAAAGTCACGTTTATTTCGATGAACGAACAGTTCGACACTTCAACCGCGATCGGTGAAGCTATGCTTAAAATCATTCTGATTTTCGCGGAACTTGAAAGAAATATGACGTCCGAACGTGTAACCGGAATCATGCTGGATCGTGCCGAACAAGGATTGTGGAATGGCGCACGTATGCCGGTTGGTTATCGCTGGAACAGCGAAACGAAGTTTCCTGAACCGGATCCGGAAGAAGTGAAGATCGTTCAACTTATCTTCGACAAATACGAAGAATGGAAATCCAGCATAAAAATAGCGCGATACCTGAATAATAATAATTTCAAATCAAAGCGCGGCGGCCAGTGGACTTCGAAGCTGATCCATGATATTATTCGGAATCCGTTCTATATTGGGACATACCGCTACAATCTGCGTGAATCCGGGCGCGGCCCATTGAAGCCGGAAAGTGAATGGATTGTCCGTGAAAACAATCACCCGGCAATCATCGACAAGGCACAATTTGAACGGTGCAATAAGATCATGGATCAGAACGGATCCAGCCGCGACACGTCCGATCTGCGCGCCAGGAAGTACGTTCACACGTTTTCCGGACACCTGGTTTGTGGCAAGTGCGGCGCTAATATGATCGCGTCGAAGGATCGCGCCAGGGCGAACGGCTGGCAGCCGTCAATGTATCGTTGCGCCCAGCGTTCCAGAATGTTGGACTGCGACAATTCCAGGACGATAAACGAATCTTATATCGGGCCTTTTATATTTAATTATATTGCGAACCTTGCCAGGGTTCAGAAGAATTTTAAGAACATAGCCACGCCCGAAAAACTGGAAAGGGAACTTCTGAAAGGCGAAACGTTCGACGGCGTGGCCGGAATCCTTCCGGAAGGCTTGAATTTGACCTTCCAGGCGCTTTCTTTTCGTCAGGTAGGGAACGGAACCTATATTCCAGATATTGACTTCCTGGGCGATTCTGACGGTGCCAGCGACCGCGATCAGATCGAATTGTTAAAATCTGAAATCGAAAAGTCGAAAAATGCTGTCACCAGATTAACGGACGTTTATCTATTTGATCCGGATTCTATGACGAAAGAAGAATTCGCCACGAAGAAAAAGGGGCTGGCGAAGAAAATCGAAGGCATGGAACGCCAGCTTGCGGATCTGCTGGACGATTCCGGGAATGATGATCTGGCCGACATGTCATTTATCAAGAAGGCTTCCGCGTTCCTGGTGGCTCAAAGGATCGTTTCAAAATCCTTCGTCGATTATGTCGGCATGGCCCAGGAATTAGACAACGAAATCCTGAAAGACTTTATCGACCAGATCGTCGATCAGATCGTCGTCCTGGACGGCCGCGTCCAGTCGATCACATTCATAAACGGGTTGAAACACGAATTCCGATATACCGCGCCGGCGGAATTGCCGGTGTGTAAGAAATGCGGCGGACGTATCGGTTCAACGTGCGGCTGTCGGACAAGGACGTTCGATTTCTCCGGCAAGCGCTACCAGCGAATAAAAGTCGGTGATCCGCGCGACGCGCTTCACGGGAAGAAGAATCCGGTTTGTCCGGAATGTTTCGCCCAGGAAGGACGTTGGCACCATTGGAATTGTAAGATTGAAGCGTGTCCAATCTGCGGCGAACGCCTGGCAGAATGTGAACACGGGCCGAATGGTAAGAATTAACACAAGGGGCGTTCTGCCCCTTACTTTTGTTTTATTAACAATTCCCATTTACTACCGGTTTGACGATCTCATAATCAACGAATGTCTTCGCCATGATTTCGGCCAGATCCTTGTCTATTCCCTGACTGATTAAGTTTTCCTTGTATGCTTTCTTTGCTTTCTTCTCTGCTACTGTCATTTTTTATTTCCGCCTTTCCTTAACTTCTGATTATATTATACACTCTAAAGTGTAATGTGTCAAGTATTTTTATATATTTTATTTACAAATTTCACTTCAAAGTGAAAAAAGCCGCCATTTCTGGCGACTTTGTTATTTGAAATATCCACGTTCAACCTTTGATTTCAGAAATTCGTTTATTTGCGACGTTTTGTAACCGGAAGAAATACGTTCTTCGCAATATGCCATAATGTCACGGGCGGCCTTTTTATAAGTTGTCCGGATCCGATCTTCTGTCGCGTACTCGTCCCGAATGTATCTTGTCATAAAAAGCACAATGTCTGTATGGCAATAAGGACAAGTTGAGTATGGCTTGACCTTTGTTATATCGTCGTGGCTGAACGGGCCGATCTCGTATTTTGATACATCTATCGACATTTTCCCAGTTCTGTTTGTGTAAATGACGGAAACTTTCCAGCCGAAAACGATTTCTTCATCGTCCGAAGTTTCGAATTCTTCAACAACGCAATTATGTATTTCTGCGTATAATTCCGCCTTTCTTTTATCTCGGAACACGCCCAAAATCGAAGCGTCGTAAGGATCACCTGGAACAACAATATAAACCTTTATAGTTTCATAATTCGATGGATTTTTATAAACACCTGGAATATATTTGTTTTCTTTATTTACCATATCTTCGGCCACACTTCCCCGGCAATCGGAACGCCTTCGGTGTGCCTTTCGATGTAAGCTTCACGATTGCGCGCTTCTATGTTTCCAGCGGAAGTATAGTTGAAATCAGCGTCGAATTCAGTTCCGCAAGCGATACATTCCCAGGAAGCCGTTGTGTCTGGCCCTTGATAGAATCCGGCCGATCGAAGGGCCGCGCCTTTTCTTTTCAAGATCACCATTCCGCCGCATAGTGGACATTTCTTTTTGTCATATAATGCCGACATTATTCTTCACCTTCTTCGTAGTAATAGCGATCGTGAATTTGCGAAATGATTATGTCGCTATTTTGTGGAACAATCACGGTCAAATCACAATCCGTCATAAAATCTTCATTAGCGCAAGCAATAAATCCACATTCCATAGATCCAGCGTCTTCCTTTCGCTTCCTTCGCTCTGTCAGATCACCGTTTCTTTTTATTCCGTATATGTTCGTGTATTGACATAACATATTATATTCCAACTTTCCGCCACATATCGGACATTTATTTAGAATCTTCATTCACTTTCCCTTTCTTCAAAAGTTTTTTATATCTTCTGGAAGTTTTCAGAATTTCACATTCAAGTTCCGGATCCCACCATCTATTATCCGGGCGGAACTCACATTCATTACACGGCCATTCGTTGGATCCGTTTTTCATTCCAGGACAACCGTGACATTCGATTATCATTCCGCTTGAATTCATTTCTGGTTGAATAAGAAAGTTAATAATCACCACGACAACAAATAGAATAAATAAGGCAATCGGGGCGCCAACGATAACGCCGGCAATAATTAAAATTGTTTTTATCATAGTCCCACCGCCTTAATACCTGGATATTTCCCAGCGTTCGGAAGTATAACGATTTATGAAATCGTTTATGTTCTTCACATATTCTTTCAAGATCTCTTTTGATTCTTCGATTGCGCCAGGAAGTGATTCGGCTTTCAACTTTTGGGCGTCAATTTGAAACTGGGCGCATGATAAGAACCAGCCGTCCAGGTGAATAATTTTGTGGATTGTGACCTTGATTCCGTTTAATGTCGTGTAGAATATTGTTCCGGTTTCAACCGGTTTTCCGTAGTCTGAATTACTGATAAATTTCATGTTTTCCTTTCCGGGAAAAGCCTTGAATTTATAAGAAGATTACAACGTCTTTTTTACTCACACAATAGGACAGCCCATTTTCCTCCAGCGCATGAAAGACTTCTTCTTCTGTAAAGCCAAACGAGCCGCTGTACTTTTCCGATGTTGTTGTTACAACTTCAAGATTATTCAGATCGGAAAAGATAGATTCTTTACTGACTCTTGTTATTCCTGTCAGCAGTCCCCGTTCCATATAGGGATTCGTTTTGAATGTGGAATTGAACAGGCTTCTGATAAACGCAGTAAGATTCTCCCAATACCCATGAATATACGATTCCTGCAAAGGAGTATCATACTCATCCAGAAGAATAATCACCTTTTTTCCGTAATAGCGGCTCAGATAATCGGACAGATAATTGACAGCTACTGCTGCCGCATCATCCGACATATTTTCTTCAACGGAATCAAAATAGGCGCGGTCTTTTTCATTTAATACTTTGCTGGATTTGACAAATTCAAAAGTACTATATAATTTTACCAGCTTACGAATTACCGCTCTTCTTGCAGTCTCATATGTGGTTGCCTTGATATCTGCAAAGCTGAGGGAAATCACCGGATACGTTCCCTGCAGCTTACGAAATCTTTCCTCTTTCCAGATGACAAGGTCTTCAAAATATTTGCTGCATTCGGAATGATTTACGGAAAAGAAATATTCGACCATACTCATATTCAGGGTCTTGCCGAATCTTCTTGGGCGTGTGATCAGAGTAACACTGTCCTGATTGTCCCACCATTCCCTGATAAAATCCGTCTTATCGATATAAAAACAGTTATTCTTTCTAATGGATATAAAATCCTGATTTCCAATGGAAATTACTGATTTCATGGGTCTGCTCCTTCCTAAATCCTTTACCACCGACAGGCTTGCAAAAATTTATTTCTGTTTCTATTTTATCATATTTCTCTGGCAGAACAAAGATCATTCCCTGTCCGAAGCAATTATTTTCCATTGGATATTATGTTTTGACAGATGTCACGAACTATGCTTTCTCTGTCCTGATCCGCCGTTATTCTGGTTTCATACAGAACGGATGTATAATCTTTTTCGTTCCACCATCTCTGCATATCTTCTGCACTGAAATCATTGCAGTTCGGCTTTGTTTTGTGGCGCTTCACGGTCTCCTCGAAGGGGATGTCGAAGTAATATGCGTATATATTTTTTCCATATAAAGCTACTGCCAGCTCAAATAATGCACGATACCATTCCGCATTCAGTATTCCTTCCAGAATAACAATCTCGCTGTGTTTTCTTCCATATCGCAGAAGTTCTTCCAGAAGAGGCAGCGCCTTTGTATTTTCTCCGTCTTTGACTTTGAGCATATCTCTTCGGATAACATCCTGCGAGATCAGCATTGTATTCTTTCCGAACACTTGCTGTAATTCCTTTGCAATAGTTGTTTTTCCACTGCCGGAATTTCCTCTTAAAATGATTAATTTATTCGTCCGTAAGCAATCGCCCATTGTCATTCCATTCTCCATACATAATTCCCGCTTTCGTATTATCTAAAAGTTTCTGCAAACGGCTCTGAAATATTTCTTTTTCCTCAAACATTGTAATTTTATACACTTTTCGCTATCTGCAGCGCCAGAAACAGCTTGTCCAGATCGTGGTTAGCGGCAGATAATCCATCCGTTTCATAGTTTCCTTCGATCAGCACATCTCCCGCAACAAGAAAATCATACAGTTCAAATCCATAAAAATCACTGATCGCCTGAACGCCTGCGAGTTCCATTTCCACGGCAATGCATCCTTCTTCTTTTCGTTTTCTTACAAGATTTACCGTTTCCCGAAGCATACTGTCTGTCGTCCATACGCGCCCCTGAACGTATGGCAGTTTCCTTTCTTTGAAAAATTCCGCCAGTTTGTCCGTGTTTTTTATTTTTATGTAGTCCTGCGGTTCTGCAAAATAATAGGACAGTCCTTCTCCCCGGTATGCCTCCGTTGGGAGAATAAACTTTCCATCGGTTGCTTCTTTGTCCAGACTGCCGCACGAGCCAAACATGATAAAGACGGATGCTCCTGTTAAATGATTGACTTCGGCAATCGTTCCTGCTGCAAGAGCGGAACCAATTGGTGTCAGGTAGAAAGCAATCGTTTCTTCCTCATATGGCAGAGTCCAAACCGGTATATTTCCATTGCATGCTCTTACTTCTGCAATCTGTCGGCATGGGAATTTTTCAAGCATGTATTCATATATTACTTTTGAAAAAATTACCATACATTTTTTTACCAGATGCTGCTTCTCCCCATAAAAATTCTCCAGCTTTACAATCGGCTCGCTGTTGATATCATAAGAATCAATAATCATTCTGTTTCCTCCATAAATTTTATTTATCTTTACCAAAAAGTCCCATATCCACCACCCTTACTGCGCAGACATGAGACTTCCGTTTTTATTTTTGCATTACTTCAATAACACATTCATGTTTCTTCGTTTTTTTATTATAATTGATACCGGCAAGCATTCGAACCACAGAATCTTTCAGGCCATCCATATCCATTTGAATATAAATTTTTAAGGCCTCATACGTTTCCGTCTGGTTCCAATAGGTTCCGAATTTGTGGCGCAGCATGGCTTCTACCACAGATTTCGGGCTATACATGGAATAAATTTCATCTCCAGTCTGCCGATGCGCAATCAACTGATAACCATCGTACCACGTTTTTGCTTCTTCAAAACTCATCTCATATTTTTCACAGAGGGCAGATATCTCCTGCTCTGTGAAGCCAAAATATTCCGCCAGATCACCGGGATCTGTCATGGAATACTCGGTAAATATATTTAGTGCAGAATGAGAACCATTTTTGTTTGTGAATTTTTCTTTTTTCAGACTTTTTAGCAATACCTTTCGATTATATACATGCGTATTCCACAGTATTTCCATGCTTCTGAATTATTTTCATTAAATCATCAGCCTGCATCCAAACGGTTGCTGTATTATCATTTGGATGAACACCAATTTTATTTCCGACAAATTCCACGTCCATGAAGACTTGAACTCTGTGTTCGGCATCGTTTAGAATACCAAGCGGCGTAACGGCACCGGGTATCAGTTTCATAATATCAAATAATTCCTCCGCAGCTGCAAAAGAAAGTGCACGCAGACCACGTTGCCTGCGAAACGCTTTCAAATCTACTCGCTTGTTCCCTTTCATCGTTATCAAATAATAATTACGTTTTTTATCGTCGCGAACAAATAAATTTTTAGCGCCCCACTCTGGATACGGCAAATCAACAGCATCTGCTTCTTCCATATTGAAAACTGCCTTATGTTCCGTAATTTCATACGCTATATTTTGCCTTTTTAAATAATGATATATCTCTATCTTATCCATACTCTCTTATCTCTGTAAACTGAAATTGAAATATGCCCTTATTTTTCATACTTTTCAATCCGGCATTCATGTTCTTTTGTTTTTTCATTGTAGTTAATTCCCACCAGCAAAAGCTCCCCTGCATAGCATGCAACAGACTCCGGATATTTTCTGTCTCTGATCTGATCTAATGCTGCTCTGACGCTTTTGTCCCATTTCAGTTCCACAACAAGCGCCGGGTAATAATTCTGAAACTCCGGCTTTGGAATAAACACAAAGTCTGCAAATCCACGACCCGCGGGAAATTCGCGGATTGGTTTGAAATAGTATTGCATGGAACTCAAATAGGCAATGGACAGAACACTGCTGAGTGAGTTTTCATTGTTATACTGAATCACAGAAGTATATTCCCTGTGAATTTTTTCAATTTCTTTTGCTACTGCGTTTCCATTCATCTGAATTGTATCTTTCAGAAGCTGCTCTGATTCTTTTTGAAATACAATCAACTCATTCCATTTTTTCCTTTTCGTTGCCAGAATCAATTCCTGACGGATTTCCTCATTCGGAATAAAAGCAGTTCTAAATGTCCGGTCATAGGCCAGATATCCAAGGTGAATCAGATACGTCAGCACATCGTCTTTATTGGCGAAGCTAACGGTATCGTTCTGAAAAGAGGTAACATCAACCGGAACATGATCTCCTGAAAGCATTTCGATTACGGCACTTTTCAGGCCATCAAAATCCATATTGATCAGCGGAACAATCGCCTCATAGGATGCGGTTCCGGACCAGTAGCTCTGGAATTCGCCTTCGAGCATCAGGTTCACAACGGCATTTGGATTGTATACATGATATTTCCCAATCTGATAACCGTCGTACCATCGTTTGACTTCTTCAAACTTCTGACCATATACTTCACATAGTTTTTGAACTTCTGTTTCTGTAAAACCTACATATGGTGCAATCGGCCCGGCATGCAGCATCGAATAATCTTTGAAATTGTTCAGCGCCGACTGTGTCTTTTCTTTTTTTACAGGCAAAATACCTGTCAGATATGCCAGTTGAATATATTTTGTCGGCTCCGTCCCTTTGAACATCGCCCGCAGAAAATTGATATATTCTTCCTGTGTTTTGAGATCCGCCGCCTCGTCACGAATCAGAACATCCCATTCGTCTATAATCACAATAAATTTTGTCCCGGATGCCGCGTTGATCCGTGACAGCGCCTCCGGCAGTGACCGGATTTCTTCTGGAAGTATATGGGGATAATATTCTTTTAACTCCGAAATCGTTTTTTCTGAGATATAAGAAACAATCCGCTCCGGTCCGCCTGCCGGTTCCATACACCATTGGATATCCCAGTGGAGCACATCATACTGATTCAGATGTTTTTCAAAATCCTTTGCCCTGCTGATTTCCAGCCCGGAAAACATTTCTTTCGAACTGCAGCCCTTGCTGTAATACGCGGTGAGCATGTTTGCCGTAATTGATTTTCCAAACCGCCGCGGGCGGCTGTTGCAGATATATCCCTGCAGAGTGTTCATGACTTTATTCGTATAAGTCAGCAGTCCTGTTTTATCAACATAAATCTCAGAATTTAATGCAACCGCAAATGCTTCATTTCCCGGATTCAGATAACTTCCCATGCAAATCCCTCCCGTCAACATTTTATATGACTCATTATACTTGATCCCTCTGACTATCACAAGGACAGGATTTTCCCACGCAGCTTCCGGTTTTTCACTTTCGTCCTCCTGTGAGAATCCCATACAATTCCGGTCTTCTGTTTTTCAGTCCGCATTTTTCCCGCTTTCTGCATTTCCTGCATTTCGTTGATACTAAAATCAGACATGTTATTATCCTTCATCCTCGTAAATAATGATTTGAAAATATTGTAACTATTCAGAGCCATGCGAAATGGAAGAAAAATCGCGAATCATGTTTACATGAATGAGCTATTTTTCTGGAATTTCATATGGCGAGATGGGGCTCTGAATAGTTACAAAATATTATACCCTATAAATGCTTCAATGGTAAACTTTCATTTTGCCGCATAAAAAATACGCGCCGCATTTCTCATCAAAATCATGAGTATGCGGCACGCAGTTTTTATTTTGCTTTTTTCTTCTCTCTTTTCACAAAAAGACAGACACATACAACAACAAAAACAGCCGTTGCTGCGATCAGTACCGGCCATACCGGCAGTGGACAGACGCTTGCGCTGATCAGTTTCAGTCCCTGGTAAAGTGTGTATACACCGAAAATTGAAAAGATGACAAACGCCAGTGTATTCAGCAGCCCATCCGGTGTCTTGCTCTTTAAGAGGTAGCCGACCAGCATTCCGAGAATATCCGCTGCGAACAGTCCGAGAGAACATCCGATCCATACAACGAATGCGGATCCCATACCTTCATTTGCACCAAAGGTGATTGCGGTAAGCTGTGTTTTGTCTCCGAGCTCTGCTACGAAGAACGTACAGAAAACGGCGAGCGGTGCGAACCGAATTTTGGATTTGCCGCCTTCTTCCTCTTCCTCGTCATCATCACCGGAAATGGTGGATGCTGCGAAGTAAAGAAATGCGAGTGCTGCAATCGTCTTAATCAGCCAGTCCGGAATGAATTCGCTGACGAGGCCGCCTGCGAGAACCGCCATTCCATTCAGTACCAGAATCGCGGCTGCGGTTCCCAGGATAATGTCTTTCAGCTTGTACTTCGAAGTAAGCGCAATCAGCATGAGCTGCGTCTTATCGCCCATCTCTGCGATGAACTCGGTAAGAAACACCTTTAGAAATAACACCATTTTCCATTCCCCTTATCTTATAATGATATAAATGGCATATGCGGCATAAAATGCGACCATACAGAAACCTTCGACTCTTCCGATTTTCTTTTTGGTTCCTGCAAAAATCCATACACATACCGTGAATACGATCAATACACACAAATCAATTATATTTTCCGTAATGATGGCCATCGGGCTGATTGCGGATGCAATGCCAAGTACCATAAGAATGTTGAAGATATTAGAACCGATCGCATTGCCAAGTGCCATATCAACTTCATTCTTTCTCGCAGCAACGATAGAAGTTACGAGTTCCGGAAGGGAAGTTCCGATGGAAACAATGGTCAGTCCGATCAGAGTCTGGCTCATTCCGAGATCGCCCGCAATTCTCGCTGCGGCATCTACGGTCACATCTCCGCCGACTGCAATGGCGACTGCTCCGCCGACGATGAACACGATACTCTTCGGAACGGAAAGCAGCTTGATGTCCTCGTCGGAACCGCCTTCAATTTCGACTTTTTTTCCTTCGCGGTTTGCCTTTAATGCAATCTGAACCATGTAGACAATGTAACCTGCAAAGAATCCAATTAAGATCACGCCGTCCAGGTGACCGAGCATCATACCGGATTTATCGCCGAGTCCGCTGATTCCTAAAACCATTAAAAGTCCGGCGCAGATCAGGGACAGCGGGATGTCTCTTTTGATGGTTTCCTTTGCGACTTCTACGGTAGTCAGTACGGCACAGACACCGATGACAACCATCAGGTTAAAGATATTGGAACCGATGACATTACTGACTGCGAGCTCGTTGTTGCCGGTAAGTGAAGCCGATACACTGACCGCGGTCTCCGGAAGTGATGTTCCCATGGCAACAATGGTCAGTCCGATGATGATCGACGGAACGTGCAGTCTCTTTGCTGCGCTTGAGCTTCCTTCTACGAAAAAGTCCGCACCTTTGATCAGCAGGACAAAACCGATGACGAGACAGACAAGCACAAGAGCAAACGGGGCGTTGTTGATGAAATTTTCCATGTTTTCCTCCTTTGTTTTCCAAGCATATATTCCAAAATAGTATCGTTAACAGAAGCAGGTTTTACTCATTATCCGCAAAAAAAGACTCATGTATATCAAGGAACATCCGATATGCGATACACCGGTGATTCATCGATATACATGAGTCTCATTATTTAAGATTTGCCAGATTATACTCTTTTCTTATAATCAGAATGTTGACAAATCACACATTCGTGCTAACTACTCCCTCATGGAATATTACATTACTTGATAAATACTATCAAATGTCTTCGGGGTTGTCAACAAAATTTGACTTTTTTATCCGAAAGATTTCAGCCCCGCTTACGAATGCATACCAGTCATGGGTGCAGAATACTTTACAAAATATAACAAACCGAATATCCTAAAACGAGAAAAACTTCATTTTCATGATAGTCCATTTTTAGACTGATCTATCTTTTCTATGGTACTCACCTCTCTATTCGTCCTGTGTTTCCATCTCTTCGAGTTCCAGTTCCGTTTCCATCATGCGTTCCAGCAGGGATTCCTGTGTCTGATTTTCTTCGTCTATTTTCGTCTGAAGCTCCATCAGCCGTTCGTAATCTGCGGAAAGTTCCGGGTCCATCATTTCCAGTTGAAGTTCTGACATTCTGCTCTCACTCTCCGCAAGCTGCTCCTCGTATTTTTCGAGCTGCCGTTTTAAGCGGGACAGAATTTTTCCCGGATTATAATATTTCTTTTTGTCAAACACATCATCCAGTGTCGGAACGTCGGCTGATTTCCGTACAATTCCTCCCGCATTTCCCGTTTCTCTGCCCGGTGTCTGCCGTTTGATTTCTTCGAGATACTGTGCATAATTCATTCCGTAAAATTGTACGTCGCTCTCGCCGAACTCCAGAATGCCGGTTGCCACCTGGTTGATGAAATAACGGTCGTGCGATACGAACAGAACGGTTCCCTCGTAGCTGGTCAGCATTTTTTCCAGCGCTTCTTTTCCCGCCAGATCCATGTGATTCGTCGGCTCGTCCAGGATCAGGAAATTCGGTTTCGTATAGAAAATCCGGCAGAGCTCCAGCCGCACTTTTTCACCGCCGGAGAGCTGCCCCATTTTCTTTTCGACATCCTCACCGGAAAACAGAAAGGCTCCCAGTGCGCTTCGGACATCGTTGCGAAGCAGGTTCGGATAAAGACTCCAGAAATAGTCGAGCACCGTCTGCTCCGGGTCGAATTTCTGGTTGACTGCTTGGTGCTGATCGAAGTAGGCAAAATCCACGCGGTTTCCAAACTGATAGCTTCCGCCTAATGCCTTGATTTCGCCCACAACGGTTTTCAGAAGCGTCGACTTTCCTTTTCCGTTTTCTCCGATGATCACAATCCGTTCTGCTTTTTTGATGACGGCCGAAACCTCGCTCAGGACGGTATCGTATCCGATTTTCAGTTTCTTCATCGTGAGCACATCCGTATAGCTTTCGCGTACCGGATGGAATAAGGCGTGGAATGTCCTCGTGTCAAACCGCCGCGGTTTCTCAATTTTTACCATGTGCTCGATCGCCATTCGTTTCGAACGGGTGGCCGCAACTTTTGTCGGTGTGTTTTTCCATTTTTCAATCCACGCCGTCAGACGCTCGATTTCCTTCTGCTGCGCTTCATAGTCTTTTTCCTGTTTGATCTGTGCTTCTTCTTTTTGTTTCACAAATGCCGAATAATTTCCCGGATACCGTTTGATGTCACCGTATTCGATTTCATACGTCACATCAATCACGCGGTCCAGAAACATGCGGTCATGTGATACAATGATAACGGCATTTTCGTAGCTTTTCAGATAATTTTCCAACCACTCCACTGCAGCGATGTCGAGGTGGTTGGTCGGCTCGTCCAGAAGCAGGATGTCCGGGCGCTGTAAGAGGAGCTGAATTAGGGCAATTTTTGTCTGCTGTCCGCCCGAAAATTCACCGATCGGTTTTTCCAGATCTTCGAGCGCAAAACCAAATTTCTGAAACATCGTTTCCATATCTTTTTTCCAGCTGTACCCGTGCAGACTCTCGATTCTCCGCTCCAGAAAATCGTACTCCGCCAGCAGCTTTTTGTGATCTTCCGTCTCGGCGAGCAGCTTTTCGATTTCCTTTTTTCGTGCCTCGCACGCAAAGACTTCTGAGAAAGCCTTCTCCAGCTCCTCTTTTACCGGCACATCTCCATCGGTAAAATTAATCTGGCGCAAAAAACCGATGTTCTGTTTTCCGCTCATCGTAATTCCGCAGCTCTCGTCGCTGTCCAGATTACTCATCTCAATATCCCCGGCAATCAGCCGCAGAAGCGTCGTTTTTCCGCATCCGTTTCTGCCGACAATTGCAATTTTTTCTATGTCGTGAATTTCGAAATTCACACTGTTTAAAATCGTGTCTGCGCCAAACTGGACTCTGGCATTTCTGATCTGATATCTCATGTTTTATACCTTTTCTGTTGTTTCAACTCACAGTCGGTATTTTCACGGAGTCTGACATGTCGAAAATAGTTCGACTGTGACTTACCTCATGTCAATGGAGGATACCGATTTCTCTCCGCCCGCCACTGCTGTTATGTTTCTTTTAACAATTCATCCCACCGCTTTAGAAGCGGGGGGCTTCTTGTCTACTGATGTTAAAATTCTGCTTCCATTATACCGTCTCCGTCCTTCGTTCTCAATGCCAAAAATTTTTCGAATCAAATTTGGTACGCCTGCGGCATAAAAATATCTCTGTTTTACTGATTTGCTCCAGTAAAACAGAGATATTTAACTTCCTATATATTCCGAAAGTCCCTTACGCAAAAATACTACTCATGAGTAGTATATAATATTCTTCTCTTTTTTTCAATGCTGTCTCTTAACAGATTTTCCCAACCAGCACTACAATCCCAGCTGTCACAAGTGCAATGATCAGATACAGAATCGTCGCCAGGTCTCGTTTTGTCAGCACGGTTTTCCATGGTTTTATGTACGGAATCCCTTCCATTCCTTTGATCTCCCATATTTTACTGTGTCCAACCCACACCCGGTCAAGCATAATTCCGTCGAACCAGTTCATCACCACAAGGAAGAGGTAGGATTGGAGATATGCCGTCTTGAAATCGGTGACTTTATTCCAGACAAAAATGATCGCGATCAGCACCACGAACAAAATGATGCAAAATGAAATCATAACCTGCTTTCCTTTTTTCATGACCGCATCTTTGTCGATCAGTCCACGTTTATCGGCTTCTTCTATATATTCCTTTGGGTAAAAATAAACACAGTTCATTCCATCATTTCTTACCAGACACTTTACCATCAGAATAAACAGAAGACAGTATAATATGTTTTGCAACAACAGCATCTCACATTCCTCCTCAGACTACCGTTTATGTTTCTTATAGCTTCATGTTAGTTCAGGCTAATCACATTGTCAAGAGGACTTGCTGTTTTTACATTAACACTGCCGCAATGGATAAATTATAATCGTTTATAAAGCAAAAAAAGAAACGAGCAAGTCCTGTCAGGCATAAACCTTACCCAGTGAAAACCCATTTCTTTTTTAGACAATGTCAAAGATACCATACTTCTTTCTCCCATCGAACTTTCTTTACACTCGTCCCTCATTTATTTTACAATTTCTATTTCAGATTGCAAAACTCATCCGCCGTCAGCTCATAGTCGACAGAAGATTCCATTTCCCCCAGCTGATTTTTCCAGGAATTGTAATGGACTGCGATTTTGCGGAAGCCGAGTTTTTCGTAGACATGCTGTGCTCTTGTGTTTTTGAGGTTGGTATCAAGAAAAATAACGTTGGCTCCCATGCGGAACAATTCTTCTATGAGCATGCTCAGTACAACTCTTCCAATGCCTTTTTCCTGGTAATCGGATTCGCAGATTTTGATTCCGATTTCATATCGATGATTTTCGAATACATAGAAACTCATTTCGCCGATTCGCACATCGTTGTATTCTATGATGAGTCTTCGTCTTGTTTCATCGCTGTCGTCGGCAATCTGTTTTTCAATTTCCGCTGCGCTTGTCCCAAGCCCGTTTGGAAATCCGGCGTGGGCCATGACGGTTCCATCGTTCCACCAGACGGCTAATTGTTCACAATCTTTCTTTTCGGCATTTCTAATGCACAGCTGATTGTATTTTATGTTCATTTCTTCTCTCTTTCTCTGCAATCACTTACAGCTTAGACTCATACCATTCCTCCGCCGTTTTCTCAAATCCGACCGACTGGAACATGCGCTGGCTTTGTCCATTAAAAGAATAAATATTGGCTTTTACCCGCTCCATTCCCTTTTCTCTTGCAAGCTTCAGCATCTCCAGAACGCACCGTCTTCCAATATGCTGATTCTGGTATTCTTTACAGACAACGACAGCGATTTCACTATTCTCTCTCAGCGAAACATCTCCCACCAGCACGCCCTTATATTCTATATAATAGCAGTCACCGTGCGCGGTAAGATAATCATACATCCGATGCAACAGCTCCACATCATACGGCTTCTCCCGGTTGTCCACCTGCCTACACACGTCCAGATCCTGATACCACGGAAGAGAGGCCTCGTCATTCCTGTAATATGGGATCAGCCGGAGTTCATTGTCTATGATTCGTTCGGTCATTTTGGTTTGGCTCCTTGTTTTTTGATCTTAAAGTGCTGCAATTTCCTCTGTAATTTCACAGACACTCTTATTACTCGTATCAATTTTTACCGTATCAAGTACCTGATACATCTGAATTCGTGCAATGCTTTTGTCCATAATCTCTTCCGTACGAATCTTATTTGCGATGTCGGATAATAACCGCTTCCGCAAATTTGCTTCATCCACGATCAGCGAAATTTTAATCACTCTGCATTCTTCCGTGTCCAGCTTACTGACGATTTCATCAACAATACTCTGCTCATGCATCACCCAGCAGAAAATAACGTTTTCATAAGCGCTGCAATGCAGAAAGTTATTCAGCAGATAACAGATGTTGTCCATCACCATCTCTTTCGTCTCATCCGTCACCTGAAACGGATCGGCGTCCCAGCACCAGTCGCCGTCAAGAAAAACGCTGTTCGCCAGATCTTTTTTCAGCTGCTGACTTACCGTCGTCTTGCCAACGCCCATCGTTCCGCCGATCAAATATAATGTTTTCATTTTTCTCTCCCCATAACACGAATATCCGAAAAAATATCGTTTTCAAAAAGGATTTCAAATCCATCTGCCGGCTGAAATCTGCCATTCAGGATTTCTTTTCCATGGAAGGATATTTTTCTTACTTTGTTTTCCGCATCTTTCACTTCAATTTCACAGTAAGAAAGCAAATATGCACAGATCGCCGTCGCATGAGAAACCACGAGTGCTGTTTCTCCTTCTTCCATCTGTCCGACGATAGAATCGATCGCGGTTTTCATCCGCACCTTCACTTGATTTAACGATTCCCCGCCCGGATTGCGAAAATCGTGATCTTCATACTGTTTCAGCCAGAAATCCTCCCTGGCATCCCCGATCGTTCTTTCATGCAGCTCCTTCACAATGACCGGGTGATCTGCGATGAATTCAGCCGTTTCCATTGCTCTCCGATAAGGTGAAGAAAAGCATCTGTCCACATTTGAAAATATATTTCTTTTTGATACAGCAAGCTCTTTTCCCTCTTCCGATAGAGGAATCTGCTCATTCGGCATATCCCCTTTTTCCGGGATGGAATGCCTCATTAAAAATATTTTTTTCATTTCACTCTCCCCTGCTGTTATTCCTAAAGTTTTTTAATCAAAAACATCTCCATCGGCTTTTTTCCATATCCTTTTTCTGATGTTCCCCAGCGATAAAAAGCATGGTGCAAAACGGAGTATTATCCCAGAAAAGATTATATTGCAGCAATCAAATGTTTCCAGCGGACCTGCTCTTGTGGATATTCTTGATAAACTGATACGAATGGATGTTGTTGCAAAAGAAGCTCCTATTAACGATGAAAATGATGTGTCGCACGGACGGAAGCTTCCCACAGTTCCACCAGCGTTTCCATCCGCGGCATTCTCTCCTGTACTTCATATATTGTTATCTTACTCATCTTCCTTCCACAGCTTTCCTTCTTTATAATGTTTCCTGCAAAGCGCCACATAACTCTCGTTCGATCCAAGGAAAATCTGCGCGCCTTCCCGAACGATTTTTCCGTCTGCGTATCTCGTATTGCACTGCGCCCGTCTTCCGCACCAGCAGACCGTTGGGACTTCCTCGATGATGTCAGCGATTTCCATCAATCTTCTCGAACCCGGAAACAGATGTGTCTGGAAGTCCGCACGCAGACCGTAGCAGAGAACCGGAATCCCATAAAAATCCACGATGTCCGAAAGCGTATCAACTTCCTCCGGAGAAAGAAACTGCGCCTCGTCGATCAGAACCGCATCCACTTTCTTTCCGTGATACCGGTATTCCCCGCTGTCTGTACTCCAGGTCTCTGAAATTTCTTTTAAAAATTCATCCACATATTCCGCCGGTGCCTCCAGCCCGATGCGGGACTTGATTTCATGTTCTCCGTCGCGGTTGTCCGTCCGCGGCTTCAACAGGACAGCATACTGCCCGCGCTCCTCATAATTATAGCGAACCATCAAAATATTAGCAGATTTCGAACTGCCCATCGCGCCGTAGCGGAAATATAATTTTGCCATTGTTTTTCGTCCTTTTGTCTTTTCTTATTCTTTCAGTTCTTTCCGTAAAAACGGCTCCTCATCAAGCTCTGCGTTTTCAAAGCTGTGATAAAATTTATCTGCATTTGGATTTGTCGCCCGAATCAGATAATATTGGTTAATCCCATGTTTCCTGCAGTCTTTTTCCATCTCCTGAAACAGCCCCTGCGCAACGCCTTTATGTCTGGCTTCCGGCAGCACATAAACCCAGTCCACATACGCCATCCGGTAACCGTCCTGCATACATCCGTAAAAATGATACTCAATCCGCCCAAGAACCTGATCATTCTCCATAGCAAGAATGGATATTGTATTCTGATAGAAGGGATCTTTTACTCTTCTTCGCAGCCCTTCCCGATCCACCGCTTCCACATGCATCATCTCCGGCTCTGCCCCCATTTCTTTTCTATAACAGAAAACTACCGACAAACCTGCTTTTATCGATAGTTTCTTCAATTTTTATTATAACCGATCCCGCTCTGTTTTCCAATTAAAAAGGCAGAAGAAATGAAACCTTTTATCCCGTTTCCATTTCCTCTGCCTTTCTTACATTTCTTTCCTCTTCTGATTCCTCTTCTTCCGCAGGTTCTCTTTCTTCTGCCGGATTTCCCCCGCCTCCTGTTCGCTGCTGATGCGGATGGTTTTCACGACGAAGAGTTTTCCTTCATCCGAATGTTTCATGCGGGCTTTGCCTTTCAAATATCCGTGCTCCGGGCACCAGGCTACGCAGTAGTAGTTTTTCCCGCCGGCCGAAAACCAGCGTAAGCGTTTTCTTGCCGTTTTCCCGCAGATGCAGCAGTGCGTGCTGCAGACCTCGCGGTCGTGCATGGCTTCTTCTTTTGTGTCGAATTCGCGGGAGATGAATTTCGTGTAGCCATTATAGACGGCGTGGATCTCCTCTTTTTTCGATTTCGGGTTCTGATATACGTCGATCGAGTCGTACGCCAGCACAACATCCATATCGATGCGCGCAAAAATGTCGGCCGTATATTTTGCATCCGAAAGCGCCTGATGAAAATGCTCGTCCTTCGGGAGATGGAGGAAGTCGGCGGCGTACTCGAGCGCCCGGCGGCTCTTCATCGTTTCGTACTGGATCGCGAACAGTTTCTGTACATCGTAAAAATGAATCGGCCCGCGGATCAGCGACAGGAGGTTATAAAATTTCATGTTCCGCTGGAGCTCCGTCAGGTCTCCCGGTCCCCAGGTGCCGAACATGCACGCACCGCCGGAGAATGCAAAAAATTCCTGCACGGCCTGCGCAAATGGGATTCCGTTCTGCAGATCCTCTTCTGTCAGTCCGACGACCTCGCGCGTCCGGTGATGGAGATGCTGGTAGACCACCGGTTTTACAATCCGGTGAAACGTTCCCAGCACATTCCGCTCACCATCCATCTTCACCGCGCCGATCTCAATAATCTCAAATGGCAGCTTCGGGTTCTCTTTTCCTTTTCCATAGGGACACTGGTTCCATTCCAGGTCAAAAATCACATAGTCCATTGTATTGTCAATCCTTCATTCTGTGTCGTCTGTCCCTATTATAAATGATTTTGATATAATGAGCAACTATCTGGCAATTCCATTCTCCGCCCATTCTGGCAATTTTCTTCTTATGCATTACATTTCCCATTCATTTCATCCCGTTCTCTTTCAAACTTAACGCTTCTTTTATTGAAATCCCAGGGTAAATCCGATATAATATTTTTAACTCCGGCCTTCGTTTTTACTCAAAAAAATCACCTGAAAAAGCCGGAAATATTACGAATTTAGATGAGCATCCGATATGAAAACAAAATTAACGCAAAAACAGATTCGATTTCAGGCGCTTCTGCTGTTTTTTATTACATTTTTTCTTGTCGAGCTCTGCGCCGTTTTTCTGTATCAGAATCAGTTAAAGGAAGCAAAGCTGAAAGCTGACTATACCGCACAGACGACCATCGGCCGCGTGAAATCGCAGTTAAACCATTATCTTGCCGAATCCAATCTGATGAAACACATGATTGAAGCCGGTTATACCGTCAATGACGAAGAGTTTTCCGTCCTCTCCTCGCTGATGCAGGACGACCAGAATGTCATCAAAGCACATGAGCTTGCAAAGGACGGCATTGTCACACTGATTTATCCGATGAGCGGAAACGAAGCCGCACTCGGACTTAACATGCTCGAGCATCCTGCCCGGAAACAGGAGGCACGCCTTGCCAAAGAGAGCGGCGAATACACGATTGCAGGACCGTTTGAGCTGCAGCAGGGCGACATCGGAGCACTGCTCTTTGACCCGATTTATACCACCGATGCCAACGGTGACCAGACCTTCTGGGGCTTTTCGATTCTCGTTCTCGACTGGGAATCGTTTCTGAACGAAATTGAACTGGATACACTGGAAGAAGCCGGCTACACCTACGAACTCTGGAAAATTTCTCCGGCCACCGGCGAACACGTTTCCATCGCACACTCCGGCAATTCCCGGCGTTCCGATGCCATCGAAGTTCTCTGCACCGTGCCGAACGACACCTGGCATTTTGAAATTGTACCGAAAAACGGCTGGCTCAGTCCGCTGCAGGTTTTTGTTTCCTTTGCACTCGGACTCATCCTTTCCCTGCTTGCCTCTATTGGTTTTCTGCAGTTCCAGATGCGCCGCTATAAAGACGAGATTCACGCAGCAGAACTGGAAAAAGCCGTACAGGAAGCACAGTCTGCCAACGAAGCAAAAACACGTTTTCTGTTCAACATGAGCCACGACATCCGAACCCCGATGAATGCCATCATCGGTTTCTCGGATCTGCTGGAAAAGCACATCGACGAGAAGGACCGCGCGGTCGACTACATTGCAAAAATCAAGTCCTCCAGCAGTTTTCTGCTCTCCCTGATCAACTACGTGCTTGAGATGGCGCGCATTGAGAGCGGTAAGGCCTCGCTGAAAATCGAGCTCGGCAGCTACAGCGAGCTGATCAATTCCCTGAATGCAGTGTTTGAGCCTTCGTTAAAAAGCAAAAATCTTTCCTATCTCTGTTACAACACGGTGGAACACGATGCCATCCTCTGCGACCGGACAAAAATACGGGAGATTCTGCTGAATATCATCAGCAACTCCATCAAGTATACGCCGGAGGGCGGAAAAATTTCCGTAAAAATCGAAGAGACACCGGCACCAAGGAAGGGCTTTGCCTCCTACCGCATCACCGTGAAGGACAACGGCATCGGCATGAGCAAAGAGTATCTGCCGCATATTTTTGAAGAATTTACAAGAGAACATTCCTCCACCGAAAGCCACATCACCGGAACCGGCCTCGGCCTTCCGATCGTCAAATCCCTCGTGAATCTGATGGGCGGAACGATCGATGTGGAAAGCGAACTCGGTGCCGGAACAATAACTACGGTCTGCCTCACGTTTGGACTTCCGACCGAAGAACAGCTTGCGGCTCACCAGCATAAAGACGAGATTCTCGAGCAGTCCCTGCAGACGCTTTCCGAAAAACGCGTGCTGCTTGCCGAGGATAATGACCTGAATGCAGAAATTGTACTCACCGTTCTGGAAGAAAACGGCATTCACGCCGAGCACGTAAAAGACGGCGCCCTCTGCTTAAAAGCAGTCCAGAACGCACCAGAAGATTATTACAATGTTATTCTGATGGATATTCAGATGCCGAACATGAACGGCTATCAGGCCGCAGAAGCGATCCGTGCACTCCCGGGAAAACGCGGGGAAATCCCGATTGTCGCCATGACGGCAAACGCGTTTGAAGAGGACCGCCGAAAAGCACTGGAATCCGGCATGAACGCCCATATCGCGAAACCCGTTGACGTTTCGGTTCTTCTCGAAACACTTTCCAGGTTTTCATGACCTTTACAGATCCCGATGCGCCGTAGCGGACGCTTTTATTTCTCGTTTTTCAGCAGCTCCAGGTTTTTGGAGATCAGCTCGCATCTCTGTTTTACGCAGTCCGGGGATCTGTGCGGATCCTGCGGTGTGTTGAACAGATAGTCCTCGAGTTTGTCGATTGTGGTGGTTGCTACATGCATTCTTGTATCGCAGGATGCATAGTAGATGTAAACCTCTCCGTTCTCACGCGCAATCGCGCCGTTTGTAAATACAACGTTGGAAACGTCTCCGACTCTCTCTTTTCCAAGCGGAACCAGGAATACACCGGACGGCTCTGCAATGACTTTGGACGGATCGTTCAGATCGGTACCGAAGACATACAGAACGTAGCGAAGGCCTGCTGCTGTATTTCTTACACCGTGTGCAATGTTGATCCAGCATTTCTTACCGCGGATCGGCACTGCTCCGGCACCGTTTTTGGACTCGGTCAGGGTATGATAAATACGTTTGCTGATGATCTTCTCCTCGTCGATGACAGCGTGTGTGATATCATCGCAGAGTCCGAAGCCGATTCCTCCGCCGCTTCCGGTCTCAATGAAACCATCCATCGGACGGGTGTAGAAGGCATATTTTCCGTCTACGAACTCCGGATGCAGAACAACGTTTCTCTGCTGCGGAGAACGTAAGGTTTTCAGGTTGTCCAGACGCTCCCAGGTCTTCAGGTCTTTCGTTCTTACGATACCAGCCTCAGCAACAGCCGCGGACAGATCCGGATCGTTTTTGTCCTTGCTCTCAGAGCAGAACACTCCGTAAATCCAGCCGTCCTCGTGCTGGGTCAGACGCATGTCATAAACGTTGGTTTCCTCTGCGCAGGTATCCGGCAGCACAACCGGGTAATCCCAGAAATGGAATCCGTCGATACCAGTATCACTCTCTGCAACAGCAAAGAAAGATTTTCTGTCATTGCCCTCCACGCGGACAACGAGATAATACTTTCCATTCAGATAAATCGCGCCGGAGTTCATCACAGCGTTGATGCCGAGACGCTCCATAAAGTACGGATTCGTCTCCTCATCCAGATCATATCTCCAGTGAACAGGAGCGAACTCTCTTGTCAGCACCGGATACTCATAGCGGTCATAAATACCGTTGTAAAAATCTGCTTTTGTGTTCTTTCTTGCCACAAGGCGGTCTACCTTGGCTTTTTCCACATAATACTGTTTATTCAGCATCTTTTAACCTCCCAATTACTTCCATACACATACGTCCATTGTGATACGGGCATTTCCACGGTTCTACAATCGGCTCATGAATCGGGCTTCCGTCTGCATTCACGCACCAGAACCACTCAGACCCCTCTCGTTTGTCGATCACATATTCCTTGATGTAGCCCCAGATGTCTTTTGCCGCATCGAGATACTTTGTTTCCTCCGGTTTTTTCTGCCATGCATTTAAAAATCCAACGACAGCTTCTGCCTGTACCCACCAGACTCTTGTGGTATCATCCACACCGCGCTCGCACTCATTCATCAGCGAATGATTTTTGTATGCCGTATTGTAGATATTTTCCGCAATCTCTCCGGTGATCGGCAGCAGTTTTTCCCGGTAAGCCGGATCGCCGAGTACTTCTGTACCCCGGTCGATCAGCCAGGAAGTCTCGATATCATGGCCATAAGAATACAGATCAATCAGCGTATTCCATGTCCGGTCGAAAAATACTTCCTGACGGCCTTTTTCTTTGTTGTATACTTTATCCGCGAAGAGATCCATCATAAAGCGGAGACGGTCACCGGTAAACGGATCCTTTGTCACGCGGTACAGCTCGGTATATGCTTCGAAAACATGCAGCAGCGTATTCATGGTCTTCTCTGCCATGACGCCGTTCTCCGAGAGCTTTTCATTGCTCTCCGGCTTGAAATCGCGGGTAAATGCCTCGAGATAACCGTACTCGTCGGTGCAGTGTGTCTCGATGATCTGCTGCAGCGATTTTGCCAGCTCCAGCGCCTCGGTGTCGCCCGTCGCATCAAAATACGTAGACAGCGCATAAATTGCAAATGCCTGATTGTACGTATGCTTTGTCGTATCGAGCGGTTTTCCGTCGTAGGTGACAGACCAGAACACGCCACCGTACTCGCGGTCCACACACGCCTGTTTCATAAAGCGGTACGCATGCTCCGCATCGGCGCGCAGCTTCTCGTCCTTTAAGGTCAGGTACGCATTCGAGAAAAACCAGAGAATTCTGCTGTTTAAGATGCAGCCCTTCTCATACGTTTTCTGCACGTTCAGATCAAAGTCCTGATAGCCGTAAAATCCGCCGTATTCCTCATCTCTTAAGCCCTCCCAGAACGGAACGATCCGTCCAGTAAGCTCCTGCTTTACTTCCTTTGCCAAAGACTGCATCTTTTCTTTCCTTCTTTCCTTCTTTCTTATCTTCTTCCAATTTCGGTGTCAGACTCGCGTACGACACTGTTTTTCTTGATATAATCTACAATCAGATCTACGGTTGTGAATGCCAGTCCTACATACGTATCGGCTGCGCCGTAGTAGATCGCGATCTTTCCGGTCTCTGCATCGTGAATGGTTGCGCACGGGAAGGTTACGTTCGGAACGAAGCCTCTCTCCTCATACCACTCTTCCGGTGTCAGAAGGAAGTTCTGGCAGCGGTACTTTACGATGGACGGATTCTCTTTGTCGAGGATTGCGCCGCCGATGCTGTATACATAGCCATTGCAGGTGCCGCTTACACCGTGGTAGAACAGCAGCCATCCTTCGTTGGTCTCAATCGGAGCTGCGCCGCCGCCGATCTTTAAGGACTCCCACCACTCCGGGCTCTTGCTCATGACGTGGCGGTGTTTGCCCCAGTACAGCATATCCGGGCTCTCGGACAGGAAGATGTCACCGAACGGTGTGTGGCCGCTGTCGCTTGGACGGGACAGCATCACGAAGTTGCCGTTAATTTTTCTCGGGAAGAGAACGGCATTTCTGTTGAATGGAAGGAATGGATTCTCCACACGTACGAAGGTTTCAAAATCTTTTGTTTTTGCCATTCCGATGGCTGCACCGTAGAAGTCCTGGCACCAGATGATGTAGTAGGTATCTTCTACTTTTACAAGACGCGGGTCATATGCGTAAACCGGCATGAACGGTTTGCCTTCTTCGTCAACGAACTGGATTTTGTTCTCATCGAAATTCCAGTGGATCGCATCTTTGCTTCTTCCAAGGTAGATGTACGGGATTCCGTTTGTCTGCTCACCACGGAATACTCCGATGAACTCGTCGCCGTACGGCATAACGGCGCTGTTGAAGATTCTTGCTACTTCCTTCACCGGATTTCTTCCGATGATCGGATTCTCGCTGTATCTCCATACCGGTGCACCGGAAAACTCAGCCGGGCCTTCCTGCCATGGCATATTTTTGACAGCATCTCCAATCATTTTAACTTCGCTCATTTTTTGAAACCTCCATGAAAAATATTGTTTGTTTATGAGTTGTACTTTGTTTTTTTAAGTTTCTGTTAGTGGACAGAATCTTGTTTTTTCATTCTTTTTTCTCCGAACCGCCGTGTTTTATCACCCTCACGCCCAGTCCTTTAGCTTAATTTTAACATAGATGATTAATTTTTCAACTGGAAATCACTTAAAAAAATAAGTTCCGTTAGATACTGTCAATTTTTAAGTGACTTTGTTGTGTAATATGTACAAAAACGGGGCATTTCAAAATGCCCCGTTTCTTAATTTATAATTCAGTTATAAAAATCAAAGCTTTACGCTCTCTTTCGGCACCAGCTGTCCGGAGACAATTTCCATATTTTTGCCGGATGCCGCGCCGCGGATCTGCTTCAGCGCTTTTTCGAGCGCTACTTTTACCATCGCCTTCGTATTGATCTCATACGAAGTGATCTTGAGATCCGGGAAACCCGGATACAGGTAATTGTCGAAGCCGACAACGGAAACATCCTCCGGCACGGAGATGCCGCGTTTTTCCAGCTCGAGCATCAGAAGGCCGGCGGTCAGGTCGCAGTTGCAGACGAACGCTTCCGGCATCTGTTCCGGGAGATGAATTTCGATCTGGCCCCGCTCATCACGGTCCTCCAGAATCCATTCCGCCGGTGTCACATCGCGGTGTTCCAGAACAGCCTTGGAAAAACCGCAGTACCGATCCATGATACTGCTGGAAAAATGAATCGAACCGACAAAAGCCAGCTTGGTCAGGCCATGCTCATACAGGTATTCCGTCATCAGATACATTCCGTGAAAGTTATCTGCGATCACGGCATCTTTTGCCAGCTCATTGTCGTAGAAATCCAGAAATACGATCGGAAGATCCACGTTTTTCTTCAGATAGTGGATGTAATCGCGGCTCGTGTCTCCCATAAGGATCAGTGCATCGACGGTCTGCTCCTTGGCGATGCACGGCACGATCATCTCATCTTCCATCTCCTGTTTCAGGATCTCCACGGTCACCATACAGCTCTTTTCCGTCGCCGCCAGTGCCATCTCCTGATACATTTTCCAGTAAAATGTCGTATACTCTGCCAGATACCGTTCCGGAATCACCACTCCGATGCAGCGCAGGCTTTTTCCCTGTGTATTTCTCGCTCCGCTTCCCGGCTGGCGGTACCCCATTTCCTTTGCAATTTCCAGAATCCGGGCACGCATCTCATCGCTGACCCCTTTCTGTCCTGTAATCGCGTTATGCACGGTGACGGCGCTGACGCCCGCCACCTTTGCAATATCTGCCAATCTTACTTTTGCCATATCCGTTGCTCCTTAGTCTACTGCAACAAAGTGATACAGTCTGCTGACGAAATCACCCCAGAAATCTTTCATCCGGAAACCGGCATTCATCAGCATCTCGCCGCTGTAAACCTCATCGGTTCCCTCCAGACGATATTTTTTCGCCGGATCAAAGCCGCGCAGGCGAACCTTGCGGGACGGCATATTTGCCTGTGCCAGCACCTGTACGTAGGTCACAAGCACTTCGCTTTTATCCTCCGATGCTACTGCCCAGCAGTCGGATCTGTGGTTTTCACGACAGGAAAGAATACGGTAATACTCTCCCTCGCGGATCAGTTCATGATATTTGTGATACATTGCGGTCTGCTCCGGAATCAGCTTTCTCTCTTCTTCCGGCAGTTTTGTGATATCAAGCTCATAGCCGAACGTTCCGGCCAGTGCCACATGGCCTCTCGTTGTAAACGGAGTTACACGGCCAACCGTGTGGTTCGGGCATACGCTGACGTGTGCACCCATTGAGCAGAGCGGGTAAATGAGGGCTGTTCCCTCCTGGATTTCCAGACGCTCAATCGCATCGGTGTCGTCGGAGCACCAGATCTGCGGGCTGTAGTAAAGCATTCCAGGATCGAAACGTGCACCGCCGCCGGAGCAGTTCTCCAGAAGCAGATCCGGGAACTCCTGTACCAGACGCTCCTGCATCGCATACATACCGAGCACGTAGCGGTGGAACAGCTCCTGCTGGGAATCTTTGTCCAGGTAGGTGCTTCCCAGGTCGCTTAACTGACGGTTCATATCCCATTTCACGTATTTGATGTTTGCACTGCGCAGGATTTTTGCCACACATTCATACGCATAATCCTGCACTTCCGGGCGGGAGAGATCCAGCACGTACTGGCAGCGGATCTCAGTCGCTTCTCTTCCCGGAATCTGAATCGCCCATTCCGGGTGCTCTCTGTAGAGATCAGAGTCCGGGGAGATCATCTCCGGCTCGAACCAGATACCGAATTCAAGACCGATTTCATTCACTTTGTCAACCAGATTTTTCAGGCCGCCTTTGATCTTCTCTTCGTTGACAACCCAGTCACCGAGGGAAGAATCGTCTTTATTTCGTTTTCCGAACCAGCCGTCATCCATAACAAGCATCTCGATGCCGTCTTTTTTTGCCTCTCTTGCGATATCGAGGAGTTTATCGGTATCAAAATCAAAGTAAGTTGCTTCCCAGTTGTTAATCAGAATCGGGCGTTTTTTGTGGTTGTACGGGCTGCGGATCATATGTCTGCGATAAAATGCATGGTAGGAACGCGTCATTTTGCCAAGTCCCTCGGCAGAGTAGACCATAACAACCTCCGGCGCCTGGAATTCATCGCCGGCTTTTAAATTCCAGCAGAACTCCTCCTGGTTGATACCCATGACCATACGAACGGTATCAAACTGGCATCTTTCCACCTGTCCGATAAAGTTGCCGGAATATACGAAGTGCATTGCGTAAACCTCGCCGCGCTCCTGATCCGTTCCCGGTGTCACCAGGGCCACAAACGGGTGCTCCTGATGGCTGGACTCTCCTTTTCCGGAGGAAACGAGCTGTTTTCCGTAACGGAGCGCACCCTGCTGGATGTGGCGTTCTCTTCCCCAGGATCCATGAAGAGAAAGCATCTCAAAGTCTTCGTTGTCCATATCGAGGCAGGCACTGTAGATTTTCTCTACCTTCAGCGCTTCACTGCCTTCATTTTTCACGCGGACACTTCGGGTGATAACGTTTTCTTTTGTAAAAACAGAGTAGGAAAGGACAACAACAAGATCAAGAACAGGATCTTTGCAGGTGATTTCCAGAGTTTCTACTTCGTCCTCGGTTCCAAAAGAAGCCGGAAGACCGGTCAGCGGGCGTTTTCCTTTGAAAATTTCATAGGAATCAAAGAAAATCTCACATCCCATACGGCCCTGTGCATTTCTTATATTCAGACAGCTCTCACGGTAATCGCCGACTCCTCCGGTCGGGTATTCCATTGGAAAACGGTCGAGGAACGAAGATTTCTCTCTCTTATTGACGGACGGGGTGAACGGCGGCTCATCCATGCGGAGCGGATACAGATCCGGCTCTCCGTGCAGAAGGGGTCCGTAGTAAACATGTCCGACGTAGCCTTCCGGGCTCAGGCCGATCACATACGTCGTATTCTCTGTATTTAACTGAAAAAGCTTTTTCTCATCATAATATAAAATCGCCATTTTCTTCTCCTTATTTCAGGTAAGCTTGATCCGCCGGGCCGATTTTTGTACAAAAAGACCTCACCCGCCGGGCTGAGGCCTTTTTTTGTTTCTATATCACACAGCGTTTAAGCAGTTACCATTGCATTTTTTAATTTTTCCAGTTTCTCGGCTGCATCTTCAAGGGATGTGCCTTTTACGCCGAAATAGAATTTGATCTTCGGCTCAGTACCGGATGGGCGCACACAGCACCATGCGTTGTTTTCCAGCTCATAGTAAAGAACGTTGGAGGACGGAAGTCCGGTCGCGCTCTTCTCGCCACTTACGAGATCCACTCGTACGTCTGCTTTGTAATCGCGTACGGCAAGAACCTGGAAACCGCCCAGCTCTTTTGGCGGGTTCTCACGGAAGTTGGTCATCATGGTCTGGATCTCTTTTGCACCGTCGATACCTTTTAAGGTCATCGTTGCAAGACCCTCTTTGTAATAGCCGTACTCTTCGTACATATCCACCATGGCATCCCACAGTGTCTTGCCCTGCTGTTTGTAGTATGCAGCAACCTCGCACAGCATCATAACTGCCACGCAGGCATCTTTGTCTCTTGCATATGTTCCAGCCAGGCAGCCGTAGCTCTCCTCCAGGCCGAAGACATAGTTGTGTGCACCGCTCTGCTCAAAGAACTTGATCTGCTCGCCGATGTATTTGAAGCCGGTCAGAACTTCGATCAGTGCCACGTTGTAGGCTTTTGCGATTGCTTTTGCCATATCTGTGGTAACGATCGTCTCAACGAGAGCCGGGTTCTCCGGCATGGTTCCGTTCTTGGTGCGCTCGCGCAGGATGTACTCTGCGATCAGCATACCGGACATGTTTCCGGTGAAGCTTACGTACTCGCCGGTCTTGCTGTCTTTTGCATAAACGCCGAGACGATCTGCATCAGGGTCGGTTGCAAGGATGATGTCAGCGTCTACTTCTTTTGCCAGTTTCAGCGCCAGTGTCCATGCTTTCTCGTCTTCCGGGTTCGGGTAAGCCACCGTCGGGAAGTTTCCGTCCGGCATTTTCTGCTCTTTTACAACGTAAACCTGATTAAAGCCAAGCTCGCGCAGAACGCGGCGTACCGGCACATTTCCGGTTCCGTGAAGCGGTGTGTAGACGATCTTCATATCTTTTGCCGCATCTTTGATGATTTCCGGATGAATGCTCTGCTCTTTTAATTTTGCGACGTAACGGTCATCAAAATCGGTTCCGATGACCTGGAACAGGCCTTCTGCTCTTGCATCATCTTCTTCCATCGTTTTAACGGCAGAAAACTCGGTTACTTTTGCTACCTCTGCGAGAATGTTTTTGTCGTGCGGCGGTGTAATCTGTGCGCCGTCCTCCCAGTATACTTTGTATCCGTTGTACTCTCTCGGGTTGTGGCTTGCGGTAATGACGATACCGGAAATACAGCCGAATTCACGGACAGCAAAAGAAAGCTCCGGTGTCGGACGCAGGGACTCGAACAGATACGTTTTGATTCCGTTTGCATTCAGGCAGAGTGCTGCTTCGCGTGCGAATTCCGGAGACATTCTTCTGGAATCGTGTGCGATGGCTACGCCTTTTTCCTGTCCGTTCTGGGAAATGATGTAGTTGGCAAGGCCCTGGGTTGCCTGGCGTACGGTGTAGATGTTCATGCGGTTGGTACCCGCTCCGATGACACCGCGGAGTCCGCCGGTACCGAACTCAAGCTGACGGTAGAAACGGTCTTCGATTTCTGCCTCATTTCCTTCGAGTGCTTTCAGCTCTTCTCTGGATGCCTCATCAAAATATGGATCATTGCACCATTTTTCATATACTTCTCTGTAACTCATGTTTGTTATCCTCCCTGTCTGTTGTACTTTATTTAACTTAAGACAGCAGACTTTTTCTGGATTTAAGCTCGTTTCATCACAGCTTAAAGTTACCATTTGTTTAGTCTGCTGTCAACTTAAAAATTAATTTATTTTTTCTAATTCTCTTGGTTCCTGATAAAGCTCTTTTAGATCACTGAGAACCTGTACTTTTCCTTTGCGGTCTGCGGTGCTCCAGGCTTTTCGTCAGTTCCATGACAGCCTTCATATAGCAGGCATGATCCTCTCTCAACCGGCCATACCTTCCGCAGCGTTCCGCGCAGACGGTACATCATATTTTTCAGTGCTCCGTACGGATTTTCACTCTCCTCATCCGTCCAGGGTGCTTCGGTTAACTGTTCCAGTGTTACGATATGGTTTTTGTTGCAGATCATATAAACCAGCAGCTTTGTGATCATCGGGGAATGAATCGCTTCCTCGTTGAGGCAGCGTGTTTCATCGTACATGCGGAATCTTCCAAGCAGCTGTACGCGAATCATAAAACATCGTCTCCTTCTAAGAACTCAAGCTCTTTTTCGGTCTGAATTGCCGGCAGTGCACTGTATTTCAGATTCTTTGCCCAGCCTTTTTTCTCCTCGGAGAAGCGCTCGCTGATTCTCTTGTAGACGAGTTCGCATCCTCTCTGGCTGCCGCCCTGCAGCAGAATCACATACTGGGACGGGCTGTATTTTGCAAAGAAATCGGAATGACGCAGGCTGCGTTTCATTACCTCAAGCAGCTTTTCGGACATACGGTCAAGGCGCGGACCGCCTTTTGCCGGGTAACCTTTTCCGTCTGTAATGGTGCACAGCATCAGCCACGGCATCTGTCCGTTCAGCTCGGACATACGGTAAACAAGTCGGTAGCAGTCACGGAATCCGGCGAGGGAACAGAAGAATGCTCCGCCCTTTTCTCCCGGGCTCTCCTGAAGATCTGCCTGTACCTCTTCGATCACGCGGTGTCTGCTGCCCATGCGGCTTCCCAGATAGCGGTACTGCTCCACCAGTTTCTCGCTCGGTGTAACGCCAAGCTCTTCAAAGTAATGTTTCGAGGTCTGCTCGTACAGTTTCATGGCCTCTTTGTATCTCTCCAGGCCGATCAGCGCCTGCATCTGGACTGCCTGCCACTCGTCGAACGGATACAGTTCGGAAGCAACAGAAGTCAGTTTCTGCAGCTCATCGAACTCCTCGTTTTTCAGAAGATACTCACTTACTTCTTTCAGTGCATCGGAATATACTTTTTTCAGCTGCGCGCGCTCCGCCTGTACCCACTCTTCCTCGCCGAAATCTGCAAGGAACTCTCCGGTGTACAGCTCCAGTGCTTCGATCATCTGATCCATGCGCGCTTTCTCGTCTGTCTCTTTTCCTGCTTCCAGGATCTTATTTTTGATATCAATCGCATCTACCTCGACCGGCATCGGGCTGGTCCAGTGGTAAACGCCTTTCTGTGTATAAATGTACTCAAACTGCGGAAGTCCTGCCTCGACAAGGCTTCTTTTCAGGCGATGTACGCCGACACGCAGGCTGTTTGCCGCGTCCGCCACATCTTCTCTTCCGTATGTGCTCTCCAACAGTCTTCCTCTGGAAATTCCATTGTCCTTGTTATAGAGGAAAATCTGCAGAAGTCTCATCGATTTTGTTGCCATTGTTTTCCGGAAGGAAATCGGCTGGTCGCCGTACTCCAGGAAAAAACTTCCCATCATGTGTACTTTTAAAAGCGGTAACTGTTCTGTTTGGTTTTTCATTTCTTCGTTCATACTAACTCCTGTATTGCCTGTTGTGCTCTAATCTCTGTTGTCGGTTGCGCTGCGCTCCGCAATCGGCTGCGGTAACGGGCCGGCGGTTCCCTGTTCGTTCATTTCAAAAACAATTACGGACGCCGGATTTCTGTTTTCTATTTTACATCATTTTAATCAAAAATCCTACTATAAAATGTATAAAATATTAACTTTAACACCGAAAAATTCCTGCTTTTTCTTCCTTTGTCTTGTTATCTTTTTGTCAATCCCATCTCATCCGTAAATTGCCCGCATGATTTTAGCCATCAGCCGCCCTGCAGGCGCCGAGATCACCAGTATTACAGCAAGAGATACCATGCCGCACCCGAGCAGTGCGCGGTTCACAAGTCCCCGTGCTGAGCAGAGTCCGAGGCAGAATCCCTTCTTCCAGGGCCAGAACAGCTTTTCCGGTTTCCGGTTGAAAAAATCGAGCACCAGATGGGACAGAAAGCCCACGGCAAAATAAGCGGACACATCCGGGTAGATGATGTCCACGCACGCCGTCAGCAATGCCAGCGCCGCAAATGAATGCATGAAGGAGCGGTGCGGCTGCTGTTTCCCATAGGCGCAGATCAGCAAAAATGCTGCCGTTCCGGCGAGGAGACGCAGCACGCTGCTGTCGCTTGTGAGGCGGCGGTAAATTCCAAGATTCAGTTTATACTCCGCAAGAATTGTGAGCACCGCAACTGCAACTGTTGCCGTAGTGATCTTATCGGCATCGCGGTGCGCCTGTGAAGTGCCGACATCAATGTCACTGATCAAACCGCCGATCGCGGCAGCCCCGGCACCGGCCACAAGCGCGGGAACCGTCTGCGGCTGTAAAACAGCAAGTGCCGCTGCTGTTCCAATAAAAAAATGTGTTCTTCCAAGCATTTGTCTGTTTTTTCCTTTTGTAAAATTTCCTTTATCATAGCACATTCCCTCCCTTTTATGCAACCATTTGTTCGATTCTTTTACGACCGTATGGTCCTATCAGGATCAAAAAAGAACCTCCTGCGACCATTCATCGCCGCAGGAGGTTCTCCTCTGTTTCTGTCTTTATTCCATACTATTTTCAGGTTATCTTATTTTACGTTTTTCCCTTCATTGTATGAATTTTCATTTGACATTTATTACTCATTTGAGTTATGTTCTTATGCTTCATATACCAGTTCACCGGCAAGATACGTCCGGCACACCGGAATGTCTTTGATCGTGCTCTCATCCACCTCAAACGGATTCTGACCCAGTACGACGAAGTCTGCCATCATGCCTTCTGCGATCTGGCCTTTCACGTTCTCCTCGAAACTTGCCTCGGCGCTGCGGATCGTGTAACTGTCGAGTGCTTCCTGTACGGTGAATTTCTGATCCGGCAGGTACGGGCCGACATGGTCGCGCAGCGTTGTTCTTGTGACAGCGCACTGCATGCAGGCGAGGGCATCCGGCAGCTCTACCGGGCAGTCAGTTCCGTTGCTGACGGAGACGCCGTTGTTCATCAGCGCCTTCCAGCTGTAGCTTGTGCTCGCAAGCTCTTTGCCGACGCGCTCCTCTACGATATGGTTATCGTAATCGAGGAAGATGCTCTGTGCGTAAACGTGAAGATGCATTTTCGCGATTTTTTCAAGCTGATCGGCTCTTGTGATCTGGCAGTGCACGATGCCGTGGCGGTGATCTTCTCTCGGGTTTTCAGCAAGGGCTTTTTCATAGGCACTTAACACGCGGTCGAGGCACGCATCACCGATCGTGTGAACTGCAGCCTGCATGCCGTGTGCATTGGCGTAGCCGATCATCTCATCCATGGTTTCCTGGGTGAATACCGGGATTCCGCAGGTGGACGGGTCGTCTGCGTATGGGCGACTGAGGAATGCTGTTCTCGCACCGAGTGCGCCGTCGCCGAGCATTTTCAGCGGTCCGATTTTAAAGCGGTCTGTGCCGATGCCGGTCACATTTCCAGCCTCAACGAAACCTTTTAAGGATTCCAGATCGGTAAAGTTGCTCTGCTCGTAAACGCGGACGGTCAGCTCGCCGGACTCCTCGAGTTCTTTGTATGCTTCGTTGACGGTCTGCCACGGAACGGCGCGGTAAACGCAGTAATCATCACTCTGGCTGCTGGTGACGCCGTAGCTGTTCAGGGCTTTGCAGGCGCTGCGGATCATATCTTTGATTTCCTCTTTGCTCGGCACCGGAATGCTGTCGTAAACCGGTTCCATTGCATTGTCGAAGAATCTTCCGTCCGGCTCACCGTTTTCCATACCGATCTCTCCGCCCTCCGGCTGCGGGGTATCTGCGGTGACGCCGAGGAGTTCCAGTGCTTTGCTGTTGACTACGAGGCAGTGGCCGCACGCTCTCGTCGCGCAGATCGGAACTTCAGTTGATACGCGGTCAAGATCGTAGCGGTTCGGCATGCGGTCCACGTCCGTGAAGTAATCCTGATTCCAGCCGCGGCCCATCAGCCATGCGCCGTCTTTTCGCGGATGCTCTTTCTGGAAGGTGTCGAGGCAGGCGAGCATATCTTCCAGGCTTTCGGTATGTGCGGCAAGCTGCGCTTTCAGCAGGGAGCTTCCGTAATTTAAAAGGTGCATATGGCTGTCGTTAAAACCGCTGCAGACGAATTTTCCGCCGAGGTCTACAACTTTGTCGCCGGCTGCTGCAAGGGCATCTGCCTCTGCGCTGCTTCCGGCGAAAACAAATTTGCCGTCTTCTACTGCAAACGCTTCGACAAGCGGCAGTTTTCCGGTGTAGACAGCTCCGTTTTTGTAAATTGTTTTCATATCATTATCCTCCTACTGTCATCTAAATTTGATTCTATTCTTTTCTGCCCATTTGCGCAATATACAAATTCAGACACGCTATTCTCTTGCGTGTCTGGATTCGCTTTTGAATATTTTTTATTTCGTTTTCTCTTCGTAGAACAGGCAGGCGTTCTTGTCTACCGTGCCCTGGCCGAAGTTTCTTGCTTTGTAGTCTTTCAGCAGTTTGAAATACTGGTTCGAGAGAATCAGGATCACTGCTACGTTGACGAAGGTCGGGATCGCAGATGTGATATCAACGACAGTCCAGATAAAGCCCTGGTTGTTTGTCTTTACCAGATAGATCGTCCACAGTACGCCCGGCAGAGCGCGGATTGCGTAGAAGATTTTCATGACGATATCTTTCATCTTGCCTTCTTTTTTATACAGATGCTCCAGAATTGCCAGATAGTAGGTGAACCATCCGCCGGAAGTCGTTACAGTGAAAATGACCATGATGACTGCCAGAAGGATGCTTCCAAATTTGCCGAATCCGCTTGCAAATGCACTTAAAGCAAGTGTTCCGCCGTTCGTTCCGTCGGTCCAGTTTCCGCTTAAGATAACGGAAAGTGCGGTGATCGTACAGATAACCATGGTATCAAAGAATACCTCGAAAGATCCCCACAGACCCTGCTCTACCGGATGCGGTGTTTTTGCGGAAGCATGGATCATTGGAGAAGTACCCCATCCAGCCTCATTGGAGTATACGGAACGCGCCATACCCACACGGATAATCTCGCTGACTGCGCAGCCGGCAAAACCGCCGATCGCTGCTGTTCCGGTAAATGCGTTTGTTACGATGGCTGCAAATACGCCAGGAACGCGGTTGATGTTGATGATGATCATGCCAATTCCCATCAAGATATAAAGAACGCTCATAAATGGAACGAGCTTGCTGAACAGACTTGCGATTTTCTTCGTACCGCCGCTTGTAACGACATAGGTCAGAATGCAGAGCAGAACGCCCATCACGATAACGCCTTCTACTTTGAAGCTTCCAAGATTGATATTCTCAATACCGAACGCACCGGCTACGACCTGAGATGCGGTCAGGTTGGAAGAGGTTACGAAGAAGGTGGAGAAAATACCGATGCCGAAGATGAGCGCCGGGATCAGCCACAGCTTGCCCCAGTGGCGCTCCTCGCCAAGTCCGCACTCCATGTAGTAAGTCGGACCGCCGTAGTACTCACCTTTTTCGTTGGTGTGACGGTAGTAGCAGCCGAGGGTAACCTCAACCTGTTTTAATATCATACCAAGCAGAGACGAAAGCCACATCCACATAATGGCTCCCGGGCCGCCTGCTGCAACTGCAGTTGCAACACCGGCGATATTACCGAATCCTACGGTACCGCCGATAGCGGTCGAAATCGCCTCAAACGAGGAAAGCATACCCTTTCCTTCACTTGCTTTGTCTTCTTTCTGGAACAGTTTTCCGCCGGTTCTCTTCATAATCCAGCCAAAGTGACGGAACTGGAAAAATCCAGAACGAACGGTAAAGTACAGACCGGTCAGAATCATCAGCGCGATCAGCGGCACGCCCCAAAGGACACCGTCCAGCCAGTTAAGAAATGCTATCATGTCAAAATCCTCCCTTTTTTCTTTTCCGGCAACAGTTTTCTTCAGACGTATCCTGTAACACCCGTTTCGTCTTTCGTTCTCCAACCAAACAGATTTCCACCCCTGGAACCTTTTGTCACGGTTCCAACTGCAGTACAATAAAAAGAGCAGCGGTCTTCACCACTGCTCCATTAAATCTACGTTCATGAAGCAATAGCTCCTCCACCAGTACGGTGAGAGTGCACAGCCTGTTCGACTGTACCCCAACGCAGACAGTTTTTCGGGAACTGCCCCGTTTCGGCGAATGCTCCTTTCCCTGCCCGTCCCAGACCCCGTTGTCTCAGGACAGCTACTCTTAGCCTTCGCGCCTCTATTGCCGAATATGTATATTGACAGGTATTATCATATGTTTCTTTTCGCTACTTGTCAATCGTTTTTTCGACATTATTTTACAAAAATTTTATATTTTCGAAATTTGTCCTGATTTATTTGACTTTCTTGTCTCCCTCTGACGGCTTCAGCTGGTTGAACTTCCACAGACGCTCTATATAGCCGGACTGCTCTTTGGCCAGCTCTTCCACATTCGGGTTGTAAATGATTCCTTTTACCATTCATTCTCTGTCTGTCATACTGTCCTCCTGTCTGCTGTAGGATCTAAATAAGTATCCCTTCCAGATGATCCATCTCATGCTGGCAGATCTGGGCCGGCCAGCCGGTGAATTTCTGGCGTTGTTTTTTCCAGTTCCAGTCGTAGTATTCGATTTCGATGTTCTGGTACCGCTTTGTTTTCCGCACGCCTGGCAGGGAAAGGCAGCCTTCTTCTGTTTCGTAGGGGCCGCTTTTGCGGACGATCACCGGGTTGAACATGATGATGTCGCGGAATCCGGCGTTTACGATGATGATGCGTTTTTTCACGCCGATCATATTTGCCGCCATGCCGACGCATGCCTCGCGGTTTGCTGCCAGTGTGTCCTGCAGATCTCTTCCCATCTGCAGATCTTCCTCTGTCGCCGGGATGGATTTCTGTCCGAGGAAGAGAACGTCTCTCATAATTGGTTTTACCATTTGTGTTTCCTTTCTCTTTCGGCCTTAAAGGCCGAAATCGTTTAATTTTCTATTTGAATCCGCATATCGCACGATGTGCATCCGATCACGGTTTTTCCGCCTTCCTGCTCCAGTCGTTCTACTGTTCCGCCGCAGAACGGGCAGATCCAGTCGATCTGTTTTCCGGCTTTGACAACCTGCATCATGTTGACGAATTTTGTCGTATCTACATTTTTCGAATCACAGTTCTGCGTCCAATCACCGGAGAGTGCTTTTCGCAATTCGCCGTTTTCATTCAGAATGACGGTGTCGCCCTCCTCGATGTTCCGGTCATACAGCATCTGATCCTCCTGGCGGATGCGCGATTCTGTTCCGTTTTCATCTTTCAAAACAACAACTGCCATGACAGGCTCGTCGGCACCGCGCTCCTCACAGCCGAAATCAAGGTCTTCCTCAATTCGCATTACCTGATATTTCATAAAAACACCCTTTCTTCAAATATAATTCATGCTTTTTTGTATTCCACACGGTTTTTTCTGTTACAAAACTTTTTATTCCTGAATCGTAAAAATCACAACCCGCTCCCGGCTGTCCCCGCCCGGAAACAGATCCATACAGTCGATCTCATCGAGAAATTCCAGTTCCGGCACCGTCATCAGATACGAGATATAAGCATCCGACGGGTAATAGAAAAACAGCTGGATCTCCCGCGGATTTTCGTAGTACGATTCCAGCAGTCTTGCCATCGCTTTTCTTAAGATTTCAAGCGAAAACGGGTTAAAAAAATACACCCGGTCCACTTCCACAGGAACGGGAAAATTTTCGGCGCTCTCCAGCACAAACTCCGTCCGCGCACCAGAGGCCGCCGCCTTTTTGTTTTCCATTGCCTTCGCATAAATCCGGTCATCATACTCCACACCGATGGACTGGCACCGGGTCTGCGCCGATAAGAAGAAATCTACGCGGCCCTTTCCGCATCCGTAATCGAGCAGCGTATTTCCCTTTCGGATCATCCCCGTGTTTGCCATCCGCTCCAGCACGCAGTACGGGGTCGGCTCATACGGATACCGGTACAGATCCGACCGGCTGTCATCCCGCCCCATTGTGTGGATCTGAAGCAGCTTGTCCCAGCGGTTTTCGTTTTTATCCTCTCTCATCGCCCGTCTCCCGATACTGTTCGAATAATTCCAGATACTCCTGTTCCACCGCAGCAAACGGCCGCACCGTGTAGTCCAGCGTGATGTGAAGCTTCGGTGCATCCCCCTCCTGCGGTTCCTCCAGCAGATTTGTCAGATCGTACCACAGCAGATCATTGTCGATCTGTTTCATCATCCGCTGCTCCTCCGCCGTCAGATCACTGCCAAGATATTTCTCATAAATCACCGAAAGCAGATGGTCCTCGATCTCGCGGTACCGCGGCATTTCCTGTTTTAATGGCCGCGGCACGTCCGACATGTAACACTCGCTCGCGTCATGCAGAAGGCACGCCAGCACCAGCCGCCGGGAATAGCCGCGCGCGGCCGCCTCTTTCGCACAGCAGATGCAGTGCTCTCCCACTGACCAGAACGTCGTCACATGGCCGTTTCCGCGGCAGATCATCGGCAGCGCATGCGCAAAATCCTCCACACAGAGCAGTTCCGGGGCGGGATGCACAGGGTCAAAATGTTTTCTTGTATACGTTGTTATTGTGCTCATTCTTTTATCTCACTATATGATTTTACTGCCGGCTGTCCCGCGTGCGGCTCGCCGATGATTTTTTCCATCCAGACCATATCATACCAGCGGTCGAATTTGTAGCCGCAGTTGTGGAAGGTTCCCACGAGTTCGAATCCGAGATGCGCATGGAACTCGGCGCTGTTTTTCGTCAGATATTCATCCTCGACCTGCGGATAGCCGATGCAGGCGTAGAGGTTCAGAATGCCCATTTTTTTCAGGCGGTCCGCCAGCTCTTCATACAGTCTCCGGCCAAGGCCTCCTTTTCTTGCATTGTGATCGAGATAAATGGTCAGCTCGCTCGACCAGTCGTATGCGGCGCGGCCGACAAAGGCATGTGCGTATGCATAACCTTCGATTTTTCCATCCTGCTCGATGACGAGGTATGGATATTTTTTCATGATATCACGCATGCGGTTCTCAAATTCTTCCAGAGACGGCACGTCCCACTCGAAAGAAATAACGGTGTATTCTACATAGTAAGCATAAATCTCCAGAATGCGTGCGGCATCCTCTATTTTTGCATCTCTGACAGTAATTGTACTCATAATAAACTCCTCCTCTGACCGTACTGCTTGCGTTTTCTGAACTTTATCTTATCACTCCGCTGAAAAATGGACAACATGATTTCCAGATTTCCTTTTTTTCTAAATTTTTCTGTGCTCTTTGCTTTCTTTCCTGTATAATAAAAGAAACAAGACGGATCACTATTTTTCTTCTTAATGAAAGAAAGGAACGTGCCTATGAAAATTTTAAATCTCGAAAACGAAAACCGGAAATTCACCAAATCCATCGAAAATTTCCACGTCATGGAATATCTCCAGGATTCCAGCGTCTCGCCGATGACTGCCATGGAGGAGTATTACATGAGCAAAATGAATGTGCGCCGCCGCCAGGTTGTCATTGAACTGGACAAGGAGCACTCCGCGATTATCCAGTCCGGTGCGATGCAGTGGATGGGCGGCCATGTACAGGCGACCGCCGGAATCAAAGGGATCGGCGACCTGTTCGGAAAGGCCATCAAAGGCGCCATGACAAAGGAATCTGCCGTAAAACCGGAGTACGTCGGCGACGGATATCTCGTGCTGGAACCGACCTACAAATACATCATTCTTGTGGATGTCGAGAAATGGGGCTCCTCCGGAATGACGATTGAGGACGGCATGTTCCTCGCCTGCGACGGCAGAGTCAAAACCAAACTGACCGCCCGCAAGAGCATTTCCTCCGCTGTCCTCGGCGGCGAAGGCTTCTTCAATCTGAGCCTCGTCGGCAGAGGCGCCGTTGCCCTCGAAAGCAACGTACCTGAGGACGAACTGATCGAAGTCGAACTCGAAAACGACGAACTGAAAATCGATGGAAACCTCGCCGTCTGCTGGTCCTCCAACCTTGATTTCACCGTAGAGCGCTCCACCAAAACCCTCGTCGGCTCCGCCGTCAGCGGTGAAGGCCTCGTCAACGTCTACCGCGGAACCGGCCGCGTCCTCATGAGCCCGGTCGCCCCGACAGATTCCCTGCTGACTGCAACCAACACGACCCAGGCGAACCCCGCTGTGAAGAACAACCTTCCGCCGGAAAATTAAATTCGAATCCTCTCCGCCCCTATGCCTAATACGCATAGAAAAAAGTCAAATTAAACCTCGTTTTTGATTGACACTTTCTTCAAAGCATGTTAGCGTAAAATACGCACTTATCTTTACATTCTTAAGAAAAACCATACGATAAAATACATGTTCTGGAGAAAATGATGAATAGAATAAACTGGACTGAACTGAAACCGCAGATTCAGCAGGTCGGGCGATTAAGTCTGCCTGCGATTCTTACACAGATTACTACGATTGCGATGCAATACATTGATTCCGCGATGGTCGGCGCGCTTGGGGCGAATGCTTCGGCGGCGATCGGGCTGGTTTCGTCGACGACGTGGCTCCTCAGCGGTGCGATTTATGCGGTTTCAGCCGGTTTTTCTGTTCAGGTAGCGCATCAGATCGGGGGAAATCATGACAAGAAGGCAAGGGATGTTGTGCGGCATGGCATCGCGTCCGCGCTTGTTGTGTCGGCTGTTTTGTGCCTGATCGGGCTTCTGATCAGTCATCCGCTGCCGGGGTGGCTCGGCGGTGCGCAGGAGATCCGGCGGAATGCCACGCTCTATTTTATGATGTTTGCCATCATGCTTCCGTTTTCCCAGCTCAACTCGCTGATGTCGTCCTTCCTGCAGTGCAGCGGTGATATGGTGACGCCCAGTATTTTAAATGCCGTCATGTGCGTGCTCGATATCATTTTCAATGCTCTTTTGATTCCGGTTTTCGGTGTCATGGGTGCCGGTATGGGAACGATGCTGGCCTGCGCCGTCATCAGCCTCACGGGTGCCTGGTTCTGTTGTGTCCGCAATCCGCGGCTGCGTCTCCGCCGGAAGGAAAAAACGGTTTTTGATACGAAAATTCTGAAAACTGCATTCAAAATCGGTGTGCCGGTTGCCGTACAGGAAATCGCGATGAACAGCGCCATGGTTGCTGCCACCATGCTGATTGCCCCGCTCGGCTCCATTGCGATTGCGGCCAATTCGTTCGCCGTCACCGCCGAAGGCCTCTGCTACATGCCAGGCTACGGCATCGGTTCCGCCGCGACAACGCTCGTCGGCAGAAGCTACGGCGCCGGAAATTACAAGCTGGCGAAACGCTACGGAAATATCTGCATTGCCATGGGCGCAGTCCTGATGGCCATCACTGGAGGTCTGATGATGATCTTCTGTCCGTTCGTCTTTAGCATTCTGACTCCTGACCCGCAGGTTCGCTCGTTTGCCGCCGAGGTACTCCGCATCGAACTGCTCGCCGAGCCGTTTTTCGGCGCTTCCATCGTTGCCGCCGGAGCCCTCCGCGGAACAGGCGATACGTTTGTGCCAAGCCTTCTGAACCTTGGCAGCATCTGGGTCATCCGCCTCGGTCTCGCGGTGCTTCTCATCACCCCGCTCGGCCTGCGCGGCATGTGGATCGCCATGGCTATCGAGCTCTGCATCCGCGGATTGCTGCTGCTCTACCGCCAGCATACATCGAAATATTATAAACTGCCCGCAGCCTGACTTGGCGGCAGCGTATAGAAAAAGCGCTTATTTGAGATTTCATTCCCGCCTCAAATAAGCGCTTTCTATTTTACCTTATCCCTTGTTTCAATTCACAGTCGGTATTTTCACGGAGTCTGACATGTCGAAAATAGTTCGACTGTGACTTGCCTCATGTCTGTGGAGGATACCGATTTCTCTCCGCCCGCCACTGCCGTTATGTTTCTTTTAACAATTCATCCCACCACTTTAGAAGCGGGGGACTTCTTGTCTACTGGTATTAAAACTGAATCACTTCCGGCTCATCCGTAAAGGAGCTGATCATTGCCGTTGCGTTCTGGAAATTTTAAACGTCTCAACCTCCACAACCCGCTCTTTCCCTCTCGTTCCCCAGATCATCAGATGGACCTTATATTCCACCGAATCCCGTGCATAAAAGAATGGCTCCTCGCGCAGCAATGATGCGCGTTTTCCTTCGGCTTCCAGTATCTTTTTCCGTTTCATTGCCTGCTCCTGGATTTTTCGGATCTGGGTTCCTTCTTCGCCGGTGAAGCGTCGTTTCGGATAATTCTGTGCTTCGCGGGCCAGTTTTTTTTCCAGTAAATCCACGACTTTCGCGTGGCGGCTCGTATGCAGCAGTTTTGCGATCTGTTTTGCGAGGAGTTTTCCCTGCCATTTTTCATAAAGTGCAAGATACCACAGCAGCACTTTATCGCCTGCCTCCGATGCCAGTTTTTTCATCTCCGTAATTGCCTCTTCCGTCGCTTCCCACCACGGGCATGACGGTACGAGATACTGATCCGGCACGGCCGGGTAGCAGCAGAAATTGAGCGGCGGGAAATTGGCCAGCGATGCCAGACGCATTTCTTCATCGGTGCAGAACGCCTCGCCGAGGTATTCCAGCTTGTCCCGCAGGATCGCAATACGGAACTCAATCTGCCGCAGATACTCGTATCCGTCCACCCAGAAATGACCCGTTTTTCCGTAATCAAACAGATGCACTTCCAGTGAAAGGCGGCTGAAAAACAGCGTGCACACCGTCTCTTTCTGCCGCACGATCAGAACGTACTGCTCCCCGTCTTTTTCCAGTGCGGCATCTATTTCTCCCTCGTATTCCTTCTGATACGTTCCCGTCAGCTCCGCGTCATGAAAAACGAGAAAGCTCTCTGCCGCATCGTTCATCAGATAGACAAGCCAGATCTCCTTTTCTCCTCCCCCGTACCGCTCACCCGGAAGCAGCAGCTCGAACTGCCCCTGCGAAAGAAGCACATCCAGCCTTTCCAGTTCCTCGGTCCATGTGATATTTTCTGCAATTTCCATTCCGTGATTCTCCCCTGTTTTCTTTTACTTCCTATGATACACCATAAAAAGGCTCCACTGCAATCCAAAGCAGTAGAGCCCCTTCTCCAAATTTTTCTGTTATTAATCCGTCCCGTTATCCGGCGCATGCCGTCCGCACTTTCTCGTCCAGCGTCGTCTGAATCTCTTTTAAATTCACCGGTTTCGAAATATGCCCGCGTCCGCGCACCGCTTGCGGTCCGTTGCAAAGGTATTTGCTGTCATCGCAAAAATCGGAACATCATTGTCCTCACGCACACTGTTTCGAATTTTTTTCGTCGCCTCGATGCCATCCATCACCGAAATGTTCCATATTTACGCAGCTGGCTGCCATTTTACAGGCCCTGTAGCTTTGCGTCACAGCCTTTCGACTGCTTTGCCGAGATTCTTTTTTTATTTTAATTCATTGCTGTAAGACTCTCTTCTCCTTTCCCATCGGAATATGATATAATGACCTCTGGATTTTGGCAGATTACTGTTTTTAACATTGGAGGTGTACGATGAAATACAGACTCATAACAGAAAACGATTTAGAATATGTTGTCGAAAAAAATAATGAATACTACAACAATGTCGAAGGCTGCTGGACCTATGAAAAAGCCTATAAGAGAATTTATCAGGTACTCACAATGGAAAATTCCTGAAGTAAACTGCGGAATCGCAAGTATGTGTTTCGTCTTGAAAAAGCAGCAAAAATATAGTATAATATTTTTGTTTCTGACCTGGCTGAAACATTTATAATTCTTGTTTCTGTAGCTCAGCAGGATAGAGCGTCCCCCTCCTAAGAGAAAGCCGAGGCATTCCCCAAAGGGAAAAAATGAAAAACAACTTTCAGTTCGAATCTATTCTGAAAAATGCCAAAGGTGACAACAAAGCATTCCCCAATTTGGGGAACGTTCTAATGTTACCAAAGTAAAAAAATCTGTAGATTGACAACTCGAAAAAGAGTTGATAATCTTATATATGGCCGAAGGGAAAAATCCCAGAAACCCAGTAAAATCAAGGGTTTGCGGCATGTGTCGTCATAGCTCAGCTGGATAGAGCACTCGCCTCCTAAGCGAGGGGTCGGAGGTTCAAATCCTCTTGGCGACGGGCTTCAAAGCGTTCGAAAATGTTAGCTGGATTAGCTGACAGCGAACGCTTTTCTTATTTTCTAATCACGTTCGTGGCATGAAATTCCATTCAAAATGATCCATTTCCAGCTAACACAATCCGATTTTTGTTAGCTGACAGCTAATCAAAATCACCGGTTTGCAAACATGGTTTTTCAAGAGTCCAGCTAACATTTGGGTTCCGCTCTGTTGTCACCCCTTATTTGGGGATGTAAATCAGAGAAAAGGCAGGAAAAGAAACAATCTCTCCGAAACCTGCAAACATAAATTAGCTGAAACAGTATTCAATTCTATTAGCTACAGCTAATAGTCAAACGGCAATGTCTGTTTGGAACTTTTCTTACAACAAAAGTTCCAGGCAGGCATTTTTTATTTCCTGAATCCTGGAGGAAAGGAGTCAAGATGACTGATGCAAACAGACAATCAGGAGAAAAAGAAGAAAGAATCATAGAAATTGAGATTGAACGTCTCCGCCCTTTTAAGGAGCATCCGTTTCAGGTGAAAGATGATAAGGAAATGTTTCTTCTGCAGGAAAGCATTGAGAAATATGGAATCTTAAATCCGCTGATCGTCAGACCGGTACCGGATGGCTACTATGAAATCATATCCGGTCACAGAAGAAAACATGCTGCAGAGAAACTTGGATACCGTAAAGTACCGGTGATCATCCGGGTATTAAGTGAAGATGATTCCATCTTAAGCATGGTGGATTCGAATCTTCATAGAGAACGGATCAGCTACAGTGAAAAGGCTTTTGCTTACAAATTAAAGAATGACGTATTGAAAAGAAAAAGTGGTCGAAAAAAGAGCCAAGTTGACCACAAAAAAACAAGAAAACGTTCGATAGATATTATCAGTGAGGATTGTGGTGATAGCCCAAAACAAGTGCAGCGTTATATTTCACTGACAAAGCTGATACCAGAAATGTTGCAGAAGCTGGATGATGAAATTATTTCTTTTTGCCCGGCTGTGGAAATAGCAGCACTGAAAGAAAATGAACAAAGAGAACTGCTTAAAGCAATGGATTATGCACAGGCGATTCCGTCACTCTCACAGGCTCAGCGGATAAAGCAGCTGAGTAAAGAAAAACAGTTATCGCTGGAAAAGATGGAAGAAATCATGTGTGAAGTTAAAAAGGGTGAGATCACAAGAGTGGCATTCACAAACGAGCAGTTACACAAGTATTTTCCAAATTCCTATACACCGGCAATGATGAAACGGGAAATACTGGCACTGCTGAAATTATGGAAAAAAGAATCATGGGAAAGTTAAAGGAGGAAGAAATCATGTGTAAAGTTATATCCGTAGTAAACCAGAAAGGTGGAGTCGGCAAGACCACCACAACCGTAAATGTAGGTATTGGACTGGCAAGAGAAGGTAAAAAAGTACTGTTGATTGATGCAGATCCGCAGGGGAGTTTAACAGCAAGTCTTGGATATGAAGAACCGGATGATCTTCGAATTACACTGGCAACAATGATGATGGATGTTATCAATGAAGAAGATATTAATCTGGAAGATGGTATCTTACATCATCAGGAAAATGTAGATCTGCTTCCAGCAAATATTGAGCTTTCCGCACTGGAAGTAACGATGGGAAATGTTATGAGCAGAGAAATGATCATGAAAGAATATATCGATGCGATAAGATCCCGATACGATTATATCCTGATCGACTGTATGCCAAGTCTTGGTATGATGACAATCAATGCACTGGTTTCTTCCGATTCCGTGCTGATACCTGTACAGGCCGCATATCTGCCTGTTAAAGGACTTCAACAGCTGATTAAGACCATTCTTACAGTAAAGAAAAGATTGAATCGGAAACTGGCGATTGAGGGCATTCTCCTGACTATGGTAGATTTCAGAACCAATTACGCAAGGGACATTGCATCAAGAGTACATACAACCTACGGAAGTCAGATTGAGGTATTTGAAAATGTGATCCCGATGTCTGTAAAAGCTGCTGAGACCAGTGCGGAAGGAAAAAGTATCTACATGCACTGCCCGAAGGGAAAAGTTGCTGAGGCATATATGAATTTAACACAGGAGGTTTTGAAGAATGAAAAATAGAAGTGGTGAAAAGATTAAGCTGGCAAGTATTGATGAACTGCTCGGTGTGGTAAATGAAGAATCTGCAATGGAGATAGAGATCAGTAAGATCCATCCGTTTAAGAATCATCCATTCAAGGTGTTGGATGATGAAAAGATGCAGGATCTGGTAGAGAGCGTAAAGATCAATGGAGTGTTGACACCGGTACTTCTCCGTATGGATGAAAACGAAGATTACGAAATGGTATCCGGTCACAGAAGAATGCATGCAGCACAGCTTGCAGGACTCACAACTATTCCGGCAATCGTAAGAGAATTATCAGATGATGATGCCATTGTGACGATGGTGGACGCTAACATTCAGCGAGAGGAACTGTTACCGAGTGAGAAAGCCTTTGCCTACAAGATGAAACTTGATGCAATGAAAAGACAGGGAATCAGAACAGATTTAACTTGTGTACAAAATGAACACAAGTCAGGTAAAAAGTCACGAGAATTATTGGGTGAGCAAGTTGGAATAAGCAGTGTGCAGGTGACTCGTTATATCCGACTGACAGAGCTTATTCCGGAACTTCTTGATCTGGTAGATAACAAAAAGCTTCAGTTCACGGTTGCTGTAGATATCTCTTACATCGATAAGGAAGTACAGGGATGGATTTACGAATATATCTGCGACACAGGATTTATCAAACCAAAACAGATTGCAGCACTTAGAAATCAGCTGAATGATGGACCAATCAATCAGATCCAGATGTTATCGATTTTCAATAATTGTGTAATGGCAAAGAAAGTATCCCGGTCTCTTACTTTCTCAGAAAAGAAACTGACAAAGTATTTTCCGGATGATTATACAGCCAAAGATATGGAACAGATAATTGAATCATTATTAGAAAAATGGATGCAGGAACAGTCCTGTTAAGGATAGAAAAAGCTAAGAAAACAAAGTCAAAGAAGTTTAAAAAGAGGACTTCTTAGCAGAAAACGAAAGGAGGAAATTATGGAGAAAAAAATGACATTTAATTATTTTTACGGTACCGAAGCTGATCAGTTCAGCTTCTACCGCATACCAAAAGCATTATTTACAGACAGCTACTTTAAAGATTTATCAAGCGATGCCAAAATTTTATATGGACTGATGTTGGATCGAATGTCTCTTTCCATCAAGAATCAGTGGTTTGACGACAAAAACAGAGCATATATCTACTTTTCCATCGAAGATATCATGGAATTACTGAACTGTGGCAGAAATAAAGCCATCAAATCCATGAGAGAACTGGATGACGAAACAGGAATTGGTCTGATTGAGAAACGTAGACAGGGATTTGGAAAGGTGAATGTTATCTACGTAAAAACCTTTATGCCTGAGAAAACAGATGAGAAAAAATTTGGAGAGGAATTAGAGAAGTTTAAAAAACAAACTTCTGTGGAAAATGAAGAGACTGCAGAAGTTTACAATTTAAACTTCATGAAGTCCCAAAATCAAACTTCTAGAAGTCCCGAAAACAAACTTCAAGAAGTTTACATTTCAAACCCTAATAATACTAATCTTAGTGATACTGAAATGAATGATAATAAATCTAATCATATCATATCTGTGGATGAGAAAAGATGTGATAGCGATAATCGCTCTGAGGATTATCAGGCTTATGAAAACCTTGTCAAGGAGACCATTGATTATGAATCACTGGAAATAACCCATCATGACGATATGCGACAGGTAGATGAAGTCGTGAACCTGATCGTAGAAACTGTGATGTGTAAAAATGACAAGATCTTGATTGCCAGCAACTGGTATCCGGCATCTCTGGTGAAGAAAAAATTTCTGATGCTGACCTATTCACATATCGAGTATGTCTTACACTGTATGCGTGGTAACACCACAAAGGTGAAGAACATCAAGAAATATTTATTAGCAGCCCTGTTTAATGCACCGTCTACGATGAATGGGTATTATCAGGCAGAAGTGAACCATGATATGCCAGGACTGGTAAGATAGGAGGTGCACATGTTTATTTTAAAACTTGCTGGGAAGATATTATTACTGCCGGTATGGCTGATACTTTTTGTGATCGGCCTGGCAGTGAAGATGACAGTACAGACTTATGCGGTTGTCAGAGGAATCCTTGGATTTATATTCACTTTGTTGATTATAGCGACTGCATACTGTTACCATGATTGGGTACAGGTTGCATTCCTGTTTTCGCTGAGTGTAATTCTGTATCTGATCCTGTTTGCAGGAGTGTTTGTAGACACTGTACTGGATATGACAAGAGAAAGTATTATTGATTTTATTTTATCGTGAGGAGGATATGAAAATGAGCGAAAACAATGATTTTATTCAGTTACCACCGATCAAAAAAGACACACCTTCCGAAGTGGTCTCAATGATTTGGCAATATTTGAAATTACCCGAGGAATCCAGAAAAAGGGTGAAAGCAGAGTTGATTAATGTACATGAGAACTGTGGGAAAGAAGATTTTCAGATTCCTAATTTCTATGACATCGTTTCAAAAGAGGAAATCGCAGAATTTGAGGGCATCATGCGTAAGATCATAACAGGAATTATTTCTGAGGCCAGTGGTATAGCCACCTGGGTGTATGTGCAGAAATATGAGAAACACAAAACTCTGGATGAAATGCTGCAAGAATGGCAAGGCGCAGGCCAGTTTATTATTGTCATGGATACCTGGTTCGAAAAATTGATGGCGGAATAATATGATACTGTGATAGAATGAAGAAAACGATTTGATGTGCAAATCGGTAGTTGAGGAAAAGAAAGAATGGAAGATAAAAAGATATTGCTTGATAATATTGATAAAATTCATACAACCGAAATGGGAATTGATAGAATTAAAAGAAACCTAAAAATAGATACAGCAGATGTTGTTGAGTATTGCAAAAATAAGGTATTAGATAAAAATTGCAATATATACAAACAGGGTAAAAATTGGTATTGCGAGGTTGAAAATATCAAAATTACTATCAATTCATATAGCTATACAATCATTACAGCACATATTGTTAAGTAATTTCAAGTTTTTGAAACTGAGAAATATGAATTTGAGGTGGAAATATGGCATCAAGCAAGGAATACTTAGAGTTTATTTTAGGGCAGCTATCTGAGTTAGAAGAAATTACTTATCGAGCTATGATGGGAGAATTTATTATTTATTATCGTGGCAAGATTGTAGGCGGTATCTATGATGATAGATTACTTGTTAAACCAGTAAAATCAGCAATTAGTTATATGCCGACAGCTCCGTATGAATTACCCTATGAGGGAGCAAAAGAGATGTTGTTGGTAGATGAAGTTGATAATAGGGAATTTTTGACAGGCTTGTTTCATGCAATGTATGATGAACTGCCAGCCCCAAAACCGAAAAAGAAGAAATAAACAACTCCCAGTTTGTATAACAGGAAAATTTGAATTTGTGGAGGATAACTATTGTGGATAAAGCAGTTATTTATATACATGGAAAAGGTGGTAATGCTGAAGAAGCTATTCATTACAAACCGCTCTTTAGTAATTGTGATGTGATTGGTCTCGACTATACTGCACAGTTTCCATGGGAAGCAAAAGAAGAATTTCCATTACTTTTTAATTCAATTTATAGAAACTACAAGACGGTTGAAGTAATTGCCAATAGCATTGGAGCGTATTTTGCTATCAATGCCTTATCAAATCAGCAAATAGAGAAAGCATATTTTATTTCGCCCGTTGTAGATATGGAAAGGCTTATTGCTGATATGATGATTTGGGCAAATGTTACAGAGGATGAACTCAAAGAGAAAAAAGAAATTCAGACAACCTTTGGAGAGACTCTTTCATGGGATTATCTTTGCTATGCAAGAGAAAATCCTATTATATGGGAAATCCCAACGCACATTTTGTATGGTGAAAAAGATAATCTTACCGCTTATGGAACGATATTTGAATTTGTACAGAGGACTAATTCAACACTTTCTATTATGAAAAATGGAGAGCATTGGTTTCATACGGATGAACAAATGAAATTTCTTGATGAATGGATAATAAAATCTTCCAAATAAATTCCTGTTTTTGAAACTGGAAAATCGGAAGCTGAGGAGATAGACTATTGAGAACATATGAGAATAAAGACGAGCTTAAAAACGAGATAAATAAAAGCTTTGCAAAATATATTTCAGAATTTAATGATATTCCGGAGCATTTAAAAGATAAGAGAATTGATGAGATCGATCGAACTCCGGCAGAAAATCTTGCTTATCAGGTTGGCTGGACAACTCTTGTTATTAAATGGGAATCAGACGAAAGAACGGGTATTCCTGTTAAAACTCCTTCGGATAATTTTAAGTGGAATCAGCTTGGCGAATTATATCAATGGTTCACAGATACATATGCTCAGCTGTCACTGCAAGAATTGAAAGACAGATTGAATGAGAATATCAACTCTATTTATGCAATGATTGATTCTCTGAGTGAGGAAGAATTATTTAAACCACATATGAGAAAATGGGCTGACGAAGCAACTAAAACAGCTGTCTGGGAAGTATACAAATTCATACATGTTAATACAGTTGCTCCGTTCGGAACCTTTAGAACCAAGATTAGAAAATGGAAAAAGATTGCACTATAACTTCAAGTTTACAGAACTGAATCAAAAGAGCTCGAAGGAGCTCTTTTTCCTTTTTTATAATAGTATCATTATGGTATAATAGAGACATTAAAATCGGAATTTGAAGCGGAGGTATGTATTATGAATATAGGATTTTGGTCGTGTATAATTTTGGTAATACCATTTCTGATTATAGGTGTGTTATTTGCGATTTTTAAGGAAAAAGCAACAAAATTTGTTTCGGGATTTAATTCATTTTCTAAAGAAGAACAGGCATTGTATGATAAAGCTTATATCTCTCGTGATATAAGAAATCAGTGCTTTATGTGGGCTATTATAATGTTGGCAGGAGCATTATTATCCTGCTTTTTAACCCCATATATAGCTATACCAACCTATATTATTTGGTTAGTTCTGTTTTTTAGAGAAGTCCACTTTGATAATCATAAAGCGTTTGAAAAATATTTATTAAAGTAAATTCTAGTTTGTTGAACTGAATCCGAAAAGCATTAGGGCGCAGAGGAGATAGAATCCTTTGCGTAAAAGACTAACGAACATATTTAATGAAACATCGGAACCATCTTCTTTTTGTTGTTTACCTATAATAACGATTGGAGTAGTCGATTATAAACACTGCAATAAAAAAATCTGAAAATATATTTATCAACATTACATAAAAGTGTGTAGATGCACATAAAATGGGAATACATATTGAAATTCAGGTCGTTCTGTGATGGAATCTCATTACTAAAAAGTGTGCAGATGCACGGAAATGGGGAGTATAACAATGGAGATTAAAAGAGACGTTTACCTACTCTGCATTTAAGCCGATATGTTCTGCAATTACTTCTTCGTCCAATGGAAAAGAGAACCAGTCCCCGACCAGTTCTTCCTCATTGTACTTGCCAAGATTGGCTATATAGACTTGCATATCATCAATCATAAGCGGTCACTTCCTTTCACTCATCGTATTCATAAAATCTGCCATAAGCAATACCCACCATCAGAGCTTGAACATACCATTGTTGCAGACCGCATAACGTCCTTTTTCTTCCGGTTCATGGACGTAGGCTTCCAGATTAAAATATTTCTTTCCCTTTTCGGAGAGAGCAAAAAAATCAATGTTATGTTCCAAGCGGTAACGGGCAACGTCCATGATGTTGTGGCACTCTGGATAAAACAGAAATTCTTCTGATTTCTGCAATAAATCCTCTACACCGCCACAATAGGAAATCAACTCTTTATAAGCCAGCTGAACTTCTGGCGATAAATCCGTGTAAGCAAAGTACAGCTTGTTTAACCGTCTGACAGATGTTGTCCTTACAATGTCGCCAGCAAAGGGGAGCTTCATATCAATGATTTGATAATCGCCACTGTCAGCTTCCACGCCGAGCAGGTCACGGAACAGCTCATAATCAATGGGTAAATCGAACCAGCGAGAGGTTTTATCCTCTGCTGATTTGGTCGTTTCAATCAATACGCTACATTCTTCCATCGTAATTCAGCCCTTTCTTTTTAATTTTGAATATGAAAAAAGCAGTCGATCATAAATGAAAGGCTGCTTTAAATCATATCCTTTATTGCTTTGTGTGGAGATTTAACTGATTGTCTATGTCCCGTCCGGCATACATTACTCTAAGTATTGTTACAACTTTTTTATCGCTGTCTGGAATATAAAGTACCACATAATTGTCTACTGGTAATACACGAAGTCCACGACTTTTCCACGGTTCTTTTTCATATTTTCGATAACGCTCCGGCATCGTATCCAGACTTAATATCTGTTCTTCCAGACGGTCAAGCTGTCCGCTTGCATTTTCCGGCGATTGTAATTCAAAAGAAATATATTCAAAATCCCTCTCAAATCACTGTCAGCCTGTTCGGATAATTCTACTTCATATATCATAAGCCATAATCCTTGCGAATGTCAGCAAATGCTTTCTTCGCATTTTTTGTCCGTCCAGCCTGCATATCCGCATATCCTTTCTCCAATTCTTCATTGAACTCTGCTTCTGATAATGTGCTGATATCAACAGGTCTGTCAGATGGTATTTTTACTTCAAACGGAAGTCCTCTCTGTAAGATAATCTGTTTATAAAACATATTGATAGCACTGGAAGCAGGGATACCAAGTGTAGACAGGATACTTTCTGCTTTTTCTTTGACATCTGGTTCAATCCTTGCATATAAATTTGCTGATTTTGTAGCCATATAAAACATCTCCTTTCGTGAGTAGTATTTCCATCTATCTTTATTATATGCAAATGTCCGCACAATAGCAATACTAATTTTATGCTCCAATAATCTTATTGAATAACTGTAACAATACATCTTTTACGCCGGACGCATTGAATACAAGACCAACGGCTACTAAGGCAACTACCAAGAATCCGATAAGTTTGGAAAACTCACGCTTACAGGATAATCGAACTACTGCATACTAACCGCCACAGGGAACTCCTAATCCCTTGCTCATGAGGGGAAGAATAGTTTATCATATTGTAAAAAAATATAAAAAAATATAAAAAGTTTTTGTGTTTTTAAATGATTTGTTAAGGTTAGTTGTTTATATATAGAGAAGAATAATTAAGAGAAAAGTGATGGATATGATACAAGACTGGATGATAATAAACAAAATTAAGATGGGAGATCCTGATGCATGGGATATTTTAGTACATAAATATTATGATAGTGTGTATTTTTATTGTGTTCGCAGATGTTATGGAGACTGCGATATAGCTTCTGATTTAACACAGGATATTTTTTTAAAATTGGTAGAAAGTTTACCTAGATACCGATTCATAGGAAAATTTCAAAATTATCTATACACTATGGCTGTCAATACTTGCAATAATTATTTGAAAAAAAGACATATTGAGCAAATAGAACTCACAGATAATTTTACAACTGATTTAGACACTTCATTGATTGATGAAATATTACATGATGAGAGAAAAGAAACGGTTCAAAAAGCACTTGATTTACTTCCTGAAATACAACGAGAGGTTGTGATACTACGGTATTATCACGATTTAAAGGTAAAAGATATTGCGACAATTACTGGCGTGGGGGTATCTACTGTACAGTCACGTATTTATCAAGGCCTTAGAAAATTAGAAAAAGTTTTAGAAAGAGAGGAATTTTATGATGGATAAAAAAGATATTATATCGAAATTGGCTGGTTATAAATTAGAAGGTGATATAGAAGGACGTGAAAAAACCATCGAATTAGGATATGAAATAATGATTAGACTTGGAATGAGTCGACATTCTTACTTTGAGCTATTCCTGTCAACTTTTCGCTTCATACATGTTCATACTTGGATAATTCAATTATTCATCTTTCTATCAGGGATAACTATGGCATTAAATTTTAAAAATTTACAGCCGATAAGTGAAATAATGTTATGCATTACAGGTGTAATATTCATTTCGGCTTTATTTTTTTTAGATGAATTATTCAAAAGTTTTACTACAGGAATGTGGGAATTGGAACAGACATTCAAATATGATTTGCGACAACATATTATGATGAAATTATTGATTTTTGGCATTATTGATATGGTAATTGTTATTTTGCTTTCTCTTATGACTAAATCTATAGTATCTTTGCCTTTGTATCAGATATTAGTCTATGTACTTGTTCCATACAATATTGTTTGCATTATTTTATTTTCGCTTATAACTATATGGAGAAAGCAATTACATAATTATTTCCTATGGTGTATATCGGGAAGTATTTGTGTCGCAGTTATTTTAATTGCAAATATCTTTAAAATATATGAAATCCGAATGCTTTATTGGGGAATAGCATATTTCATTACAACGACAATATTAGGGATTATCTTATATTCTCAAACTAAAATAATCAAATGGGAGGTAGCTTCAGTATGGAATTAACTATTAATAATATAACAAAACAATATGGGAATGTAACTGTGCTTGATGATGTGTCGTATCGATTTACTCCTGGAATTTACGGAATATTAGGTGCTAATGGGGCGGGTAAAACAACTTTATTTCGTATTATTTGTGGACTGATGAGAGCAAATTGTGGAAATATACAATATGACCATAAAGATATTGCTCTGCAAGCAGAATATTATCGCTCGATTCTTGGATTCTTACCACAAGATTTTCGATACTATCCTGATTTTACAGGATTAAATTTTATGATGTATATCGCTTCATTGAAAGGCTTAAATGGGAAAATAGCAAAAAAGAGATGTTTAGATTTATTGATTCAGGTTGGCTTAGATGATGTGAAAAATAAAAAAATCAGAAAGTATTCTGGCGGAATGAAACAGAGACTAGGTATCGCTCAAGCAATGATTAATAATCCGGAAATTTTAATATTAGATGAACCTACGGTAGGGCTCGATCCCAAAGAGCGAGTTAAATTTAGAAAACTGATAAGTTCGTTTGCATCAGAAAAAATAGTATTATTGTCTACACATATTGTATCAGATATAGAATATATAGCAGATAAAATCATTATTCTAAAAAAAGGTAGAATTGAAAATACAGGCACAATAAGATATTTGTTGAAAGATATTAACAAGTGTGTATGGGAATGCCTGGTTCCAGAAAAAGAAGTAAATCGAATTGAGCAAGTATATACAGTAAGTAATCGTAAATATGGAGAAGACGGAGTTGTTCTTCGACTTATTTCAAGGGAAAAACCTTTTGCAAATGCGAAACAAGTTGATCCGGTTTTAGAAGATTTGTATTTGTTTTATTTTAGAGAGGGGGAATGAGAGTATGACATCGCTAATTAAGTTTGAACTTGGGAAAATATTGAGAAACCGAACTGTATTTGGTGGGATTGTTGTAGGATGCTTAGTCCTTCTGGGGATTTTTTTTGTTGGGTATCACTATTCACAGCTATCAATGAGTGAAGCGAGTAATAAGAAAAAGGGGTTTGAAAAGAGCCTCGATGTAATAATAGATGAAAAATATTCTGGAGAGTTTACAGATGAAAAAGTTAAAATGATTCTGTCTGATTCTATGAATAATTTCCAAGAGAATGAAGAGCAAAAAGTTGTTAATAAGCCTTTTTATCCATTTTATTGGGAAATGGGAGATACTTTTTTTTCAAAAGATGCCGAAAATGTTTATTCAGAAATGATTGAACAGGTTAATAAAGGCCAAAGATTAACAATAGAAGACGTGGATTTATATTCATTGGACGAGGTTGGATTTAAAAAATTTGATACTCCTTTGACATTAGGAAATTATGTTCCATGGACAGACTTATATCGAGTACTTGGATATATATATGCTCTTTTGTCCATAATTACAATATTGGTATCTTCCATAGTGTTTTCAGATGATAATTCTAAAAATATCAATCAGATTCTGTTAGTTACAAAATATGGAAGAAACAAAATGATATTTGCTAAATTGATTGCGACAAGTATTATTACAGTGAGTTTATTTATTATTTTTCAATTGGTCAACATAGGTGTTTTCTCTACAATGTATGATATGAGCGGATGGAATTCAGACATACAAACAAATTTGTCGTTGGGATTATTTGACTTCCCTTTGCAATATAACCATATTCAAATATACTTTTTAATTCTTGTCATGCAATTAGTTGGTATTGGATTTGTTGAGAGTGTAACATTGTTAATATCAGCTCTTATGCATTCATCTATGTCAGTATTAGCTGTTTCATTAGGGGTATATATATTACCATTATTGCTGGTGCAAATGATAAAAACAGGGGTAGGTAACAAAATTTTGTATTTGTTTCCAATAAATAATTTGAATGTACAAAATATATTAGGTATTCTATATTCAAAAGATGCTTTTTTCTTCCATTCCTTCTTCATTAATATAGGATTTATATTTATTTTTCAGCTCTTAATACGAGTAGGGATGCAACTATATTGCTTTATTTATATTAAACATTGGAAGTTTTAATGATTTTTTCAATGAAAATGCAATTGAAGAAAAAATATGATATCATGTGAGTAACAAATCGGAATTGACCGAGTTCTTTGAGTGAGATACACTTCTTGGACGAAGGGAAGGAAGAAGAAAAAAGTACTTTAGAGGTATTATGGAATGAGTAATAAATTGGTTAAGCACCAAGAACCAAAAGAAATATTAACTGGAAATCAAAAGAAAATTTTGTTTTGGATTTGTTTCATTATTTTAAGTATAGCTTTCATTACAGTCTGGATAAATATACTTTTGACATCTAAAGCATTTAATACACAAATGGAAGAGATGGTACTGGGAGAAGATTACTATATGGAGGATATTGTGATTACAGGTAAAAGGGCTGAAGCTGCTTCGGCTGATACGATATCTCGGAATTATTTCTTCTACTACAACAATGGAAAAGTGAATGATTATCACAAGCGAATGCAAGTACCGGGATTTGTATATTCGGAATATAATGTAGGAGATTCCATAGCTGCATATACCACAGACCATGTTAGTTATTCTTATTACAAGTATGGGATTCTTCCGGATACAGAGTATACAAACAATGAATTAATGAAAGTGGCTGGCGTATTGCTTGGAATTGGAATATTTTTATTGGCTTTGTTTGGGGTATTAAGTAAGAAAATGAATTACAAGAAGTAACCAACTTCCCGTTTATTGGGAAGTCGCAGAGAACGAAAAATCGGTATTTGTGGGGTGGTGAATATGAAAAAGAAAATTTTAAAAGCAGTTTTAGGTATTCTTATTTGTTGGGGGATTTTTGTTGCTATTGAGGGATTTCGTTTGATTGGAAGCACTGACCCAGGAAAATGTCCGCTTATAACACTTGGAAGCACACAAACTGCGGATGAAATTGCTGATTATGGAAGTTTAGGATTTTCACAAACATATCATCTGACAAACGGCGATGCATTTGTATATGGTGAATTTCGAGTTTGGGGAATCAGAATTGCAAGATGGGAGAGTTAAATTCAAGTTTGTTGTTTTAAAAATGAAATAAAGTTCCAGTAATCATAGAGTGTATGGATTCAATTCCATATGCTCTTTTTCTTTACTTAATTTCATGAAAAATGTAAAAATCTAATGTTACGAGTTGCATTAAAGAAAACTCGTAAGAAAAAAGTAAAAAAATTTGCTTTTGACCACTGTAAAACATGCTCTGAGCGTTTCGTTATATGAAGGGATAATTTTTCTTTCATATTTCAAAGAAAAGAGGATAAAGAAATGTCAGAAAAAAGATGTTATACAGTTCAAGAGTTACAGGAAATCTTAGGAGTCAGCAGACCTACTATTTATAACCTTTTAAAGAAAAAGGAATTCCGGTGGATCCAGTTGGATGGCGGAAAGTATCGCATCTCTAAGAAGAGTTTCGATGACTGGCTCGATAACTTGGAACAATAAAAAACAGGGTGTTGATCAGGCAGATTTTGTCTGCAATCGACATCCTAAATTTTTATCTGGATTTGAGATATGATATAAGAAAAAAAACTAACACTAAAAAAGACAGGAAGTGAAGAATAAATGGCAACAGCAATTATGAAACAAAAAGAAGTTCCGGAAATGGACGATGTTGAAGAGATCATTTCAAAGATATCAGAAGACAGTCCTTACAAACGGCGTCCGACACAAAAGAGAACCTGGATGACCGTGCCGGAAATGGGAAAGCTGCTGGGATTAAAAAAGACAGATCGATACTGGCTGGTGCATAAAAATGTTTTTGAATCTAAAGAGATTGCTGGAAAGATACGAATCAATATTGCCAGCTTTGAAAAATGGTACGCCAATCAGATTAAATACCATAAAGTTACCGGAGAAGAACCAGGGAAAGAATTGAAATCCTGGTCCTATTCCGTTAAGGAAGTTGCGGATCTGTTGGGTGTTGATGAGTATCTTGTTTATGATTTACTCAAGAAAAATCAAATGGAAGCTGTTATTGTCGATTACTGGAAACGAATACCAAAAGAATCTTTTCAGAACTGGTATAAAAGCCAGTCCCGGTATCGAACAAAGGAAGACAGAAAAAAAGACGCTCTTCTGGAAGATGCAACAATTACGATGCCTGAGATGGCACAGCTGCTTGGAACAACCAGAAGCGCAGTATATACAATTCTTGATAATCCAAAGTATAGTCATTTTTTTGAATTCATTGTGATTGCAGAAAAGAAAAGGATCACAAAAGAGAGTTTTCGAAAATTCCTGGAAGGTCAGGATCGGTATAAGCTGGATCCATCGAATGATTATGAAGAACTTGCACAGGAACAAAATATTGCCCTGGCTAATTTCCGGCGGAAGAAATTATCACAGACCGGAATACGAGGAAGCAATGGAAATATAAAGTATCTTACTTTTGATGAAGCTTCCTATCTGGCAAAGGTCAGCAGAAGCATGATCAACAAGTGGGCGGATAAAGGAAAGTTCACAGTAATAAAAGTTGGCAGTCGAGTTAGGATCCGTCGGGATGAATTTGAGGACTGGATGGAGCAAAGAGATTTGGAAAGGAGTATGCAATAATATGGCATCTATAAGAGAACGAAACGGAAAATTTAATGTAATCTATTCTTATACGAATGAAAAAGGTGAGAGGAAACAGAAGTGGGAAACCTATGAAACGAAAGCCGAAGCAAAGAGAAGAAAAAAAGAAATTGAATATAAAAAAGAGATGGGATCATTTGTCGTCCGTAAATGCAAAACACTGGACGAGCTTATTACAGAATATGTTGCACTTTATGGCAAAGAAAACTGGGCGCTTTCTACATATGAAGGAAATGTCTCTCTTATCAATAACTATATTCTTCCGATCATTGGTGATACGAAACTCTCAGAGATCAATACCCGTTTCATCGAAAGATATTATCAGAGTCTTTTGAAGAGACGTGCAGTTATCAATCCATTGAATAAAACCAGTCGAAATGAATTTGTATCTTCCAGTACGGTCAGGGATATTAATAAGCTGCTTAGAAACTGTTTTGAACAGGCAGTGAAATGGGAGTTGATGGAGAAGAATCCTTGCACCCATGCGACTGTACCAAAACATAAATCACAAAAAAGAGACATCTGGACAGCGGATACATTGATGTATGCGCTCAGTGTCTGTGAAGATGAACGATTAAAGCTCGCAATTAATCTATCTTTCTCATGTTCCCTGCGACTTGGTGAGCTGCTTGGTCTTACCTGGGATTGTGTAGATATTTCTCATGAGGCAATTGAAGAAAACCGTGCATATGTCTTCATCAACAAAGAATCACAGCGTATAAGAAAAGAATCTTTAAATGCATTGGATGGAAAAGATGTGTTGTTGGTATTTCCGACAAATCATAAGAAGAATTCTACGGTCCGTATTCTGAAAACACCGAAGACAGAAAGTAGTGTACGTAAGATATTCTTACCGAAGAGCGTTGCTAATATGCTTGTAGACTGGAAAGCTGAGCAGGATGAAATGAAAGAAATCCTGGGTGACGAATATATGGACTATAACCTGGTTATGGCAAGTACCTTTGGTCTTCCTCTTGGTGATGGAGCAATCCGTGGCCCTTTAAAGAAATTGATCGAGGACTATAATCTCCCACCGGTTGTATTTCACAGTTTTCGTCATAGCAGTGTTACTTATAAGCTGAAACTGAATGGTGGAGACATCAAGGCGGTACAGGGTGATTCTGGCCATGCTCAGGTCAATATGGTTACAGATGTGTACTCTCATATTCTGGATGATGACAGAAGGAAAAATGCAGAGCTTTTTGAAGAAGCATTTTATGAGAAAAAGAATCTGGATCCACAGATGCATGTACAGCAGGAAAATAATAATACTACTGTTGCTGATGAAGTCGATCCGGAACTTCTGGCAAAAGTATTGGCGAATCCAGAGATGCGGGCATTGCTCAATTCACTGGCGAAGACGATGAAGTAATGAAAAATAGTGAAAAAATAGTGTAATTTTAGTGAAAAAACGATTCATAAAACGATATAATATATGGATGAAATGAGGATATTTATTGTGTATATGGATATTCTATCTCCATCATTTGATGATAGAATGACGGAGATAAATCTGAAATGAAGGAGATTCCTATGAGAGACTTTGATTTTATTGTAAGTCCTGCGAAGTTGTTAACACCTGAAATTGTTCAGATGGTTAGCAGCATCCATGAACATAAAGGCAAACAGGAATTATTTCTCGAAGCCAATGTAGATGAATTGAAAACACTCTTAGAAGTTGCATTGATTCAGAGTACGGGAGCATCCAACCGAATCGAAGGTATATCTACTGGTTATGTCCGTGTTTAAAAATATGAAAGCAGCTTATAAATTTGCCAGTCAAAAACGCATGGACAAACCGTCTCGTATGCGTTATATTATTTATAGACAAGAAAATATCTTGTACTTATGATAGGAAAGTTTAATTGAATACTGTTTACCATGATCGAACGTACGAAGCATGGTGGTCATATAACAGATGTCGATGGTAATATCAAGGCATTCCCCGATTATTAGCTGGGGCAAACAATCAGCTAGCTTTCAGAGCTTTACAGAGCTTGACAGAGGGGGTATTCAGAATAACTCGAATTGAATCGGAAACAGTTTTATATAGTGTCCCATATGGGTTTACCTTACCTCAGATTGACAGAGAGTGACAATAGGTTGGAGCTCTCCTAAGCGAGGGGTCGGAGGTTCAAATCCTCTTGGCGACGGGCTTCAAAGCGTTCGAAAATGTTAGCTGGATTAGCTGACAACGAACGCTTTTTTTGTTTTCTAATCACGTTCGTGACATGATTTTCCATTCAAAATGATCAATTACCAGCTAACGCAATCCGATTTTTGTTAGCTGACGGCTAATCAAAATCACCTGTTTGCAAACATGGGTTTCAGGAAGTCCAGCTAACATTTGGGTTTCGCTCTGTTGTCACCCCTTATTTGGGGATGGATACCTGGTTTGAAAAACTGATGGAGAAATAATCTGGGAAAATAGTTTAAAGTTTACATGTTATGATCATGTATGAAGTTGGAACAAAATAAAAGAATTGTGCTATACTATTGTTCAAGAAAAAACTCATTGACATATTTCAATCTATTTAGGAGGATAACAGCATGATATTAAAGTTATTGAAATAAAAGATTATATAAAAAATCCAAAATCGAATGGTTATCGAAGCTATCATATGATTGTTGAAATACCAGTATTTTTTGCTAAGGGTAAAACACCTATGCGTGTAGAATTACAGATTCGAACCAATGGTATGGATTTCTGGGCAACATTGGAACATCAACTTCGCTATAAAAAAGGAATTGAAGAAATGCCTGGCTATGATGAGATAAGTGAAGAATTACTTCATTCTGCAAGAGCTATCATTGAAGCAGATAATGAACTGCAGAGAATAAAAGACAAAATTGGTATGTTACACGAAATTTAGGGAGAAAACTGAGCAAGTAGGAAGGTGGAATATATATGAAACAAGATACTTTAGAGGGCAAAGCAAAAACAAAAAATGGGGTAAAACGGCTGTGCTTTTCCATAATCTGCATTCTTCTGGAAGTGATTTTTATTATTACTATCGTAACACGCTTGAATGAATATGCAGAAATCATAAATTTATTTACAAGGATTTTGAGTGGGATCTTGGTTTTGGGATTGTACGCATCAAATAAGACATCCTCTATGAAAATGCCTTGGGTCATCTTAATTCTAATTTTCCCAATTATGGGTGTAGGCCTGTATTTGTTGATTGGTTTGAATGGCGGCACACATAAAATGCGTGAGCGATATGCAGAAATTGATAGCAAATTGTTACCAATGCTCCCGGACAGTCAGGAGTGTTTGAGCAGAATAAAAGAAACAATTCCGAAAGCAGGAAATATAGCAAGTTACATACAAAGAAATTCGCAGTATCCAATCTATCAGAATACGGATATTGTGTATTTTGATGAAGCAGTGAAAGGATTAGAGGCACAGCTTAAGGATTTGGGGAAAGCACAGAAGTTTATCTTTATGGAATATCATGCGATAGAAGACGCTGAAGCATGGCATAAGATTCAAGATGTTCTGGAAGAGCGAGTAAAAGCAGGTGTGAAAGTTAGAGTATTCTACGATGATATGGGTTCTATAGGCTTTATTAACACAGATTTTGTGAAAAAGATGGAGGCAATAGGAATTCATTGCCGTGTATTCAATCCGTTTATGCCAGGTTTAAATCTGTTTTTGAACAATCGTGATCATAGAAAAATAACAGTTATTGATGGAAAAGTCGGATTTACAGGTGGATATAATCTAGCAAACGAATATTTTAATTACACACACCCGTATGGACAGTGGAAAGATACAGGTATTCGTTTAGAAGGAGATGCTGTTCAGTCGCTTACGGTGACATTTTTGGAAATGTGGAATGCAGTAAGTGATAAGGATGCTAATGATTCTGATTTTAGTAAATACCTTTTCCACTATGATTATGCGGCACAGCAAACTGGGTTTGTTCAACCTTATGCAGACAGCCCTATGGATAATGAGCAAGTAGGAGAAGAAGTTTATATCAGTATGATAAATAAAGCTGAAAAATATTGTTGGTTTATGACTCCATATCTAATCATAACAGATGAAATGACGCATGCGTTATGTCTGGCTGCTAAGCGAGGGGTAGACGTAAGAATTATCACACCTGGTATCCCTGATAAAAAATTCATTTATAATATAACTCGTTCTTTTTATCATGGATTGGTTAAACATGGTGTTCGTGTTTATGAGTGGACTCCTGGTTTCTGTCATGCAAAAATGAGTGTGGCAGATGACTGTATGGCAACTTGTGGAACAATTAATCTGGATTATCGAAGTTTATATCACCATTTTGAAAACGGCTGTTTTATGGCAGATTGTCAGGCAGTTGTGGAAATAAAAAATGATCTGATAAGAACGATGGGAGAATGTCGTGATGTGACAGACCAATATCAAACCGGACGAAGTGCATATTTGCGACTGGGACAATTATTTATGAGATTATTTGCTGGATTGCTATAAGAATCTGATGAAACGACCTTTCAAAAAACAGTTGATTTAGAAGTTAACTGTTTTTGAAAGGCCGTTTTTACTATATCTAACAGTCTGTTGTACAAAGAAGATTTTGCATTGATGAAAAAACAAACCTTGTTGAGGTTAAATTGAGATTGACTTTGTATTGTATAAGTATGAAATAAAAAGGAATCAGGTGATGTACAATGAAAAAGTATAAAATATGTAAAATCCTTCTTGTTATACTGGCAATTTTTTTATGTGTGGCTTTTTATGAATTGCTCGGAATCCGCGTTGCATATAAAAAGCAGCCGGAAGTGTCCAATACAACCAAAAAAGAAACAAAAAATGTGTCATGGAACGAATGCAGTGAAAATACAGAACGGGCAGTAATCATAGAAAAGAATCCAGAAGCGCTTTTACAAAGAGTGCGTTTGATCAAGAATGCAAAAAAGGAAATTATTCTTTCTACTTTTGCATTTCAATCCGATGAAAGTGGAAAATTGATTTTAGGAGCACTGCATGATGCGGCAGACAGGGGTGTACATATTCGTCTGTTAGTAGATGGAATGGAGAGCTGGATTGATATGGAAGGAAATCCGTATTTCTATGGATTATCTTCCCATGAGAATGTTGAAATTAAACTATATAATAAGGCCAATCCGTTGAAACCGTGGAAAATGATGGGTAGAATGCATGATAAATATTTGATTGCAGATGGAAAGAGATATATTCTTGGGGGAAGAAATACATACAATTATTTCCTGGGTGATTTTCCGGGACATAAGAACTATGACAGAGACGTGTTAGTGGTTTGCGATGAACCTGAGAAAGAAAATTCAGTTAACCAGTTGTTAGAGTATTTTGAAACGATATGGGAACAAGAAGACAGTGGTTATTTTCATGACAATAAAAAACTGGCAAATAGAAAATCTGTAAAGAACGCAGTTTTAGAACTGCAGAACGGCTATCAGAAATATTTTGAAGAGAATAAGGAAAGAATCTGCGATACCGATTACACGGACGAAACTTTTGAGACAGAAAAGATTGCATTAGTGTCAAATCCTATCCACACAGGTTCCAAGGAACCAGTAGTCTGGTATCAACTGGGAGAACTAATGAAAAATGCAAAAGAGCGCGTGAAAATTCATACACCATATATTATTTGCAATGATATGATGTATAATACATGGAAAGAGATTGCGGAGAGAGTTCCGGATTTTTCTATCATGACCAATTCGGTTGCCAACAATGGAAATCCGTTTGGTTCTGCTGATTATGCGAGAAACAGAAACAGAATTTTAAATACAGGAATTGATATCTGGGAGTATGAAGGCGGCTATTCTTACCACGGAAAAAGCATCCTGATTGATGATGATCTATCCGTAATCGGTTCCTTTAACATGGATATGAGAAGCACGTATCTGGATACGGAACTGATGCTTGTAATACGTAGCAAAGAGATTAATAAACAGTTGGAAGAAGGCATGATGGAATATGAAAGAGTGTCCCGACAGGTATTGGAAGATGGAACCTATCGTGATCCATATCATGTAGAGCCAATCGAATTAACAAAGAAACGTCAGAGAAAAATATTTTTGGTACAGCATCTGCTTGGATGGGCAAGGTATCTGTTTTAATAAGGAGGAAGGAAAACGTGTTTCAAATATTGATTGTAGAAGATGATAAAGAATTAAGCCAGCTATTCCAAAAAGTGCTTGAGAAGAATGGATATCAGGTCAAAAGTGCATCGGATGGAGCACTGGCATTAGAAATATTGGATAAAGAGTATATTGATCTGATCATTTCCGATATTATGATGCCGGTTATGGATGGTTATGAACTGGTGTCGGAACTCCGTTCAGCAGGATATCAGATACCGGTACTTATGATCACTGCGAAAGGTTCCTTTGATGATATGCGCCAGGGATTTCTTTCGGGAAGTGACGATTATATGGTAAAACCGGTAAATGTGAATGAAATGGTTTTAAGAGTTGGAGCACTGCTTCGCCGTGCACAGATACTGAATGAACACAAAATTGTGATCGGTTCAACAGAGTTTGATTATGATGCAATGACGGTTACAACTGATAAGGAAAGTCTTGTTTTGCCTAAAAAAGAATTCCTGCTTTTATATAAGCTTGCAGCTTCGCCAGGCAGAACATTTACAAAACAACAGTTGATGGATGAAGTATGGGGATACGAGACGGAGGCAGACCCACATACGATAGAGGTACATATAGGAAGAATCAGAGAGCGTTTTAAAGATAACCCTGATTTTGAAATCGTAACAATGCGTGGAATTGGATACAAGGTGGTGAAAAAATAATGGAACAAAAGAAAGAAAAAGGATTGCGGATCCGATCCTGTCTGACTGGTGCAATCTGGCTGGCACTTGTATTTTCAACAGTCATATCTGCTTTATTATTTGCTTTTTTGAATCATTTTTTTAATCTGCCGGGCAGCATATCTGTGCTTGGCTGGCTTTTGATTTTCAATACATTGATTGCCGGGCTGATCACTTCCTTTATTAATGCAAAGTTACTGGAACCAATTACCAGACTTAGTAAAGCAATGAAGGAAGTTTCTCAGGGAGATTTTGAACAGCATTTGGAAACGAACAGCCGTATAGCAGAAGTTGGAGAATCTTATCAAAGTTTTAACGTTATGACAAAAGAACTTCGTGCAACAGAGGTGCTGCAGATGGATTTTGTATCTGATGTTTCTCATGAGTTTAAGACCCCGATTAATGCCATTGAAGGATATACAATGCTGCTTCAGGGAGAAGAACTGTCTCCGGATCAAGAGGAATATGTAGAAAAAATCTTATTTAACACCCAAAGACTTTCCGGATTGGTTGGTAATATTTTGCTGTTATCCAAGTTAGAGAATCAGAATATACCAATGAAAAAAACAGAATATCGTCTGGATGAACAGATCCGCCAGGCATTTCTTTCATTGGAAACAAAATGGACAGAAAAAGAAATTGGTTTTCAGGTAGAATTGGAGGAAGTTAAATATACTGGGAATGAAGGACTTTTTATGCATATCTGGATAAATCTTTTGGATAATGCGATTAAGTTCAGCCCTTCAAAGGGGACAATTACGATGTTTCTGAAACAAGAACAGGATTCTGTTAAGTTCATTCTGGAAGATGAAGGACCAGGAATAGAGGATGATGTAAAATCCAGAATATTTGACAAGTTCTATCAGGTAGATGGATCTCATAAAGCAGAAGGAAATGGCCTAGGTCTTGCACTTGTAAAACGGATTGTAGATAGTGCCGGAGGAACAATCAAAGCAGAAAACCGTGAATATGGTGGATGCAGATTTGTTGTAGAGCTTCCAATCCAGAAAGATAAGGCCATATAAGTTTAAGAAAAACAGATAGAGGAGGAATTACATGACATTTTATCAGGAGTTGCAGTTAAATCAAGCAGGTTCTAAAAACCTGTTGAAAAAGAGTGAAACACTAAAAGAAAAATCATATCATATGTGGGTATATCTGGTGAAGATAGCTGCTACAATGGCATTTTGTTTTTGCTTTGTTAGTATTTTCAGTATCCTATTTGGAAATGAGAACAGCATTGTAGGTGTAGTAGTCTTATTATGTCTCATGGTGTTTAGAAATGCGGATCTGGGGATCCACACCGGACAATCTACGATGCTTTTGGCTTTGTTCTTTGTAATTATGACTGTATGTCCGCATTTAGCAAATCAGTTTTCACCGGTATTGGGAATGCTGTTAAATATTGCGGCACTGGCTGTGTTGATTCTGTTCGGATGCCATAATCCATTCATGTTTAATCAATCTACATTGGTTCTTGGGTATCTACTGCTATATGGTTATGATGTTACGGGAAAAAGCTATCAGATGCGATTAGTCGGAATGGCTTTAGGTGCAGCACTTACCTGCTTCGTATTTTATCGAAATCATAAAAACAGAACCTATAAAAGAAATCTGAAAGATCTGATACAAGAATTTGATATCACTTCTTCCAGAACAAAATGGCAGATATGTCAGATTTTATGCGTACCGATTGTCCTTTGCATTGCAGAACTTTGTAATATGCCACGTGCAATGTGGGCTGGTATTGCGGCCATGTCCACGATTTTGCCGTTTATGGAAGATATGCACTACAGAGTCCGTAAAAGGATTGTCGGAAATATTGCAGGTGTTATATGTTTTACAGTATTATATTTTCTGCTTCCTTCGTCAATCTATGCATATATAGGAATTCTTGGTGGAATCGGTGTAGGATTTTCAGCACAATATGGCTGGCAGGCAGTATTTAACACATTTGGTGCTTTAGCCATTGCAGCAGAGACTTATGGACTACAAGGAGCGGTTAGTCTTAGAGTGATTCAAAATGTTTTTGGTGTTGTGTTTGCTTTAGCATTTTGTGTTATATTTTATTGGTTTATGTCTAAAAAAAAAGGAAAGTAAGGTGACCGTACATGCAGAGTGAAGTGAATCAGGAAGAAAATTTGAATAGAATTATTACGGTTCCTAATCTTCTTTCTTTTTTTCGGCTTTGTCTGATTCCGGTAATTATATGGAGTTATTGTGTAAAGAAAAATCCTCTGTTAGCTGGTGAAATCTTATTGCTGTCTGAGCTTCCCGATATGTTCTGGTAAAGACTTGGACCATGGCAGAAGCTCTGTTAGAAAATCAGTTTTTTTATCCTCCACATGTTTAGGGATTTCTCTGAGCAGATGTCGAACTTTCCTATTATATAAGAAAATTCCGCATAGCCGCTGATGATAATGAGCTACATATCTTCCCGGATTTTTCTCAGCACCGAGCAGACTTCCAGTCCAAGTTCTTCCCCCAGGATCCTACCTTCCATCCTTTCTTTTCTGTCATACCCTGCTGTAAGTATAGCATAGACTTTTGTTTCCGACATTAAAAATTCCATCGACATCCGTTTCTGCACACGGTATAATAGGTATCATGTAAAGAAAAAGGAGGTTGTTTTCTTATGTTATCCTGCACCTACGAAGTAGTCGCCATCGATGGTGATTACGCGCATTTACGCCGCAATGACATCGAACCGGAGGACAATGAAATGAAACTGGTTGCCCGCGCACTGCTGCCGCCGGAAATTATGGAGGGCAGTATTTTGAAATACGAGATGCTGCAGTATGAAATCATTGGCTGATGCTGTTTTTCCGGCCGAGGTGTTTTCTCTCCCGCTCTTTCATGGCATCTCGGAAACCGGGCGGACGGCTCTTGTTTCGAGCGGGTGGCTGCGGACGTGTTCGTTTGAGAAAAACCAGACCATTTATCACATGGGTGACCGCGTGTCCGAACTGGGGATTGTGCTGTCCGGCAGCGTTTTCGTGGAGAATACGGATCTCTGGGGCAACCGCAGTATCTTAAGCAAGATCACCCCCGGCCAGGTATTTGCCGAAACGTATGCCTTCTGTCGGGAGCCGATGATGGTGAATGTCACGGCAGCCGAAGCCTCGACGGTTCTCTTTTTCAATCTTCGAAACCTCGACCAGACCGCCGATGGTGATGATGCATGGCTGTCCCAGCTTCGCAGTAACATGCTCCGCATCTCCATGCAGAAAAATCTTACCCTCTCCAACCGCATTTTCTGCACTACACCAAAGACGATCCGCGAGCGCGTGCTGGTCTACCTCGCCGCGCAGTCTGCCAAAACCGGCGCCGACACCTTTACGATCCCCTTCGACCGCCAGGGCCTCGCCGACTACCTGAACCTCGACCGGAGCGCCCTCTCCAAAGAACTCGGAAAAATGCAGAAAGAGGGAATCCTCGAATTTCATAAAAACAAATTTACGCTGCGTCATCCGTCTCTCTAGGCGGTACCGCAGCGTAAATTTTTTACCGTTTCATCGTTTCAAATGCTTATTTTTCATAAACGAATATACACAAAAAGTATTTTCCGTGGTTATAACCACATACTTTTCCTGTTATATCCGATATTCTGTACGTGTAAATTATGAAACTCCGCGCAGATCTGTTTTTCCCTCTGCGCTTAACCCCTCGGAAATACCCTACAGGAGGAACTATTTTTATGGAACAGAATATGTTTTGCTACCAGTGTCAGGAAACTGCCGGCTGCTCCGGCTGTACAAAATCCGGTGTCTGTGGAAAGCGCCCGGAGACAGCGGCGCTGCAGGATCTGCTGATCTGGACGACGAAAGGACTTTCCGCCGTGACGACACAGCTCCGCCGCGAAGGAAAAACCGTCGATGCCAGCGTCAATCATCTCATCACCGAAAACCTGTTTACGACCATCACAAACGTGAACTTTGATGATGATACGATCCGCGCACGAATTGAGGCAACGCTTGAGACCAAAGCGCTTCTCGCTCAGCTTGCCGACTGCTCCGCTCTGCCGGAAGCCGCCCTCTGGAACGGCACAACCGATGAGTTTGCCGCAAAAGCAGTAACCGTCGGCGTACTTTCCACGGAAAATGAGGACATCCGCTCTTTACGCGAGCTCATCACCTACGGTCTGAAAGGACTTGCCGCGTACACCAGCCATGCCAATGTTCTCTTAAAAGAAAACGAGGAAATCGATGCCTTCCTGCAGCGTGCTCTCGCCGCAACGCTCGACGATTCCCTCTCCGCAGAGGAACTGACGGCTCTCGCACTCGAGACCGGCTCCTACGGCGTGCAGGGAATGGCACTGCTCGATGAGGCCAATACTTCCGCTTACGGCAATCCGGAGATCACCACCGTCGATCTCAGTGTCGGCACCCGCCCGGGTATTCTCGTCTCCGGCCATGATCTGCGCGACCTCGAGATGCTGCTCGAGCAGACCGTGAACACCGGCATCGATGTTTACACCCACTCCGAAATGCTGCCTGCACACTACTATCCGGCGTTCAAAAAATATGAACATTTTAAGGGAAATTATGGTAACGCCTGGTGGAAACAGAAAGAAGAATTTGAAGCCTTCAACGGCCCGATTCTGATGACGACGAACTGTATCGTGCCGCCGAAGGACAGCTACAAAAACCGTATTTACACAACCGGAGCGGTTCGTTATCCGGGATGCCCGCACATCGACGGCGTCATCGGTGAGACAAAAGATTTCTCTCTGCTCATCGAACAGGCAAAGCACTGCGCACCGCCGACGGAACTCGAGCAGGGAACCATTGTCGGAGGCTTCGCCCATGCACAGGTACTCGCCCTGGCAGACCAGATCGTCGATGCCGTGAAATCCGGCGCGATCAAAAAATTCGTTGTCATGGCTGGATGTGACGGCCGTGCAAAGAGCCGCAGCTATTACTCTGATTTTGCACAGGCACTGCCGAAAGACACCGTGATTCTGACCGCCGGCTGTGCAAAATACAAATACAACAAGCTGAACCTCGGCGACATCAACGGCATTCCGCGCGTCCTCGATGCCGGCCAGTGCAATGATTCCTACTCTCTTGCCGTGATTGCACTGAAATTAAAGGAGGTCTTCGGCCTCGACGATATCAACGATCTGCCGATCATCTACAATATTTCCTGGTACGAGCAGAAAGCTGTGATTGTTCTTCTGGCACTGCTGTCTCTCGGTGTCAAGAACATCCACCTCGGCCCGACACTCCCGGCATTTTTAAGCCCGAATGTTGCAGCTCTTCTCGTTGAAAACTTCGGCATCGCCGGAATCGATACCGTTGAAAACGATATGGAATTGTTTTTCGGGAAATAAAGAAAACCCCTTGCTTTCTTTCATTTTTCCACGTATACTGTATATGTTCAGACAAAAATATCTTTGAATTTGGGCATATCAGAAAACGGACCGCAGATTCCATTTCTATACACGCCCGACACTGATGAGTCATCTCATCTTAATCACACATTTTTAGAACGTGCCTGGGAATTTTTTCAGACACGTTCTCATTCTATCACGGAGATTTATGAACTATGAGCATCATGAAAAATATCAATAAAGCCAAGGTTATGGTCTTAAAAGATCAGGTTTCCTACCAGGAAGGCCAGATCGTCAGCAAAACACTGGTACAGAATGAATCCGTCAGCATCACCTTATTTGCCTTCGACAAAGGCGAAGAAATCAGCACCCACGAGTCCGGCGGCGACGCCTTCGTCACCTGCCTCGACGGAACCGGTGAAATCACCATCGACGGCGTAAAATACGAACTCCACGAAGGCGAATCCATCGTCATGCCGGCAAAACATCCGCATGCAGTGTATGGCAAAGAGCAGTATAAGATGCTTCTGGTAGTGGTATTCTAACGTATCCTTTTTGAACCAATTATTGATATGCCTGGCAAAATAAGGCAGCATGTCTCAGGATTTCCTGTGATATGCTGCCTTGCCTTTTTATTCATTTACGCCTTTTCTATCAGGCATTCATTCTTTTTGGTCTTTTTATCATAATTAATTCCAACCAGTAGAATATCTCCAATATACGGTTCCAATGATGCAATGTACTTTTTCTCTTTGATCTGATCCGTCTCCACCCACAGATGGGCTATGAGCTCCTCAGCAAATGGGATTCCACAAGACCATACGCCGAGGCGGCGCTCTACCACCATCTCTGGTACGACGAAAAAGGCGGCTATCCGCGCGAGTATACCCATAAAGGCAACGACAACGCTATTCTCTACCAGATCCTCACCTGCGCCGATTGTCTCGGTGCGGCAACCGATTCCGTCGGGCGGCTGATCACCGCGGAACGCGAACAGTTATACCGCGAAGTCTTCGGTAAAAACGTGGAGCTGGTTCTATAACTTTGGTTTCTGTTTATGACACTAATTCGTATATCCGTATATTGTAGTTCTTTTCAAGGTTCTGTCCGTCTCGCGTGGACACATTGTAGAATGCACAAATTTCATTCAGCTCACATGTTCATTTTGTTAATTTATTAATGAACGTATTTTTTCAATTTTATGTTTTATGTTAATTTATGTTCATTTATCGTTCATCATTTTGTGAACTCCAAGTTGACATCATTAAAAGAAAATAGTTTACATTTTGGAAAAAATATACTAAAATAACAGAAACGGTCAAATCTCCGCCAAAAAACGGCGGAGATTTTTCTGGAAAGAAGGGCGAAAAACGTGTTGGAAAGACGATCGAAAAATTTCGAAGGAAATGCGTAGAAAATCCGCCCGAAAAGGTGAAAAGCCAAGCATAAATCACAGGGAGGAACTCATACTATGAAAGAAATCATCCAGGGCTTCTACCAGAAGAAACATTTCTGGACCCGCCTGATTCTGGTCATCGCTGCCGTCATCCTGATGGGCTTTGCGCTCTCATGGCTGCTTCTCGTCGATCTCGGCACCGATCCGTGTACCTTGTTAAACCAGACCATCTCCACCCGCCTCGGCATCAGCATCGGAAACTGGCAGGCGCTCTTCAATACCGTCCTGCTCATCTTCGTTATCATTTTCGGCGGCAGAAACTTAGGCTTCGGAACCCTCGCAAACATGTTTCTCGTGGGATATTCCATCGACTTTTTCTCCTGGATCTGGGCGAAAGTCCTTCCGGCAGACCTCTTCACCTCGATGGGTGTGCGAATCGCCGTGCTGATCCCGGCGCTGATCCTGTTTATCCTTGCCGCATCCTTCTATATGGATGTTGATATGGGAACTGCACCATACGACGCAGTATCCTTCATTATCTCCACCCACCTGCCGAACGTTTCGTTCCGTGTGATCCGCATCGTCTACGACTTCGTTGTCACCGCGATCGCCGTTCTGCTCGGCGGAAAACTCGGCATTGTCACCGTGCTGATGGTTATTACCCTCGGTCCGGTCATTGAATGGCTGGGAAATATCATGAAACAGCATCTGAATATTTTTGATGACTGAAATCATTGCTTTTCCGCGCTTTCTATACTACAATAGAACTACCAGATGATCTTTTTTCTAAAAGAAAAGCCTGCCTCCGGGACTCACATCTCTGTGGCAGGCTTTTCTTCCCTAAAAATAGCCGAAAAAAGACTCAAAAAGCAGAAAATCATTTATATTAAGGAGGTTTTTCCTATGAGCAACACCCCAAACCCTGTTTACGAAAAACTGATGAAATGCTACGAGAGCTTCCGCTCCCAGATCGATTTCCAGCCGGAAGTCGCACTGATTCTCGGTTCCGGCCTCGGTGATTTTGCGAATGATATCCGCGTTACCGCAACCCTCGATTACCACGATATCGAAGGCTTCCCGGTTTCCACTGTTCCGGGCCACGCGGGCCGTTTTATCTTCGGCTACGTCGGCGATGTGCCGGTTGTCTGCATGCAGGGCCGCGTTCATTATTATGAAGGCTATCCGATTACCGACGTTGTTCTCCCGACCCGCCTCATGAAACTGATGGGCGCAAAAGCACTGTTCTTAACCAACGCCGCCGGCGGCATCAAACAGGGCACAAAGCCAGGCTCTCTGATGCTGTTAAACGGCCAGATCGCCTGCTTCGTTCCATCTCCGCTTATCGGACCGAACATCGACGAGCTCGGCACCCGTTTCCCGGATATGAGCCAGATCTACGACCTTGAATTCCAGAAAATCGCACGGAAAGCCGCAGCCAGCCTTGATATCGACCTGATGGAAGGCGTTTATCTGCAGCTCACCGGCCCGCAGTACGAGTCCCCGCAGGAAATCGCCATGTGCCGCACCCTCGGCGCAGACGCGGTCGGCATGAGCACCGCCTGTGAAGCCATCGCTGCACGCCATATGGGCATGCGCGTCATCGGTATTTCCTGCATTACCAATCTTGCCGCCGGCATCTCCCCGCAGCCTCTGTGCCATGCGGAAGTTCAGGAGGCAGCTGACATGGTTGCACCGCAGTTCAAAAAACTCGTTGCCGCAACGATTCAGGGCATCGCAAAGACACTGTAAACACACAGCGGCCGGGGTCTGTCAAAAAAACAGGCCCCGGCCGCTGAAAACAGCACGTAAAATAAAGGAGAGATCTTTTTTGAATACACGTTTTTACAACGCCAAAATTCTCGTACTCGACGCTGAAAACCATTTTTCCATCGCCGAAGACGAACTTCATGTCACCGGCGACACCATCACCTATATCGGACCTGGTAGAAAAGCAGATCCAGATGCCGCAGAGACCACTGTCTTCGACCGCGAAATTGACGCCCGCGGCAATCTTCTGATCCCGGGCTTTAAAAACGCACACACGCACACCCCGATGACCTTCCTCCGCTCCTACGCGGACGATCTCCCGCTCCACGAATGGCTCGAGCGCCAGGTCTTCCCGAACGAGGCAAAGCTCGCCGGGGACGACGTTTACTGGCTCAATATCCTCGGCATCATGGAATATCTGACGAGCGGCATCACCTCCAATTTCGACATGTACATCCAGCAGAAAAACAGCATCGCTGCCACGGTCGACACCGGATTCCGCACCGTTCTTACCAGCGGTCTCAACAACTTCGTCGACAGCCCGGAAATTCTCGAAGAGATGTATAACTATGTCAACAAACTCTCCGACCGCACCTCGTATCTGCTCGGTTTCCACGCCGAATATACGACCGGCGGCCCGCTTCTTGAATCCGTTGCCAAACTCGCCGAAAAATACCATTCCCCTGTCTGGACACACAACGCCGAAACAAAAAGCGAAGTCGAGGGCTGTAAAGAGCGCTGGGGACTCACCCCGACACAGCTGATGGAACGCTTAGGCATGTTCCAGTACGGAGGCGGCGGCTACCACTGCATCTGGATGGAGGACCGCGATTTTGAGATCTTCCGTGACCGGAAACTGACGGCCGTTACCAATCCCTCCTCAAACCTGAAGCTCGCCTCCGGCATCTGCCCGCTGAAGCGTTTTTACGATAACGGCATCAACCTCGCCATCGGCACTGACGGGCCAGCCAGCAACAACTGCCTCGACATGTTCCGCGAAATGTTCCTGACCACCGGTCTTTCCAAAGTCCGTGAGATGGACGCCGCAGGAATCCCGGCTGATGCGATACTCTACATGGCAACCGCAGGCGGCGCACACGCGATGCAGCTTACTGACTGCGACCGTCTCGCTGCCGGCAAAAAGGCCGATCTCGTCATGATTGACCTCCATCAGCCGAACATGCAGCCGGAGAATAATCTGATCAAAAACCTCGTTTACAGCGGCAGCAAACAGAACGTAAAGCTTACCATGGTAAACGGTCAAATCCTCTACGAAAACGGCGAATTCCATATCGGCTTTGACCCGGAAGAAATTTATGCAAGATCCAACGCCATTATCCGAAGAATTTCCGGCTCGCATGCAGATAATTAGTGGATTTCACGCAGTTTTTCCTTTGCTTGACATACTTTTTTCTTTTATATTATAATGTAGCCATACACGCAAAAACGCTGTACCTCTTGAAAGGAGAATACTATTATGAAAAAGAAAGTAGTTAGCTTACTGCTTGCAGCCGCCATGACAACTGCTGCACTCGCAGGATGCGGTTCCTCCAACGGCTCCTCTTCCTCCGACGCATCCACAAGCGCCGATTCCACCAGCGCAACTTCCGCTTCTGCTTCCACAGATGGAGAAAAAAAAGACGCCGCAGGTGAGAAAATTGCCATGATCACAGACTCCGGAGATATCACCGACGAATCCTTCAACCAGATCACCTGGGAAACTGTATGCGCCTACGGCGATGCAAACGGCGTAGAGTACGAGTACTACAAACCGGCAGAGGATACCGATGAAGAGCGTATCAACTCCATCGATCTTGCTGTTTCCGAGGGTGCTACCGTTGTTGTAATGCCAGGTTACCTGTTCGGACCTGCCATCGCTGAAGAGCAGGACACCTATCCGGATGTAACCTTCATCGCAGTCGATGTTACCGAAGGTGATATTGTAAAAAACGGCAAAGCTGTTGATCTCGGAAAGAACGTGTACATCTGCTCCTTCGAAGAAGAGCAGGCCGGCTACCTGGCTGGATACGCTGCAGTAAAAGACGGCTACACAAGTCTTGGTTTCCTCGGCGGTATCGCTGTTCCGGCCGTTATCCGTTTCGGTTACGGTTATGTACAGGGTATCAACGCTGCTGCTGAAGAAGACGGCGTAGATGTAAACGTAAAATATTACTATGGCGGCCAGTTCTACGGCGATGACTCCATCACCGCCCGTATGGAGGGCTGGTATGCAGACGGAACACAGGTTGTATTCGCCTGCGGCGGCGGTATCTGGACATCTGCTCTGGATGCAGCTGAGACACACGACGGAAAAGTTATTGGTGTAGACGTTGACCAGCGTTCCAAAATCGGCGAGCGCTGCCTGACTTCCGCTATGAAAGGTCTTCCAAGCGCCATCAACAACGCTCTGGATTCCTACTTCAACGGAAACTTCTCTGAACTTGGCGGAACTGCTCAGCAGCTTGGACTGAAAGACGGAGATTACATCGGCCTTCCTACCGATTCCGAATCCTGGGGATTCACAACCTTCACACAGGATCAGTATGAAACTGTACTGGCTGGTATCCGCGATGGTTCCATCGAAATCTCCAGCGATACAGAAAATCAGCCGGAAGTAGGTTCTCACGTAACCGTTGATTACATCAGCTAATGTGCATACTGTTTCTGTAACAATATGCCTTTTGGGGAAGAGAATATTATTTCTCTTCCCCTTTTTTTCTGTCACACAAAATGCTATACTAGACATAATGAAAGCCCGCAGTTCTGCCCTGTTTTCCATGCCTTCGGCAGTCCTGCCAAACCACGCTTGAAAGGGAATATGTATATGGAAAATGAGTACATTATTGAGATGTTGAACATCACCAAAGAATTCCCGGGTATCAAGGCGAACGACAACATTACGTTACAGCTCAAAAAAGGAGAAATCCATGCTCTGCTTGGAGAAAACGGTGCAGGAAAATCAACCCTGATGAGTATTCTTTTTGGTCTGTATCAGCCTACCTCCGGAATCATCAAGAAGAATGGGCAGGAAGTCCATATCAACACGCCGAACGACGCCAATGATCTCAACATCGGTATGGTGCACCAGCACTTTAAGCTGGTCGAATGTTTCTCGGTTCTCGACAACATCATCCTCGGCGTAGAGCCGACCAAAGGCCTTTTCCTCGAGAAAAAGAATGCCCGTGCAAAAGTCATGGAACTGAGCGAGAAATACGGTCTGATGGTCGATCCGGACGCTCTAATCTCGGATATCACCGTCGGCATGCAGCAGCGTACCGAAATTCTGAAAATGCTCTACCGTGACAACGAAGTCCTGATCTTCGACGAGCCGACCGCGGTTCTGACGCCACAGGAAATCGACGAGCTGATGAAGATCATGAAGAACCTCGCAAAAGAAGGAAAATCCATCCTCTTCATCACCCATAAACTCAACGAGATCATGGAAGTTGCCGACCGCTGTACGATTCTCCGCAAAGGAAAATACATCGGAACCGTCAACATCAGCGAAACTTCCAAAGAAGAGCTCTCCCGCATGATGGTCGGAAGAAACGTCAGCTTCTCCGTCAACAAAAAGCCGTCAAAACCGGGCGACACCGTTCTGAAAGTAGAGCACATGACCGTACCGAGCAAGGTGCACGGAAACAACGCCGTCAAAGATGTTTCCTTTAATGTAAGAAAAGGCGAGATTGTCTGCATCGCAGGTATCGATGGAAACGGCCAGTCCGAGTTCGTTCAGGGCCTCACGGGACTGGAAAAAGTATCCGGCGGTAAAATTCTGTTCAACGGACAGGACATCACGAAAGCTTCCATCCGCGACCGCTCCAAGATGGGCATGAGCCACATCCCGGAGGACCGCCATAAACACGGCCTCGTGCTGGATTACTCCATCGAGCAGAACATGGTGCTGCAGCGTTACTGGCAGCCGGAATTTGAATCCTTCGGCTTTATCAAATCAAAAGCCGTGCGCGAATATGCCGAGCGCCTGATCGAGCAGTACGATGTCCGCAGCGGCCAGGGTCCTGTGACCATCACCCGCAGCATGTCCGGCGGAAACCAGCAGAAAGCGATCATCGCGCGTGAGATCGACAAAGATCCTGATCTTCTCGTTGCGGTACAGCCTACCCGTGGTCTTGATGTCGGAGCCATCGAATACATTCACAGCCAGCTCGTTGCACAGCGCGACAAGGGAAAAGCCGTTCTTCTGGTTTCTCTGGAACTGGATGAGGTTATGGATGTTTCCGACCGTATTCTTGTTATGTACGAAGGAGAGCTGGTCGGCCAGCTGGATCCGAAAACTGTTTCTGTCGAAGAACTCGGTCTCTACATGGCAGGTGCAAAACGGGATCCGGTTCCCGAAGAAGTATAAAAGAGAGGTAAGAAAAGCATGAACGAAAAAACGAAAAACGCTCTTCTGTCCATTGTCGCTTCTCTTGTATGTATTGTGATCGGTCTTCTTGTGGGATTTATCATTTTATACTGCATCAACGCGGAGAACGCAGTGGATGGATTTACACGAATCATCAAAGGCGGCTTTTACTTAAAGCCGAAAGGAATCGGAAGTGAAATCGCTCAGTCCGCTCCCCTGATTATGACCGGACTTTCGGTTGCATTTGCTTTTAAAACAGGTCTGTTCAACATCGGTGCTGCCGGACAGTACACCGTCGGTGTCTTCGGCGCCCTGTATTTTGCCATCATCCTCCACATGCCATGGTATGTATGCCTTCTGGCTGCTATGGTCTGCGGAGCCATCTGGGGAGCAGTTCCTGGTATCTTCAAAGCATACTTCAACGTAAATGAAGTTATTACTTCCATCATGTTCAACTGGATTGGTCTTTATCTTGTCAATGAGCTGATGTACAACACCATCCCGGACATGTATGATCAGAAGACCACACGTACTTACAAATTAAGCTCCGCTTCTCCGAAATCCCTGATTCCGGACTGCGGCATGAACTCCATTTTCCGTACCAGTTCCACAACGATTGCGATTTTCATTGCGATTGCCATTGCGGTCATCATCTACATCGTTCTGAACAAAACAACCTTCGGCTATGAGCTGAAAGCCTGCGGGTTCAATAAGGATGCTGCCAAATACGCCGGCATCAACGAGAAGAGAAACGTTGTTCTCTCCATGACCATCGCAGGTGCGCTTGCCGGAATCGGTGCAGGCCTCTACTTCCTCTCCGGTGCATCCGAGTGGAACCCGCAGGTATCGACAGCACTCCCGGCCATCGGATTTAATGGTATCCCGGTTGCGCTTCTTGCACTTAGCAACCCGATCGGCGTTATCTTCGCTGCTCTCTTCGTTGCTCATATTTCGGTCGGCGGTGCTTACCTGCCTACGAAATATTATCAGCCGGAGATCGCGGACCTGATCGTTGCCGTTATCATTTACCTTTGCGCATTCGTTACCCTGTTCAAGGGCATCGTTGCAAACCTGTTCAAGAGCAAAAAAGAGCAGAAAGCAAATGCCAATGCAGACAACGGAAAGGAGGAGAAGAAATAATGTTCCTTTTAATTAAATTTACCTTACTGTACGCCGTTGTTCTGATGCTCGTTGCGATGGGCGGTATGTTCTCCGAGCGAAGCGGTGTCATCAACATCGCGCTGGAAGGAATCATGGCGATCGGCGGCCTTGCCGGTGTCTTCGTCCTGGTTCTGTTCCCGGACCTCCCGGCTCCTGCACTTGTGGCACTTTCCATTCTGGCGAGCGCCGTATCCGGTATGATCTACTCTCTGCTGCTTGGCTTCTCCGCCATCACACTGAAAGCAGACCAGACGATCGGCGGAACCGCGCTGAACATGCTGGCTACTGCCATTGCCATCGTCCTGGTAAAAGCATTCAACAACGGCTCGGATGCCGGAAACGGTGCAGCTTCCGCAAAGCTGAACTACACCAACGCCGCTTTCATTTACAAGATCGGACCATTTACCGTGAACATCTTCCTGTTCATCGGCATCATCCTTCTGATCTGCAGCTACGTGTTCCTCTTCAAAACGAAATGGGGACTGCGCCTGCGTGCCTGCGGTGAGCATCCACAGGCAGCCGACTCTGTTGGTATCAACGTATACCAGTGGAGATACACCGGTGTTATCATCTCCGGTGCACTCGGCGGTATCGGCGGATTTGCCTACATCGTTCCGTCCGTTACCACCTGGAACTTCGAAGTCGGCGTAGCCGGTGCCGGATTCCTTGCCCTCGCTGTTATGATCTTCGGTCAGTGGAAACCGTTCCACATTGCCGGAGCAGCCGTATTCTTTGCGGTATTCCGTTCCCTGGCAAACATTGCGGACTCCACCGTCCTCTCCCATCTGGGACTGTCCAAGAACATTTACAACATGATGCCGTTTATCGCATCCATGATTATTCTCGCCTTCACATCCAAGAATTCCCAGGCTCCGAAAGCCGAAGGTATTCCATACGATAAGGGCGCAAGATAATATGTAACTATTCAGAGCCATGTGAAATGGAAGAAAAAATTGCGAATCATGCTTGCATGAATGAGCGGTTTTTTCTGGAATTTCATATGGCGAGCAGCCACATCGAGATGCAGCGCAGCGGAATCGAGATGTGGCTCTGAATAGTTACAATTTTTAAAGGCAGAGCCGTTAAATCCGAACTGTGTTTTTTCGGCTCTGCCTTTTCTCTATCATTCTAATTTATTTTTCATCAAAGAAAGGAAAAAATTATGCTGAACACCAAATTATTTGACCACACTATCTTAAAAGCAGACGCAACCGAAGCACAGGTTGCAAAGATCTGCGACGAGGCACTTGCACATGATTTTGCTTCTGTCTGCGTCAACCAGTACTACACCAAATTCGTTGCTGAAAAGCTCAAAGGATCTGACGTCAAAGTCTGCACCGTTGTCGGCTTCCCTCTGGGCATGTCCGATACCCGTGTAAAAGCGTTTGAGACCCGTGCAGCCATCGAAGACGGTGCACAGGAGGTTGATATGGTCATCAACGTCGGAGCCCTCAAAGACGGCAAATACGACTTCGTACGCTCCGATATCCAGACCTTAAAAGAAGTATGCGGCAAGGACATCGTTCTGAAAGTCATCATCGAGACCTGCCTTTTAACCGATGAAGAGAAAGTAAAAGCGTGCGAGCTCGCAAAAGAAGCCGGCGCTGACTTCGTAAAAACCTCCACCGGATTTTCTACCGGCGGTGCAAAAGCGGCTGATGTTGCCCTGATGAGAAAGACCGTAGGCCCGAATATGGGCGTAAAAGCTTCCGGCGGAATCCACAACGCAGACGAGGCACAGGCTATGGTAGATGCCGGCGCAAGCCGTCTCGGAACAAGCGCAACACTGGCTATCATCGGATAAAAAGGAGTTTCTTATGGATACGATACTGATAGGAATTGCCGGAGGAACCGGCAGTGGAAAAACGACACTGGCAGATAAGCTGGTAGAAAGTTTTGGACGCGATGAAGTGAGCATTCTGCGCCATGACAACTATTACAAACGCCATGACGATATTCCTTTTGAGTAGCGTGCCAAATTAAATTACGATCATCCCGATGCCTTTGATACCGACCTGTTATGCCAGCACATTCTCGAACTGAAAGCCGGAAAATCCATCGAGATGCCGGTTTACGATTATGCCATGCATAACCGCTCGGATAAAACGATTCTGGTCCATCCTGCCCCGGTTATCGTGCTCGAGGGCATTCTCCTCTTCGTTGAGAAGGATCTCTGCGATCTGATGGACATCAAAGTCTTTGTCGATACCGATGCGGACGTGCGGATTCTCCGCCGGATCCTGCGCGATGTAAAAGAGCGCGGCCGTTCCCTGGACAGCGTTGTAACGCAGTACCTGACGACCGTAAAACCGATGCACGAGCAGTTCGTAGAGCCGAGCAAGCGCCGTGCCGACGTGATCATCCCGGAGGGCGGACAGAACACCGTTGCTCTTGAAATGCTGATCGAGCGGGTGCGTAAGCATCTGAATCTGGTGCAGAACCAGTAAACATCCGTTTATCGCTATAAAAATCTGCAAAAAAAGAACGAGGACTGAATTTTCTCTTTTTCCGTCCTCGCTCTTTTTATTTTTCCCTTACAGATGTTCCAGCATTCCCTGCAGCCAGATCTGGCCTTTGAAACGTCTTCCCACTTCCGGTACTCCAAATAAATCCTTTTCGTTGATACAGATGTCTATCGGCACATCGTTGCAGACGAGGCCGAGCTCATACACCCGCTCGCCCGTTACCGCGTTCTTCGTTGTATTCATCTCCGTAATTTCACCCATCACGCTGTACTGGTCACATTCGAGACCGCTCGGCATAAAAAAGCTATCTACAATAGAAAAGACATCTTCCTTCGTCAGACGCTGGGAAATCATGGCATATGTGTCAATATCATCCATGGTGAGACTTTCCATCGCATCCTCATCCCCGTTTCTGGCAGCCGAGATCAGTGAATTCTTCTGCTGCGTGCTACGACGCTCCTTCTCGACCTGTTCCGGGTCTTTCTGGATCGGAAGCAGAATTGTTCCTTCCGCTGCAAGACCGGAGACAGAAAGCGGGAGCGGAAGCGGCTGCAGCGCATTTTTCTGTTTCATCTCAAGATATTCCGCTGCATGCGTCAGATAAAAGATCATCGTGATGCCAAGCCGCATATCGTCGCAGGCGCCTGCAAACGATTCCTTATCGACGTGGCGCTCCACCGATACCTCCTCGTAGGAGCTGATCTGCCCGCCCTCGAAATAGGGATAATAATATTCCATCTGGAAACGGTTGTTCTCATCAATTTCCCCACAGACCGTGATACCACAGTCATATGCATATTCTTTCGAAAATTCAGCAAAAAGGTGGTGTTCTTCTGTTTCCACAATCTTTTTACGGTCGTAGTTTTCTACTACATCACGAAGAATCTCCTGGAGTTCCTTCGTCGTCTTGATCTTTGAAAATCCAATGGTTTTCAGGTAAGCGTGCATAAGAACACCTCCTCTCATTCCTTTGTATTTCTTATGCGATTAGTGTTTCGGAACCAGTTTCTCTTTTCCGCCCATGTACATACGAAGAACTTCCGGAATGCTTACGGTTCCGTCTGCATTCAGGTTGTTCTCCAGGAATGCGATCAGCATACGCGGCGGAGCAACTACGGTGTTATTCAGGGTATGTGCCAGGTATTTCTTTCCGTCCTCGCCGTTGACACGGATTTTCAGACGTCTTGCCTGTGCATCACCAAGGTTGGAGCAGCTTCCTACCTCGAAGTATTTCTTCTGACGCGGAGACCATGCCTCAACATCGACAGATTTTACTTTCAGGTCAGCCAGGTCACCGGAGCAGCACTCCAGAGTACGAACCGGGATATCCATGGAACGGAACAGATCTACGGTGTTCTTCCACAGTTTGTCATACCACATCATGCTGTCTTCCGGTTTGCAGACAACAACCATCTCCTGTTTCTCGAACTGATGGATACGATAAACACCACGCTCCTCGATGCCGTGTGCTCCTTTTTCTTTACGGAAGCACGGAGAGTAGCTGGTCAGGGTCAGAGGCAGTTTCTCCTCCGGGATGATGCTGTCGATGAATTTACCGATCATGGAGTGCTCGCTGGTTCCGATCAGGTACAGATCCTCGCCCTCGATTTTGTACATCATGGACTCCATCTCAGCGAAGCTCATAACACCGTTTACGACGTTGCCGTGGATCATGAAAGGCGGTACGCAGTAGGTAAATCCGCGGTCGATCATGAAATCTCTTGCATAAGAAAGGATGGCAGAGTGGAGGCGTGCAATGTCGCCCATCAGATAATAGAATCCGTTTCCTGCAACTTCTCTTGCTGCATCCAGATCGATTCCGTCGAAGGACTCCATAATGTCGGTGTGATACGGGATTTCAAAATCCGGTACAACCGGCTCGCCGAAGCGCTCTGCTTCTACGTTCTCGCTGTCATCTTTTCCGATCGGTACGGAAGGATCGATGATGTTCGGGATCACCATCATGATCTTCTTGATTTCTTCTTCTACTTCTTTTTCTCTTGCAGAAAGAGCCTCGATGCGGGAACCGTCAACAGCTACCTGTTTCTTTACTTCCTCAGCCTCTTCTCTCTTGCCCTGGCCCATCAGTGCGCCGATCTGTTTGGAGATTTTGTTTCTTTTTGCACGAAGTGCTTCTACTTCCTGTTTGATGTCACGGTTTTCTTTGTCCAGCTCGATGACTTTATCAACCAGCTCCAGTTTCTGATCCTGGAATTTATTTCGGATATTCTGTTTTACAACTTCCGGGTTTTCTCTTAAAAACTTAATGTCTAACATAATTTCCTCCTAGTAGATCTTATCCCCTCATTTTGGCGGGATTCTTTTTGTTCTTTCCAGCCCGGAACCACTGCCGTTTTTCCAGCATTTATGCGGGTTTGGCGCGTTCCAGTACCATCATATAACAGTATATGCATTTTTTCAAGCGTTCTTTCATGCTGTTTTTCTGCGGTCCGCTTTTACATCAGATCGATCGAATTCATCGTAATTGCCTGGCGCAGCGCGTCGATTTCCTCGGTGCTCAGCATGATATAGGACTCGCCTTTTACGATCTCTTTCAGATATAAAAAGCAGTTGTCACGGCTGTGGATTGCATTCAGGATAAAACCTGTGTTTTCTTTGTCGAGCATTGCCAGCGCAAAACTCATCTTTCCGCCCACATCGTCAAACGCATCATATTTTACGATTCCGTATTTGTTCAGCGTCATGCCCTGGATCTTTTTCAGATCCGCAAGATTCTTTTTCGTCAGTTCATTCTGCTTGTTCAGTTTGTCAATTTCCTTGAACCGCTGATGAAACAGCTTTTCAAGTGACTGGGCGTCTTTTCCCTTCATAAAGCTTCTGTACTTCTGGTTCAGTCTGCTCAGACGCAGCGACATGCTGACCGTCATAATCATCATCACGATAATCAGTACAATCAGAAGAAGTACAACAACGCCAAGGTCAATTCCTACCTTACTAAATAAATCGCTCATTATTCTACCTCTTACTGTATTGATTCAAACAGATCCATGATTCTCTCGAGCTCTTCCTGGGAATAATACTCGATCTCGATCTTTCCTTTGTGCTTTGCCCCGCGGTGAATGGAAACCTTCGTACCAATGATGCTCTTGATTTTCTCTTCCAGACCTTCGTAGATGGATTCCTCTTCCAGATTGACTTTCTTTTCTTTCTTCACCTTCGGATTCAGGATCTCTTTGACCAGGCGCTCGGTCTCACGGACACTGAGCTTTTCATCGAAGATTTTCATTGCCGTATTGTACTGGAGCTCTTTATTCTCCAGCGCCAGCAGCGTACGCACATGACCGGTTGTCAGCATTTCATCGACAACCATCTGCTGTACCCTGTCGTCCAGTTTCAGGAGACGCATCGAGTTTGTAACCGCCGTTCTGCTCTTGGAAACGCGCTCTGCGATTTCATCCTGGCGGAGATGGAACTCTTCCATCAGGCGTTTGTATGCGTGTGCCTCCTCAATCGGGTTCAGGGATTCTCTCTGAATATTTTCAATCAGGGAAATCTCGACAACTTCCTGCTCGGTAAAATCTTTGATGATGACCGGTACTTCTTTGATTCCGGCAAGCTTTGCAGCCCTCCATCTCCGTTCCCCTGCGATGATCTCATAATAATCATCTTTTTTCTGCACCAGAATCGGCTGTAGAACTCCGAACTGTTTGATGGATTCCGAAAGTTCGATCAGGCCGTCCTCGTCAAAGGATTTTCGCGGCTGTTCGCGGTTCGGTTCAATTTCGGAGATTTTCAGTTTCATCTCAACTGGTTTTTCGACAACTTTTTCAACAACCTTCTCGACTACTTTGACCTCCGGTTTTGCCGGTTTCTCTTTTGCTTCTGCTTTGGCCGAATGTCCCGGTGAAATCAGGGAATCCAGACCCTTGCCTAATCCTCCTCTTCTCGCTGCCATTACTCTTCATCCCCCCTGTGAATCACTTCGTCTGCCAGGAGACGGTAGCTCTCTGCACCGGTGGACCGCTTGTCGTAATAGTTGATCGGCATACCGTAGCTCGGTGCCTCCGCAAGGCGGACATTTCTCGGAATAATGGTTTTGTAGATATTCTGATCCAGGCTGTCTTTTACGTTTTCTACTACCTGCAGAGAAAGATTCGTTCTCGCATCGTACATGGTAAAGACAACGCCTTCCATCTCCAGTTCCGGATTCAGACGCTCCTGCACCAGCTCAATCGTGTGCATAAGCTGGGATAAGCCCTCCAGTGCGTAATATTCACACTGAATCGGCACCAGAACGGTGTCCGCGGTGGTCATCGCGTTGATTGTCAGCATATTTAAGGATGGCGGACAGTCAATAATAATGAAGTCGTACTGATCGCGAACCTGATCAATTGCGTTTTTCAGGATGAATTCTTTGTCTTCCACCCCGATCAGCTCGATCTCCGCTCCGGCCAGATTGACATTGGAAGGGATAAGGGAAAGATTGTCAAAATTCAGAGGAATGATGCAGTCCTCCAGTTTTGACTCTCCAAGAAGCAGCTCATAGATGGTATTTTCCACTTCATTTTTCTCTACTCCCATTCCGCTGGTGGTATTTCCCTGCGGGTCCATATCAATGGTCAGAACTTTTTGTCCCATTTCTCCTAAACAGGAAGAAAGGTTAATTGCGGTGGTAGATTTACCTACGCCGCCTTTCTGGTTTGCAATTGCAATTGTTCTTCCCAAAATATGTATTGCCTCCTTTCATCTTTTTGTTTTCCATTTGCAGTTTTTCCTTTTTACAGGAAATGACCTGCCGGCACTTCTTTCAAAAAAATGATTCATGCGGCAGGTGTTTTGGCATATATATAGGAAAAATCTCCTTTTCTATGCCAGTCTATCTGAGGAATTCTTCAGATTCTATCTCAAAATTGCCCCCATTTGGGACAAAGATATTTTATCATACTACGCCGGATTTTACTACTGGAAATGTTTCACGTGAAACATTTTCTGCATTTTTGCATGATTAGGCGGTTTGAAGCATAAGAAAATTGGAGATTTTTGGCGATGTTTCACGTGAAACATTTTGAAAAGCACTGTTTTACAATAATTTTTCTCGGTTTTTACGCTGTTTAAAGGCTTTTTGGAATTTTTTCAGCGATGATTTTGCATTTTTTTGATGGTTTCCAAGTAATTCTGCAATGTCAGAACATTTTTTTCTGTTTCACACAGTTTTTATAAAATGTTTCACGTGAAACATTTTAATTTTTGACGTTTTTGAGGTATAAATATACTGGAAACGTTATTTTAATCGTGTGATGCTCTTTTTCAAGGAAATCTCATGTGATTAGAAAGAAAAAATCAACTTATCAGGATATTATTGATACATAGATCAGGAATCAAAACTGTTTATGGTTGTTCGGTGATCGTAAATGTCTCTTTTGTATATAAAATGTATTTTTATTCACCAGGGCTCTGTTTTTTCATCGTTCTTCCTCGCTTTTTTCAAATTTTCAGCATTTTTCTCTTTATTTTCATCAGTAAGAGGCATAATCCGTGAGACATCCTCTTTTTCATTTTTTCTCAATTTTTTTCTCTTTTCGGGCGGTTTTTCTTTGATTTTTTTATTTTACAGGCCAGGCTGCACATTTTCTGTTTTTTATCGATTTATTTGATTTCACTATAATTTTTCTGTTTTTATGGTTTTAATATTTTCCTCTCGCTGCCACGTCTTTTATCCTCTTTTCCATCTTTCTGGCTTACCTTTCTCTTTTTTTTGTAAACAATCTCACTTTTTCTCTTTTATCAACATTTTTTATTCCTTCTCTCCGTTTTTTTATCCCTCATCGCCATTTCACACCATTTTCTTGCCTTTCACTGCCTCTCCCTCCCGTTTTTATTCTTTTCGCCCATATCTATACTACATTTTCCCCTTTTCAGTCGTTTTTTGCCTTTTCTCAACTCATTTTTATCTTTTTTGCTTTTTCCTCCTCTTCCATCGTTTTACACCCTCTTTTTGCCATTTTTTAGATCGTCCTTCATTTTTTCGTTTCTACTTATGTCACTTTCCCCGTCTCATTTTTCACGTTTTACGTCTCTCAAAATGTTTCACGTGAAACATCGTTTTTTACGATTTTCGGTCTTCGGCGATCAGTGAGAAGCGATTTGCTTCCCGGCTTTCCGAAAATCACTCTCATTTTTCACCTCTCTTATTTTTAAAATAATCGTATTTTCTATTCTATTTTTGATTTTCTCCGTCTTTTCTACATTTTTCCTGTATTTTCGCGTGTTTCACGTAGTTTTTCATCTCTGTTTTCTCTCTTTTATTAAATTATTTAATTATATTTTTATATTTTCATATGAATTGAACTTTTACATTCGTTTTTTCGGATTTTCCAAACCATTTACTAAACGCATTTTGGGACCATTTTTTCATGGATTTTTGCCAATCTGGAAGGATTTTATCCCATAGTGCCGTTTTCATGCTTTTATGTGTATTATTGCATCATTTTTTCTCTGTTTTTGCAGTTATGTAAACCATTTAAATATGCCATTCGCCAGTAGTTGACATAACGTAGTTCTCCTGGAATTGTCTACGCTTTTCGTCAAATTGCGTCTTATTTTCGTCTCTTTTTCTCATTTTTCCCTTAACTTTTGCATTGTATCTTTCCCTTTTTTCGCTTATAATAAGCTCAACACAACGTTTCGAACCGATTCCTCCCCTCCGGGAGACCCCTGAAAGGAGTTTTATCATATGAAACACAGCAAAAAACTGGTCACCTTGAGTGTCCTCACCACGATGTCCGGCGCAGCGATTTACTTTCTGAATAAAACGCTCGATACCGCCGCCGTACGGAAAAACCTGCTCGCCTCGGCTGAAAAAGAGATCTTTTCCTGGCAGTTCGGCGATATTTTTTACACAAAAAAAGGCACCGGAACCCCGATGCTCTTACTTCATGACTTACATTGTGCCTCCAGCGGCCGCGAATGGCAGTATATTGAGGATACTCTCGCAAAGGATCACACCGTCTACACACTCGATCTTCTCGGCTGCGGCCGTTCCGACAAGCCGGCGATCACGTACACAAACTTTTTATACGTACAGCTCATCGTCACCTTCATCAAGCAGGTCATCGGATGTCCAACCGACGTAATTGCATCCGGTTTATCCGGTTCTTTCGTCGTAACCGCCTGCAATACAGCCCCGAAATGCTTCGGCCGAATCATGATGATCAACCCGACCGACCTTGCCAAGCTCAACAAAATTCCGGATAAACGCAGCCGCTTCCTGAAACGCATGATTGAGCTCCCGCTTGTCGGCACGCTGCTGTACCACACGCTCACCGGCCGCTCCAACATCGAGCTTTTATTCACCGAGAGCTATTATCACAACCCATTTCACCGCTCACCGGAGGACGTAGACGCCTTCTACGAGTCCGCACACCTCCAGAACAGCGCCGGAAAGTACCTTTTTGCAAGCCTTGCGGGCAATTACGTGAACCTCAACATCGGCCACGCCTTAAAGCACATTGACAACAGCATCTTCCTCATCGGCGGCGAGGAAGAGCCGGGCATCGCAGAAACCTTTGCGCTGTACACAGCGCTCAACACCTCCATCGAAACACAGATCCTGCCGAAGACAAAGCACATGCCACAGATGGAAGCCCCACAGGCCCTCTTAGAGCAGATCCAGATCTTCTTCGCACCGGTACAGTAATACCCCCTTCTGCTCCCGGCCTCGAGCGAAAAAAATGAGACAAAAAAACGGAGGATTTACTGACATGGAAATATCAGTAAATTCTCCGTTTTTCCATTTTTAACCCGGCTCACAGTCCATTTCCAACGCATCTTCCTCTGCGCCCGGATAATCCGTTGGCGGCGCTGTATACGTTTCCATTCCCTCTTTTATTTCATCCATCGTATAAATATTAATTCTCTCCTCCGGCGCTGCATCCGGGTCAAATTCCACCGTTTCTCCCAGTGCAAGCATCATTGGCTCATCCGCATTTCTTTTCTCATCTGCAATCTCATACGCGTTTACATATTCACCCGACGCAGTCTCTACATACTGTCCAAACCCGTCGCAAAGCCGGTAATAAAGCTCCTTTTCCGCATCTTTCTCCAGAAAATACAAGGATTTCTGCCCGATCACCGGATCAAGGTCGCAGAAGCTGATCTGTATATAGTTCTCCCGCCGTTCCTCCTCCGAATACTCCGCTTTCAGCTCCTCTGCGTTCCAGTACGTAATTCCCGCATCCTCCATGGACTGCAGATACTCTTCCACCGTAACTGCTCCGCCCGGCTTTCGAACCGTAATATGTTCTCCGGCTTCCATATCACCTTTCAAAACGTCATCCACCCGCAGTGAAATATCGGTTGCAATCTCAATTCCCCCGGCAAAACAGCTATAATCCTCTACCGTTCCTAGAACAATGAGATCGCTTCCCTCTTTCTGCTCATAAAAGCTATTATAAAACCGATCCCACTCCTTCAACCCTCCGTACTGCATATTTACCTTTGCCGGATCCAGATTTTCAAACCGCATTTTCTCCTCTGTTTCCGCCGTTTCTGCATTACCGCAGCCCACCAGCAGAATACACAATACTGTCAAACAAACCTTTTTCATCCTTTCACCCCCCCCCATCCACCGTCTTTGTTATACTCCCATTATACTTCTTCCGCTTTCATTTTCCCATAAAAAAGCGGAAGACTTACTGATTTTTTCACTCTCAGTAAATCCTCCGTTTTCAATTTTAACCAGATTTTAATGACTCTTTATTCCGCTGATTCTGACGTGCTGTCTGAAGAACTGTCATCTTCCGTCTTTGCCGCAAGCAGTTTCCCGTAATTTTCCAGCATGGTCTTCACGTTATTTTTATTCACAAGAGACGGCACTCCGTCCTCATCTACCGTGTAATAGAAGCTCGAATCATACGGGCTGTAAGCAAATGTCAGGTCGCCGTCTGTCATATGGAAGACTGCGGTAAACTCGGCATCCTTGGCCTGCACGAGGCTTTCATCCTTCGTCTGCGCCTTCAGGCCAATGAGCGAAGAATAGAACGTGGTAAACGTTGATTTATCAATCGTTTCATCGCCGCAGATGTAACTGATTTCCTGTGTTGTGGAATCGCTGTCGTCATCCTTTTTCTCTTCCACATGGCGTACATACGTCTTCGTCTCGCCGTTATACGTAATATCAAGGCTCGTCAGATCCGATACATTTTCCATGCCGATATACATGTTCCAGAAATCAGATGCCTTCTTTCCGGTGAAGGTTTCAACATTCGAAGCCGTCATCAGATGAACTTCATTCGAGCCGTCCAGCTTCACGTAATAAGAACCGCCGTCCTCATTTGCATTGCCGACATACAATACCAGATCTTTCTCCACCGTAACGGTTGTCGTTTCGGAAGAAGAGCTCGTTGCAGTGCTGTCGCTTGATGCAGAATCTGTTGTGGAATCCGAAGAAGTATCTGCCGTTGTTGTATCGTCAGCCTCAACCTCCTGCTCTTCCGTGTAATGCACGCGGATCGTCGTCTTTGGCTGATCCAGTCCGTACTGGGAAAGATCCGATGCGTTGTACGTAACAAGATCTCCAAAGCTAAGAGATGCCACTGCACTTGTCATGGTGCCGATCGAATCCGCATCACCGCCATGTGCCGCTCCATCTGCGTCCACAACCTGCCATTCATCCGTCTGAAGTGCCGAATCAGCAGCGCTTACTTCTTTTGTCAGCGTATATCCGTTCTCACCCTCCACCTGCAGCTTTGTAATGTTTTCCGCCGTCACAGATGGCATAGATTCCGTTGTCGCCCACTCCATCATATCGGACGGGAACATCGTTCCAAGCGATGTGCTTACCAGATAAACCTTACTCGTATCATCGTTCAGATAAATATAGTATCTGCTCGAGCTGTTCTTATCTCCGACATGAATCGTCGTTTTCTCGTCTCCCGCAGTCACTATAACCTCCTGAGACGGCGTCTCGAGCCCGAAATCGGCCATAGAATCGATTTCATCGCCTTCAATGACTCTTTCTGCTGTCATGCTGCTAAGAGAGCTTAAAACGCTCGTTATCTTGCCCTCATCCAGTGGGAATCCATCCTCCTGGTCGTATGTCCAGATATCGGTATCATCGTCTCCTGCTGTTTTCGTAAAAGACACCGTCTCTCCGTTGATCCGGAACGAAAGCGCTGTTACATCATCTTTTGAAAAATCAACCACTTTTTCGGCGTCTGCACCAGAATCCGAACTGCTGCTGTCCGCATCGGCGGTGCTGTTTTTCTTCGTCAGCACCACCAATACGGCAAGAAGCAGTACCAAAAGGATCAGGCAGGCCGCCATCTTTCCTTTTTTCTTCATCACTGTTTTCTCCTCTTCATCCAGATCATCACGCCAATCACAACAAGTACCAGCGGAATTCCCGCAATGGTAATAATAGACCAGGTGTTAACTGCTCCCTGTGTAAATACCAGGTTTGTATAGCTTGTGCTCTTGCTTGGAATAACAACGGTCTGCTCCACATCACACATGGAGGTCAGTGCAGTCGCTGCCAGCTTCGAGTTCGCACCGCTGATTGCCTGGTCAATCTGGCTGCTCAGCATTGATGCACTCGAGAAATAAATAATCTGTGTCTCTTTATCATCTACAGTCTCTGTGATGGAAACGCCAAGGTCAAATGCGCCCGTCTCACTGTCCGCGTTCTTCGACCAGGTGCTGTTCTCCGGGTCATTTTCAATATAAGCGTCCTCGGTGGTCGTCAGAAGGCTCTTGATCGTAATGGTATCACGATAAGAATCAAGCTTCTGAATTGCCTGTGCAACCGGCATCAGAATGTAATTACTCTTTACTTCGGTTGTAATGTCATCACTCTGAATGTTCGGCAGCAGATAATACGGCATCTGCGGATAATAATGCTGGGAATCGGTCTCCACAACAATTCCGCTGGAGCGTTTCACGCCGTAGTTCTCCAGTATGGAATCCAGATTCGGCATATCCGTTCCGGTATAGCTGGTGAACATCAGAAGTTTTCCGCCGTTTTCCAGGTAGGTAATGACTTTATTTGCCTCATCCTCGGAGAAATCGGTGGTCGGGGACATGATCACAAGCTCCTCGGCATCCTCCGGGATATCGTCTGTCATCAGGGCAAGATCACTGATTTCCACATTGTTTTTATTAACTGCATCACTGAAGTTCGTAGAAAGATCGCTCTCGGAAGCCTCGCCGTGGCCGGTTACCCAGTAAACCTTCGGGTTGTTTTCACTCGTCACATACGTGATGGCGCTGGTAATCTGACCCTCGCCGTCAAAGCCGGTCGTCTGTGTCTGATAGGTCTGATAGTTTGTGGAAGTCTCCCACATATCACTGTTGCTGACCACCTTGCTCTTATCGCCGCATACGACAATTACACTGTTTGCAGCTACCGTCTGATCGGTATACTGACTCGTAAATTTCGGATACAGATCCGGGTCTTTTGTCTCTACTTTGATATGGTCAGAAAGCTCATCGTAGTGCTCCAGCAGCTTCTCGATGGTGTCATCCTCACTGCCCTTCTGCACAATATAATACAGGGTAACGTCTTGATCGAGATCCTTTAATGCCGTTTTCGTCTCATCTGTAATGGAATACATTTTCTGCGTACTCAGGTCAATCTGTGTTTTGCTGGTCGGAATCTGCGCCACAATCAGGTTAATAACCACAATCACAGCCAGAACAATCACCGTCATAATCGAAGAATACGAGCCCTGTTTCAGATGCTTTTTCTGCTCCTCGCCGGTAAACACTTCCTTCAGATGTTCTTTGGAGAACGTCTTTTTCAGCTTTTCTTTAATATTAAAATTCATTTTATGCTGTTTCTTTTCTTTCTTTTCGCTGCTCATCGTCTCCACCTCCTAATTCCAGCGTTTCTTCTGCAGGGACTGCATTGCAAGGAAAGTGCAGATTGCAATGACGGACAGGTAGTAAACAACACCGCCAATGTCCAGAATACCGTTCACAAAGTTATCCATATGGCCTGCCATGTTGAATACACCGAGCAGATCCTGGATTTTGCCCTCGAGAAGGGTGGATTTTGTAAAGTAAACTGCCGTCAGCGCGCCTTCGCCGATCACGGCAATCACACCTGTAATGATCGGGTTTTTAATCATACTGCCGATCCAGAGGCATACCAGTGCAATGATGATAAAGAAAGCAAAGAAAGAGCTTCCGGCTCCTTCCGGGAAGAAGTTTGCGATACCGCTCTCCACGTAGCACAGGAACAGGATCACAAAGCCGACAACGGCTGCGATGACCTGGCTCTCGGTGATGGAGGAAACGAACACACCGACCGAAATATAGGCTGCTCCCAGCAGGAAATAGCCAAGGATCGAAGTGTAGGATACAGCGTAGGAAACTGTTCCGTGGGTTCCAAGAAGCAGCGGATACAGGCACATAATCAGCACTGGAATCACATAAATGGTGAGAAGTGCCAGATATTTTCCAAGGATAATATCGGAAATTTTTACCGGTGCGGTAAGGAGCAGCTGATCCGTCTTATTTTTCTGCTCCTCCGACAGGACACGCATTGTCAGAACCGGTACTGCGATCAGCAGAATAAATGCGGAATTCTGCAGCGCGTATCCGATCTCCGGGTAACCCTGCTGCAGGTTGATGGCCGTAAAATACAGGCCGAACAGCGCCAGAGTAAACGCCATAAACAGATATCCGATCATGCTTGTCAGATAGCTTTTTAACTCTTTTTTATAAATCGCCGTCATTGTGCGTCTCCCTCCTCCTGTTTTGTTTCAGCGGCTGATTCCGCTGCATCTGTGCTTTTTTCTTCAGACGTTTCCCCGACAGCCGTTTTGTCTGCTTCTGGTTCACATTCTTTTTCACATTCTTTTTGTTTCAGCTGTTCTTTCTCTGCTTTTTTCAGCTTTCTTGCAGCCTTTCCGGAATCATCGGTCAGCTCCAGGAAGACGTCTTCCAGAGACATCGAGGAGGAAGTCAGCTCGAGGATCGGGCAGTTGGCCTTTGCCAGTGCATAGAACAGCTCCTCGCGGATATCCTTATCCTTTTCAGTGGTAATTTTTACCTTAATCTGCTCCTCATTCGGCGTATTTTCATATTGGATCTCTTTTGCATCGAGCGCATTAAGCGCCGGAACCAGCTGCTTTCTCGTTCCGTGAACGGTACATGTAACCGTGTTTGATCCAAGTATCAGTTTACTTAAGTTTTCCGGGGTATCACTCGCAACGAGCTGTCCCTTTGCAATAATCATGACGTAATCGCAGACAGCGCTGACCTCGGAGAGGATGTGGGAACTTAAGATAACGGTATGTTTTTTACCCAGTGATTTGATCAGGTCGCGGATCTCAATGATCTGCTTGGGATCCAGGCCTACCGTCGGCTCATCGAGGATGATGATCGGCGGATAACCGAGCACTGCCTGTGCCAGTCCGACTCTCTGACGGTATCCTTTCGACAGGTTCTTGATCAGACGATTCTGCATATCGGTAATCTTCACCAGATTCATGACCTCAAGAATCTGTTTCTTTCTCTGATCCTTCGGAATTTTCTTTAATTCTGCCACAAATTTCAGATATTCCAGAACGGTCATATCCGTGTAGACCGGCGGCAGCTCCGGCAGATAGCCGATGCATTTTTTTGCCTCCTCCGGCTCCTCCAGGATGTTGTGCCCGTTGATCAGCACCTCGCCCTCCGTAGATGCCAGATAACCGGTGATGATGTTCATGGTCGTTGATTTTCCGGCGCCGTTCGGGCCAAGGAAACCATAGATCTGGCCTTCTTCTACGGTAAAACTCAGGTTGTTGACAGCTACGTGGTCGCCATAGCGTTTCACCAGGTTTTTAACCTCTATCAATGTTCCTTCCTCCTTGTTTCTTAAAGCAGTCCCAGCCCGCCCTTGGGGGTGAAAGAGCCGGAGATGCTCTCATTTTCTAAAGACACTTTATCTTATTCTGAAAATGTGATAATTTGCTGGAAAATTTGTGAAAAAACGGTGAAGCCATGGAGCAGTTTGTTTGTTTTTCGACGAAAAATCAATTTCTTTTACCATAAGAATCATGTATACTATAACGTATCCGCGGACGGACGCTTTTCCATTTTTGTTCCGCCGCGAAACATTACGCCGGACTTTTTCCCGTCCGGGACTGGAGATTTTAGGAGACTCTATGAATAAAAAAGACTACTACTGGGCCAAGTATATGCTGATTTTCGGCTTTTTCTGCATCTCTTTTGGCACCTCGATTTTCCTGAAAACCGAACACGCCCCCGATGAGGCGATGCGGATGCTGATTCCGGAATACATCGTCTCACACCACACACTGCCGAACGGCATGGAAGAATCGGTGCGCCATCCGCTGTGGGGATTCTCCTATGCGCTGTATCCGTATCTGACCGCGATCATCAGCTCCGTGTTTATGGCCATTACATCGCTGTTTACGAAAAGTGCAGCGGCTCTTTTAACTGCCGCTCGCCTCACCAGCGTCCTTTCCGGCACCGGCACACTGATCGTTGTGTTTCTGATCGGCGAAGAGCTCTTTGAACGGCGCGAATCCGCACTGCTCGGCGGTATTTTCGTCGGTTTTCTGCCGCAGTTTGTGTTCCTCTCCTGCTATGTGAACAACGACTCGTTCGCCGTTTTCACGGTCGCACTGATCATCTATTTCTGGATTCGCGGCATGAAAAGCGCATTCTGCAAAAAAGACTGTATCGGCCTTGGAGCAGGCTGCGGACTCTGCGCGCTGTCGTACTATAACGCCTACGCGTACCTGCTGTGCAGCATTCTGCTGTTCTTCGCGCTGATGATTCATTTCCGGAAACCGGCAAAAGAAATTTTTGTCAAAGCGCTGGCTGTTTTCGCTATCGCCTTCCTGATCGGCGGCTGGTTCTTCATCCGCAATGCCGTCATCCACGACGGCGATCTGCTCGGCATGCGCACCTCGAATGAATCCGCAGCGCTGTACGCAGCCGATGAATACAAACCAGAGAATCGTCAGACCCCGGCATCCGAAGGCTGGAGCTTCCAGCAGACGTATTTACAGACCCCGGAGGGCCGCACCTCCAACTGGCTGTTCTCGACCGTCAGCAGCTTCATCGGCTCGTTCTCCTACATGACCGTCCATCTCCCGATGGTGCTTTATCTGCTGTACGGCGCCCTGATGGCATTCGGATTCCTAGTGTTTTTGTTCCTCGGCATGGTTCCGCACTGGTTCCGCAAAAAGCCGCAGCTTCTCCTCTTTGTGATGCTGTTCCTCGCCTGCCTGGTCACGCTGTTCATGGACATGTACAACACGTATTTCAGCGATTACCAGTCTCAGGGCCGCTACCTGATGCCGGCGCTTGTCCCGCTGATGGTCTGGATCGATGACGGCTATTCTTCACTCACCGCAAAACTTCCCGCTGAGTGGAAACGCGCCTCCTGCCATCTGACACTCCTGCCGGGAGCAGTCTGGCTTGTACTGTTTCTCATCAGCTACATCGGATTTCTGATTCCGGGCTGCTGTGTATAAAAAATTTGTAACGCAGTAATTCACGTTCTGCCGTGCTGAATTTTTGGCATTATTTTCCGGAATTTCTATAAAAAACAGGTGCTGTCTCTTTTTCTCAGATAGCACCTGTTTCTTCGTTACAAGCTTTTCGTTTTTAGAAATGTTTCATCCGGGCTTCCCTTTCACTTTCTTTGTTTCCTTTTAATTGCCAAACCAGCTATAATACCAACTGCCAGAATCCCAATTCCTAAAATAATTACCAACATCTTATTTTGATGTTTCACCGGCTGATTTGCAACATCAAGGACAATATTGGTTCCTCCTTGTGCATCGTCAGTTTCGATATAAGACGAATCAGCAACTGCGGCAACAACCGCAGCATAACTATATGCATGGAATTCTTCTTCACCATCAAGTCTATCTTCCGCTATTTCCGAACTGTCTGTAAGACACGCTGCAGCATCTTCACGTCCCGGTATCAGATACTCCATTTGCGTTTCCGTGAATGTAATCCAGACCGGAAAACGAATCGGATCTACTCCTCCAACAAGTCGAAACTTATAATTGTCCCATACAATATCTGGGTTTGCAGCAAGTGAAATATTTAATTGTTCTATATAGGTCGGCGTATCGTCTAATTCATATCCTCTGGCTCCACTTATGTGCCATTGATCAATCGGTTGTCCATCTTCCCCATTTGCCCTTACCGCACATGCTTCATACAAATGTCCATATGCTCTAATCGGGATAATCCAAATATAATCGCTTTGTTCTAACGCGCTTTCTACTTCGGACACAGAAAGAAGTTCTGAGGTCAAAAGTGGCGTATCAATATACTCTTTTAATGCATTATCAAAATCAATATCCGATACACGGATTCCCTCCTCAAACGGATCCTCAACAGGTCCTCCATTTGTAACAGACACAATTTCATCAGCCAGCTCAACTATTTTTTCATAATCTTCAGATTCCGATAGTATTTCAAGTTTAGATGCCGATACAGTAGATGCTGATATCATAATTCCAATGAAGCAAACAAATATTTTTAATATTTTCCTCATGCCATTCCCCCCTATCATATTTTCTTTTACGTTTCACAATCGATCTATTTATCTCATCATACACTGATATAATTTTTTTAACAATTATCATATTTTCACAAAATATTCAGCGCAAAATACTGCAAATAGGAGAATTGTTTTTTTGCTCAAAAGTGTAATTTTCCAGACATTTAATCGTATATATACATAAAAAATCAGAAGAGGTTATTATGCCAACTTACTCGGCATAACAATCTCTTCTGATTTCACCTTTTACACTTTTGTTTCTTTTTTAGCTTTCTCAAAAAATCTATTTTTTACTGAATCGGCTCCTTCGCCGGTGTTCCCGCTTTTCTCGGGTACTTTTTCGGCGTTGCCTTCCCCTTCTCGATACAGACAAACGATCTCTCATCCTCCGTTCCTGTAAGCTGGAAATAAACCGGCTCTTTTGCCTCGCCGCCGAGCACATGAATCGCTTTTTGAGCTGCGGCAAGCTCCTCATTCAATTTGCCCGATTTATACGAAACAAACCGTCCGCCCACCTTCACATACGGCAGACAGTACTCCGAAAGCGAGCTTAAATTCGCCACTGCCCGCGATACCACGAGATCAAACTGCTCCCGGTAATCCTTCTGGCGTGCGAAATCCTCGGCTCTTCCGTGAACCGCCGTAATCTTCGAAAGGCCAAGCTGTCCGATCACCTCATTCAGGAATTTCACTCTCTTATTCAGTGAATCCAGCAGTACAACTTCCACCTCCGGAAACGCGATTTTCAGTGGGATTCCCGGAAAACCGGCTCCCGTTCCCACATCGAGAATGCGTCCCGCCTGTGCCACATCACAGACCTTCACCAGCGACAGGCTGTCGAGGAAATGCTTCGTAATCACCTGATCAAACTCCGTAATCGCCGTCAGATTCATAAACGAGTTCCACTCCACCAGCAGCTCATAATACTGCAGGAACTGCGTCTTCTGCTGTTCGGAAAGTGTGATTCCAAGCTCAAAAAGGCCGCGCTCAAATCCTTCAAGATTGTATTCTTTCATGTTGTTCTCCGTTCTTCTCTATTCTTCCAAGTGCCCGCTGCACTTTTTGTTACGATCCACGCAGCGCGAAAGCACTTGCTGTTTCGCTGCATAAGAACGTAATTCAGGCATGCATATCTGCCCTTTATTTATGTCCCAGATACACCAGCAGAACCGAAATATCCGCCGGGGAAACGCCTGAAATACGGGACGCCTGGCCGATGTTGATCGGGCGGTACAGGTTCAGCTTCTGTTTCGCCTCGATACGCAGACTCTGAATCTCGTCGTAATTGATATTCTCCGGGATCTTCTTCTCTTCCATCTTCTTGAACTGCTCCACCTGCTTCATCTGGCGCTTGATGTAGCCGTCGTACTTGATGTTGATGTTGACCTGCTCCTGTACATCCTCCGGCAGCTCGGGTCTTTTCGGATCTACTTCCGCCAGCATCTTATAATTCAGTTCAGGTCTCCGGATCAGCTCTGCGAGCGAACTTCCACCGGAAAGCAGCGTCGATCCATACTCTTCCAGAAGCTCATTGATGTTCGAGCTCGTTCCCACATACGTATTCTCCACGCGCTCAATCTCTTCCTGAATCCGCTGTTCTTTTACTTTCAGTGCCTCATACTGCTCCTCGCTGATCAGGCCTGCGCGGTAGCCGTATTTGCGCAGACGCAGATCCGCGTTGTCCTGGCGGAGCAGCAGACGGTATTCCGCGCGGCTCGTCATCATACGGTACGGCTCATGGTTCTCTTTCGTCACGAGGTCGTCGATCAGAACGCCGATGTACGACTCCGAACGGTCGAGCACCAATTTCTCTTTTCCCTGTACGCAAAGCGCTGCGTTGATACCCGCGATCAGACCCTGTGCCGCAGCCTCTTCATATCCCGAACTACCGTTAAACTGGCCGCCGGAAAACAGATTTTTGATCGCCTTGAACTCGAGGGACGGCAGAAGCTGTCTCGGGTTAATGCAGTCGTACTCGATCGCATACGCATTCCGCACGATTTTCGCGTGTTCCAGGCCCGGCACGGTGTGATACATCGCAATCTGCACATCCTCCGGCAGTGAACTCGACATGCCGCCGACGTACATCTCGTTCGTGTATCTTCCCTCCGGCTCCAGGAACACCTGATGGCGGTTTTTATCCGCAAATTTTACGACCTTATCCTCAATCGAAGGACAGTACCGCGGACCCGTTCCCTCGATCATGCCGGAATACAGTGGCGACCGATTCAGATTTTCGCGGATAATTTTGTGCGTTTCTTCATTCGTATACGTCAGCCAGCAGGATTCCTGATCGATCTGTACGCTCTCCGGATCGGTCGAGAATGAGAACGGCACAACGCGCTCATCGCCAAACTGCTCTTCCATTTTCGAAAAGTCAATGCTCCGCTTGTCAATACGCGCCGGTGTTCCTGTTTTAAAACGCACCATCTCCACGCCGTTCGCCTTCAGGGAATCCGTCAGATGTGTTGCCGCCTGCAGGCCGTTCGGTCCCGTATATGTGCTCACATCACCGTAAATACACCGCGCATTCAGATAAACGCCGGTACAGAGAACGGCAGCCTTACAGTGGTAAATCGCGCCGGAAACGGCCTTTACGCCCGTCAGAACACCGTCTTCCACGATCAGCTCCGCAATCTCCATCTGGCGGATCGTCAGATGATCGGTATTTTCGAGAACCTCGCGCATCGACTGGCTGTATGCCCGCTTATCCGCCTGCGCACGCAGCGAATGCACCGCCGGTCCCTTTGATTTATTCAGCATTTTCGACTGAATAAACGTCTTATCAATATTTTTACCCATCTCGCCGCCGAGCGCGTCGATCTCTTTTACGAGGTGTCCCTTCGAGGTTCCTCCGATGTTCGGATTGCACGGCATCATCGCGATGCTGTCGACACTTACCGTAAATACAACCGTTTCCAGCCCCATCCGCGCTGCCGCAAGTGCTGCCTCGCATCCCGCATGGCCTGCGCCGATGACGGCAATATCAATTGTTTCTTCTAAAACTGCCATTTTTCTTTTATCCTCTTTCTCTATCTACAGCTTTGAATTTTGCCTTAAGCTTTTTCTACTCTGTCAAAATCCGGCTGTCGTTCCTTGTAACTCTATTCCGGCAGATCTTCGTAATCTGCATTTGCTGCCTTTATTTACCTGTACAGAACTTGCTGAAAATCTCATTCACAAGGTCCTCTCCCACCGCTTCACCGATGATCGAACCCAGCTCCTCATACGCATTCATAAGATCAATGGAAAAGAAATCCTCCGGCATACCCATTTCGATGCTTTCTGCCGTCAGTTCCAGACTCTTTTTTGCTGCAAGAAGCGCCTGCTTGTGGCGCGCATTCGTGATGTAAACCTCATCGTTGAACGAAATTTCGCCCTGGAAAAACATCTTTTTCATCTGTTCCTCCAGCTCTTCCATACCCGTCTCTTCCCGCGCGGAAATGCTGATGACCGGAGCGCCTGTTTTCTGCTCCATCTCCTCTTTTTCGATCACAGCAGTCAGATCCGATTTATTCAACAGCACAATCGCCTTGCGCCCTTTCAGGATTTCCATGATTTTTGCATCATTCTCATCAAGCGGCACGGATGCATCCACCACATAGAGAATCAGATCTGCGTCCTTTGCATGCTCCAAAGCACGATCCACACCGATTTTCTCGACCGTATCCGCCGTTTTTCGGATCCCCGCCGTATCCAGAATCCGAAGGGAAATGCCCTTTAAGACCAGATTTTCCTCGAGCACGTCGCGTGTCGTTCCGGCGATATCCGTCACAATCGCTTTTTCCTCGCCTGCCAGCAGATTTAAAAGCGATGATTTTCCGGCATTCGGTTTTCCAAGGATCACCGTCTTGATGCCCTCCTGGATCATCTTGCCCTCATCCGCAGATGCAAGCAGCTTTTCCACCTGCTTTTTCTGCTCCGCAACAACCTGGGCCAGCCGCTTTGGATACCCGTCCAGGCTGATGTGCTCCGGGTCATCGAGCGCCGACTCAATAAATGCGATCTCGTAAATCAGCTTCTTGCGGATTGCCCGGATCGCCTTTTTCACCGTTCCGCGAAGCTGGCTCTCGGAGCTTTTTAAGGCATAGGCACTTTTCGCCGAAATAACATCCATGACCGCTTCGGCCTGCGTCAGATCCATTCTTCCGTTCAGAAACGCCCGTTTCGTAAACTCGCCCGGATCTGCCGCCCGCGCACCGGCATTTAAGACTGCCTCGAGCACTTTTTTCACCGCCAGCACCCCGCCGTGACAGTCGATCTCGACGGTATTCTCGCCCGTATATGTTTTCGGTCCTTTCATTACCATGACAAGGACCTCATCAATCACTTCCTCCCCTTCGGTAATCCAGCCATAATGAATGGTGTGCGATTTGACCGCGGAAAGCTTTTTTCCTTCTTTTTTTGCACGGAATACGCGGTCCGCCACTTCGAACGCATCGTTTCCGCTGATTCTTACAATACCAATTCCCGCCGGCGCCATCGCTGTGGACACCGCAGCAATCGTATCATCCAAATGAAATCCTGCCATTGTTTCCAGTCCTTTCTAAAACCTCTCTTTTTGGGGATCCCAGTATTCAGATCCACATTTTTTCTTTCCTCTCGCATGGCTCTGAATAGTTCCATTTTAGCAGAAAACCAGAAAAGACGGTACCCCGTATTTTACACAGGTACCGTCTTTTTGCATATTTTTTACGCTTTCTTATCGTTTCGGCGCTACAACTACGTGGCGGTATGGCTCGCTGCCCTCGCTGTAGGTCTCCACGAATTTATTTCCCTGCAGTGCAGAGTGGATGATTCTTCTTTCGTAAGGATTCATTGGCTCCAGAGAAACCGGTCTTCTGGTCTTTTTCACTTTGTAAGCAATGTTTCTTGCCAGATTTTCCAGTGTTTCTTTTCTGCGTTTGCGGTAGTTCTCCGTATCAAGTTTGACACGAACGTAATCCTTCTGCTCTTTGTTGACCACAAGGCTGGTCAGATACTGAAGGGAATCCAGTGTCTGTCCGCGTTTTCCGATCAGGATGCCCATATCCTCACCGGCAAAATCAACTTCAAGAGAATCGTTCTCGGCATTATACTCCATCTGGATCTCAACCGGGAGCTCCATGGCTTTGAATACACCGCTTAAGAACTCAAGTGCCGTTGCCTTGATCTGGGCGATTTCCTCGTCTGTTCTCTGAACTACTTCACGCTCTTCTCTTGGCTCGGAGCGTCTTGCAGTTTCTGCCTGACGCGGAGCAGATTTTCTTTCCGTTTCTTTCTTTACAGCTTCTTTTTTCGGCGCTTCCTTTACCGGTGCAGGAGCTGCCTCTTTTTTCTCTGGTTTCTGGGGTGCTTCCGGTTCTTTTTCCGGTGCGGCTTTTACAGCGGCACGGATCACAGCCGGTTTACTTCCGATTCCAAAGAATCCGGAACTGCCTTCGCTGATGACCTGGATCTCCAGTTTATCGCTGGCAGCCTGAAGCTCAATGCAGGCTTTTGTAATGGCGTCGTCCACGGTTTTTGCGGATACTTCGATAAACTCCATAAAGATTTACCCCCTATTTTTTCTTTTTGCTGTTCTTTTCATCAAACTGTTTTACCATGTTTGCTTTCGCAGCGATGCTTCCGGCGCGGTATTCCTGATTGCTGTTGTAATACTCAGTCGAAGCCTTTCTTGCTGCCTCTTTTTCCTCAGCAGACGGCTCTTCGTTCTCCTGTACCTGAATATTACGCACACTCTGCGTTGCAGCCTGTGTGATTTTCTGCGGCGGAAGGCCGGCTTTTTCTCTCTTCTTTGCAGCTTTTTCCTGGTTTTTGCGGATCACCTCATCCATGTCGATCGAGGACATATGGCGGTTGATGATAACCTGCTGTACACTTCGAACGAGCGCACCGGCGATCCAGTAAATACCAATACCGATGGAGAATGATAAACACATAAATGCGGAGAAAACAGGCATTACCGTGTTCATGGTCTTCATGGAATTTTCCATGGAGTTTGCTGTCTTATTTCCGTTGTTGGAAGATGGTGCCTGCGGCATCAGCTTGTAGTTCAGCCACTGGGTAAACCATGCCAGAATCGGCACCAGAATTGCTCCTGCAATCAGAAGCGCAGATCCGTTTGCCATACCCTCGCGGATGACATCCATCGGAGACTGTGTGATATTAAATCCAAGGAACATGTTGATATGCTTGGACTCCGCGGCGGTTTTTGTAATGGTATCCGCAATACCGGAGAACTCGCTGATGTCAGCCAGCTTCATCCACTGGGACGGTTTCAGCACATAAAACATGTCCAGAAGGTTATTTTCGGTTAATGTTTCACTTACTTTACTGTACATGGTAACACGGTTATCTGTGATAAACTGTGTCAGGATGTCAGAATATCCTGATACACCCATCATCTGTGTTGTCAGTCCCTGGAATACATTGCGGACACTTCCGATATATCCCGGAATATGATAGATAACCTGGTACAGTGCAAGCAGAATCGGCATCTGAATCAGCAGTGTACTGCAGCTTCCTGTCGGGGAGACACCGTATTTCTGATAAACTGCCATGGTTTCTTCAGATTTTTTCATCTGAGAAGCCTGGTCTTTTTTGTTCTGATATTTCTTTTCAATTCTCTGCAGATCCGGCTGCATTACGCTCATCATCTTCGACATCTTCTGCTGCTTGATCTGAAGCGGCGTCAGAACGAGATAAATGATAATCGTATACAGAATAATCGCAATACCGATATTCGGAATTCCAATTTTTTCCAGACAAAAATAAATTCCATTGATCAGCCAGCCGAGGATCTGGCATACCCACCCGATAATCGGCCACGTTGATTTACTCAGTACGATATCCAAAACGTCTTTTCCTCCTTATTTATCTACGGCACAGGGTCGTAACCTCCGTGTGAAAACGGGTTACATCTCAGTATTCTCCATAATGCCAGCAGACTTCCTTTGAAAGCACCATATTTCTGAATCGCTTCCAGCCCGTACTGCGAGCAGGTCGGCGTATAAGGGCAGTGCACCCTCTTCAGAGGAGACAGGTACTTCTGATAAAACCGGATACCTTTTATCAATACCGTCTTCATTTTTCTGTTTCCTTTAATATATGATGCAGTTTTCCCAGATGCAAAAGTGCTCCCTCTATCTCGAAATACGTACAGTTTTTTGCATTAACTCTTGCGATCACAACTACATCCATTCCACACTGAAATTCCTCTTCATGCAGACGATAACTCTCCCGGATCAGTCTCGCCAGATGGTGGCGCACAACGCTGTTTCCAACCTTTTTACTTACTGAAATTCCAATCCGGTTCCGTCCCAGCTGATTTTTCTTCACATACATGACCAGAAATCGGTTTGCAAACGATGTTCCCTGCTTATAAACCAGCTGAAAATCTCTGTTTTTTTTCAGGCTTTCCGAATATTTCATGAATCCATTCTTTCCTTCATGATTTGTCTAAATTTTCTTTTCATTGAATAGCTTTAGATAGAAGAAAAGACCACATAAATTTTATGCGGCCTTTGGTTTTATGCTGATAATTTTTTTCTTCCTTTTAATCTTCTTGCAGCTAAAACTTTTCTTCCACCTTTTGTGCTCATTCTTGCTCTGAATCCGTGAACTTTAGCTCTGGATCTTTTTTTCGGCTGAAATGTCATTTTCATAAGATAAGGCACCTCCTTTAAATTCTAATCAATAACTGCCTGCAAGGCAGTATTTCACTACATGTATGACAGAAAACATCATTTCAATTATATTCATAAACCCCCATTTCGTCAACCCTAAAATCAATAATTTTCGCAGTTTTTTCGGGAAAAATGCCGCTCTGACGCGGTTTTCCGGTCTGCCGCTGCCCGTGCCTTCCGTGTGCTGATTTTCGGTTTATCCACAACTTATCCACACTGTCCGCCGCACGCGTACAAATATCAGTTCGATTTTTGTGCTTTCCACACGATATCTTGTAACCGTAATCAACATTATCCACAATCTGTGGATAACCTTGTGGATAACTTTCGGTTTTGCTGTGTACAACCTGTGGGCATTTCCAATTTTTCCAGTATTTACGCCATGTATAATGTGTATATAAGTTTTCCAGACTTTACACATTTCGGTTTTTCCAGCCCTCTATCCACAATTTTATCAACATAAGATTCCCTGTTATCCACAAACTATCCTCCATTTCATCAACAGGAAAATTTTTTACACATTCTGTGGATAAAAAAATAATTATCCACATTTTTGGGTTGAATAAAACGGCATTTTATTATATCATATAGAAGTAAAAATGCGACTATTCGGGGAAAATTTCGTTTTTCAGACAGAAGTTATCCCCAAAAAGCAATGATTATAGAAGCGGAGCGACAGAAAAAGCATGGAAATCGTACAAGATAAATGGAAAGAAATACTGCAGAGAGTGCGGGACGAGCACGAATTATCTGAGATCTCCTTTACTACATGGATTGAACCACTTACGATCCATTCGGTTGAGGACAATCTGATCACAATCCTGGTTCCATCCGAAAAAATGGGTCTCGATTACGTGAGCAAAAAATATACTCTTCCTATTAAAGTGGCCATCGCGGAAATCACAGGTGTCAACTATGAGATCCGCTTTATTCTTCCGGAAGAAGTGAAACAGGAAAAAGCGCCTGCTCCCGTCCAGAAAAATCTCTATGTGCCGAACCTGAATCCAAAGTATACCTTTGATACCTTCGTGGTCGGCAGCAATAACAAATTTGCCCATGCAGCTTCTCTCGCCGTGGCCGAATCCCCGGGAGAAATCTACAATCCGCTGTTTTTATACGGTGGTGTTGGACTGGGCAAAACCCATCTGATGCACTCGATCGCACATTTTATTCTTCAAAAGAACCCGTCTTCGCGGATTCTCTACGTAACGAGTGAAGAATTTACAAATGAAGTCATCGAGGCCATCCGAAACAGCAACAACACCGCAATGACCAAATTCCGTGAGAAATACCGCAATATCGACGTACTTCTCATCGATGATGTGCAGTTTATTATAGGAAAGGAATCCACGCAGGAAGAGTTTTTCCATACCTTCAATACGCTGCACGGCGCCAACAAACAGATCATCCTTTCTTCGGATCGTCCCCCGAAAGACATGGATATCCTGGAAGACCGCATCCGTTCCCGTTTCGAATGGGGACTCCTTGCCGACATCCAGAGCCCGGATTATGAAACGCGAATCGCCATCCTCCGCAAAAAGCAGGAACTCGACGGCTATTCCGTCAGCGACGATGTGATCGAATACATCGCTTCCAATATTAAATCGAACATCCGTGAATTAGAAGGCGCTCTCAACAAAATCATTGCATACGCAAACCTTGAAAAACGTGAAATCAACATTGATCTTGCAGAACAGGTGCTGCGCGATATCATCTCCCCAAACGAGAAGAAGGTCATCACGCCGGAATTTATCATCGACACCGTTGCAGATCACTTCGATATTACGCCGTCCGACATTGTCGGCAGCAAGCGGAGCAGCAAAATCGTATTCCCGCGCCAGATCGCAATGTATCTGTGCCGCGAAATGCTCGATGCCCCGCTGACCGGAATCGGAAAAATGATGGGCGACCGCGATCATACCACTGTCATGCACGGCATTGAGAAGATCGAAAAGGAAATGAGTGCCAAAGACAGTGTCCGCAACACGGTAGATATCTTAAAGAAGAAGATTAACCCGTCTAAATAAGCGGCATAGCTGTAACTCTGTCAAAACAGTTCGAACCAATCTACATTTATATAAGAAGAAACGCATCGGTTTACAGGCCCTTATTTATGCACAAACCGATGTGGAAAGCCTGTGGATGAATTGTGGACAAATTTGGAGCCTGAAGTTATCAACATTTCATACACAGGTTCACGTTCGATTATTCACAGAGTTATACAGATCCATTTTTCCAGTATTTCCGCATTCTCGAAGGGGTTATCCACATATCCACAGCCCCTACGACTAAGACTACGGATTTTTACTATATTTTTTCTTTATAAGCATACTCACCCAGCCGTGAGGAAAGGAGAGTTATCCACAATTATGAAATTAGTGTTTGACAAAGCAGACCTTGTAAAAAGCGTTGCCATTGCGATGAAAGCTGTTTCCGGTAAAACTACGATGCCAATTCTGCAGTGTATCCTGATTGATGCATCTTCCAGCCAGATCAAGTTTACCTCCAACGATATGGAACTCGGAATTGAGACCCTTGTCACAGGTATGATTCTGGAACGCGGTATTGTTGCTCTGGATGCAAAGATTTTTTCTGAGATCGTAAGAAAACTTCCGGATAATCAGGTTACAATAGAAACAGATGAAAATCTGCTAACCACGATTACGTGTGAAAAAGCAAAATTCAACATTCCGGGACAGTCAGGAGAAGATTTTTCCTATCTGCCGATTCTCGAAACTTCCGATTGTGTTTCCATTTCCCAGTTCACCTTAAAAGAACTGATCCGTCAGACCATTTTCTCCATTGCAGCCAATGAGAACAACAAACTGATGACCGGTGAGCTGTTTGAAATCAAAGATAACACACTTCGCGTCGTATCTCTGGACGGACACCGTATTGCGATCCGCAAAATTGAGCTGAAAAATTCGTATCTGGACCGAAAAGTCGTTGTTCCGGGAAAAACCCTGAACGAAATCAGCAAAATTCTGTCCGGCGAGATGGATGATCAGATTGATATTTACTTCTCGGAAAACCACATTATGTTCAAGTTCGATGATACAACGGTCGTTTCCAGACTGATCGACGGTGAATATTTCCGCATCGACCAGATGCTTTCGAGTGATTACGAGACAAAAGTGACGATCAACAAAAAAGAATTCTTAAGCTGTATCGACCGTGCGACACTTCTTGTCAAAGAAGGCGACAAAAAACCGATCATCATCGACATCCAGGATGGAGCGATGGAACTGCAGATCAACTCCGCGATGGGTTCCATGAAAGAAGAGATCGATATCAACAAAGAAGGCAAGGATATTATGATCGGTTTTAACCCGAAATTCCTGATCGATGCACTTCGTGTTATTGACGACGAGGAAATTTCGATTTATCTGGTCAACCCGAAGGCTCCATGTTTTATCCGGAACGAAGAAGAGAGCTATATCTATCTGATTCTGCCGGTAAACTTCAATTCCGTGAGATAAGTCACATAAGTTTGAAATCTGCCGGAACCTTTTCTGAAAGAACTTTCAGCGGTTTTACAGCCACACAGGTTGAAAACTGCGAACTTACGTGAGGAAAAGGCACGGCAGTGCAGGAGGAAAAAATGGAAATTATTACGCTGCGTGAAGATTACATCAAACTGGGCCAGGCATTAAAAGCTGCGGCTCTGGTAGAAGACGGCGTGGAAGCAAAGCTCGTCATCAAGGACGGCGAAGTGACCGTAAACGGTGAAGTAGATACCCGCCGCGGCCGCAAGCTCTATGACGGAGATATTGTCTGCTACAATGGAAATGAGATACAAATTAAAAAATAAGGCTTAAAAACTTAAGCTGATTTTTCACGGACGAGTGCTCATGTATATCAAATCTTTAGAACTGAAGAACTATCGGAATTATGAAAACTTATGCATAAATATCAGCCCCGGAACGAATATTCTCTACGGCGACAATGCCCAGGGAAAGACGAATATTCTCGAGGCTTTATATCTGGCGGGTACGACGAAATCGCACCGCGGCAGCAAGGACCGCGAAATCATCCAGTTTGACCGGGAAGAAGCCCATATCCGGATGATGGTGGAACGGAACGGCAGCACGCATAAAATCGATATGCATCTGAAAAAAAATAAATCCAAGGGAATCGCCATCGATGGAGTTCCGATCCGCAAAGCGTCGGAACTTTTTGGCATTGTAAATATTGTGTTTTTCTCTCCGGAGGACCTGAATATCATCAAAAACGGTCCTGCGGAGCGCCGGCGTTTCCTCGATAGCGAAATTTGTCAATTGTCAAGACTATACATGATCGAGCTTGCCAATTATAATAAAGTGGTGGCACAGAGAAACAAGCTGCTTAAAGAGATTTCGTTTTCCGGCAGAATGGCGGATACGCTCGAGATCTGGGATGAGCAGATGGTCCGCTATGGAAAAAGCATTATTTCCGAGCGGAAAAAGTTTATCAGCCGCCTGAATGATATTTTATCCGAGATCCATCAGAATCTGACCGGAGGAAAGGAGCGGATTCTGATTACCTATGAACCGAATGTGTCCGAGGAAGCGTTTTCCGAAGAGTTAAAAGCCGGAAGAGAGCGTGATCTGCGTTTCGGACAGTCCTACACCGGGCCGCACCGGGACGATTTCTGTGTGCGGGTCAACGACATTGATATCCGTAAATACGGTTCCCAGGGGCAGCAGAGGACGGCGGCGCTTTCGCTGAAACTGGCGGAGATCCGTCTGGTCGAGGAGGAAATTCACGATACACCGGTTTTACTGCTGGATGATGTTTTGTCGGAGCTGGACGGCAGCCGGCAGAATTATCTTCTGCAGAGCATTCACAGCATACAGACACTGATTACCTGTACCGGACTGGACGAGTTTGTCGAAAATCATTTTGAGGCAAACAGCGTATTCCAGGTGGTCGAGGGGTCTGTGTTTCACAAAGAAACAGGAGGAATCTAAATGAGTACAGAGAACATGGAAAAGACAGAGTATGGTGCAGACCAGATTCAGATTCTGGAGGGTCTGGAAGCCGTACGGAAGCGCCCAGGTATGTATATCGGCAGTACCTCCGCACGGGGACTTCACCATCTGGTCTATGAGATTGTCGACAACTCGGTAGACGAGGCACTGGCAGGATACTGCAAAAATATTGACGTTACGATTAACCCGGACAACTCCATCACCGTCATCGACGACGGCCGTGGTATTCCGGTCGGCATCAATCATAAGTCGGGCCTTCCGGCCGTTGAGGTTGTCTTTACGGTGCTGCACGCAGGCGGAAAGTTCGGCGGCGGAGGGTACAAGGTATCCGGCGGTCTGCACGGCGTTGGTGCATCCGTTGTAAATGCGCTGTCCAACTGGCTTGAGGTGCGCGTTTATCACGATGGAAAGGTTTACTTCCAGCGGTATGAGCGCGGAAAAACCATGAATAAGCTGGAGGTCATCGATACCTGTCCGATCGAAAAAACAGGTACCGAGGTCCGTTTCCTGCCGGATGACACGATGTTCGAGGAGACGGTTTATGATTACGACGTTTTAAAAACAAGACTCCGCGAGACCGCATTTCTGACCAAGGGACTGCGCATTGTTCTGCGCGATCTGCGCACGGATCCGGTAGTGGAAAAAGCATTCCACTACGAGGGCGGTATCAAAGAGTTTGTCAGCTACCTGAACAAGAGCAAAACGGCGCTCTACCCGGACATCATCTACTGCGAGGGAGAAAGAGACGGCGTTCTCGTTGAGGTTGCGATGCAGCACAACGATTCCTATCAGGAAAATACGTACGGTTTTGTCAACAACATTACGACGCCGGAGGGCGGTACCCATATCGTGGGCTTCCGGAATGCGCTGACGAAAACCTTTAATGAATATGCAAGAGCAAATAAACTGTTAAAAGACAGCGAACCGAACCTGACCGGAGAGGATATCCGCGAGGGTATGACGGCGATTGTCAGCATCAAAATCGAGGAGCCGCAGTTCGAGGGCCAGACAAAGCAGAAACTTGGAAACAGCGAGGCGAGAGGAGCAGTCGACAATATCGTGAGCACCCAGCTCGAGCTGTTCCTGGAGCAGAACCCGGCTGTCGCAAAAACGATCATTGAAAAGTCCCTGCTTTCCCAGCGTGCGAGAGAGGCTGCAAGAAAAGCGCGTGACCTGACGAGAAGAAAATCCGCACTGGACGGTATGTCCCTGCCTGGAAAACTGGCAGACTGCACCGACAAGGATCCGAAAAACTGTGAGATCTTCCTGGTCGAGGGAGATTCCGCGGGCGGTTCCGCAAAATCCGCGAGAAGCCGTGCAACGCAGGCGATCCTGCCTCTGCGTGGAAAAATCCTGAATGTAGAGAAAGCACGTCTCGATAAAATTTATGCCAATGCCGAGATCAAAGCGATGATTACGGCATTCGGAACCGGAATCCACGACGATTTCGATATCACCAAACTGCGCTACGACAAGATCATCATCATGACCGATGCCGATGTCGACGGCGCGCACATCGACACACTGATGCTGACGTTCCTGTACCGCTTCATGCCGGAGCTGATCAAACAGGGCCACGTTTACCTGGCACAGCCGCCGCTGTTCAAGATTGAGAAAAACAAAAAAGTATGGTACGCATACGACGACGATCAGATGAATCAGATCCTCAATGAGATCGGACGCGGAGATAATAAGATCCAGCGTTACAAAGGACTGGGAGAGATGGATGCGGAGCAGCTCTGGGAGACCACCATGGACCCGGAACGCCGTGTTCTGCGCCGCGTTGTGTTCGATGAAGAGTATTCTTCTGAAATTGATCTTACCTTCAATACGCTCATGGGCGACAAGGTAGAACCGCGCCGTGACTTTATCGAAGAGAGAGCAAAATACGCAAACAACCTGGATATCTAAAAAGTCCTGTGAACTGAAGTGGAGGAAAAGATGGAAGATAATGTTTTTGATAAAATTCACGAGGTCGATCTGAAAGACACGATGGAGGAATCCTACATCAACTACGCGATGAGCGTAATTGCATCCCGTGCACTTCCAGACGTCCGCGATGGCTTAAAGCCGGTACAGAGACGTATTCTGTACTCCATGAGTGAACTGAACAATACGCCGGATAAGCCGCACCGTAAGTGCGCGCGTATCGTCGGTGATACGATGGGTAAATATCACCCGCACGGCGACAGCTCTATCTACGGAGCACTCGTCAACATGGCACAGGACTGGGCAACCCGTTATCCGATGGTGGACGGCCATGGAAACTTCGGTTCCGTCGACGGCGACGGCGCTGCGGCTATGCGATACACCGAGGCACGTTTAAGCAAAATCTCGATGGAGATGCTGGCGGATATCAACAAAGACACCGTAGACTTCGCCCCGAACTTTGATGAAACCGAAAAAGAGCCTGTTGTTATGCCGGCCCGCTACCCGAACCTTCTGGTAAACGGTACTTCCGGTATCGCAGTCGGTATGGCAACGAACATCCCGCCGCACAATCTGCGCGAGGTGGTAAGTGCCATTGTAAAAATTATTGATAATATCATCGAGGAGGACCGTACGACAGATCTCGAGGAGATTCTCGGCATTGTAAAAGGCCCTGACTTCCCGACGGGAGCAGAAATTCTCGGTACCCGCGGTATCGACGAGGCTTACCGTACCGGCCGCGGTAAAATCCGTGTTCGTGCGGTATCAAACATCGAGACACTGCCGAACGGAAAGAGCGAGATCATCGTAACCGAGATCCCGTACATGGTAAACAAGGCGCGCCTGATCGAGAACATCGCCGCGCTGGTAAGAGATAAAAAGATCGACGGCATCACCGGCATTGCGGACCACTCCAACCGTGAGGGTATGCGCATCTGTATCGAACTGCGCCGCGACGCCAATGCAAACGTCATCTTAAACCAGCTGTACAAACATACCCAGATGCAGGATACCTTTGGTGTGATCATGCTTGCACTGGTAAACAATCAGCCGAAAGTCATGAACCTTCTGGAGATGCTGACGTATTATCTGCAGCACCAGGAAGAGGTTGTGACGAGAAGAACGAAATACGACCTGAACAAAGCGCAGGAGAGAAGCCATATTCTGGAAGGACTCTTAAAAGCGCTTGACCATATTGACGAAGTGATCCATATCATCCGTGCATCCGCGAATGCGGCAGAGGCAAAGAAGAACCTGATGGAACGCTTCGATCTGAGTGATGCCCAGGCCCAGGCAATCGTAGACATGCGTCTGCGCGCTCTGACCGGTCTGGAACGGGAGAAGCTCGAGAACGAGTACAAAGAGCTGATGGCGCGCATCGAGCAGTTAAAAGCCATCCTCGCAGACCGCAAGGTGCTTCTTGGCGTTATCCGCAGGGAGATTCTGAACGTATCCGAAAAATACGGCGATGACAGAAGAACTTCCATCGGCTTTGATGAGTACGATCTCTCCATGGAGGATCTGATTCCGCGCGAGAATACCGTCATCACCATGACGAAACTGGGCTATATCAAACGTATGACCGTTGACAACTTCCGCAGCCAGAACCGCGGCGGCAAGGGAATCAAGGGCATGCAGACCATCGAGGACGACTACATCGAGGAGCTTCTGATGACGACGACCCATCATTACCTCATGTTCTTTACGAATACGGGAAGAGTCTACCGTCTGAAAGCATACGAGATTCCGGAGGCGTCCAGAACCGCAAGAGGAACGGCGATTGTCAACCTTCTCCAGCTGCAGCCGGGAGAGAAGATTACCGCTGTTATTCCAATGCGCAAATATGAGAAGGGCCATTATCTGTTTATGGCAACGAAAAAGGGACTGGTGAAGAAGACGCCGCTCGAAGAGTACGAGAACGTCAGAAAAACGGGTCTTGCTGCCATTGCGCTCCGCGATGATGATGAACTGATTGAAGTTAAGACAACTGATAACGAGAAAGAGATTATTCTGGTAACGAAATTCGGCCAGTGTATCCGCTTTAAGGAAAACGATGTGCGTACGACAGGCCGTGTTTCCATGGGTGTACGCGGCATCAACCTTCTGGACGGCGATGAAGTAGTCGGCATGCAGATCTGCACGCAGGGAGACTATCTCCTTGTCGTATCCGAAAACGGCATGGGCAAACGGACGCCGATGGCAGAGTTTACCGTACAGCTCCGCGGCGGCAAGGGTGTCAAATGCTATAAGATTACCGAAAAGACCGGAAACCTGATCGGTTCCAAGGCGGTCAACGAGGATAATGAGATCATGATGATCACCACAGAGGGAATCATCATCCGTACACCATGCTCCGGCATTTCTGTTATGGGACGTATCACGTCCGGTGTCAAGCTGATGGATGTGGACGGTGAAATCAAGGTTGCCAGCATTGCAAAGGTAAGAGACAAAGAGGCATCCGAGGAGACTCCGGTTTCGGTGGAAGAGACCGAAAGTGCTTCTGAGGAAACGAAGGAATAATACAGCGTCGCAAAACGTGTCTGAGAGAAAAAAGCTCAGGCACGTTTTTCTCGTTTGGGGAAGGGGAGAAAAATATGAAACGAATTTTACTGATGGTGCTGCGGAATCTGCTTCTGGTTCCGTGGATGTGGTGCCGGCTCTGTTACCATGCAGCGCATCCGGACAAGTACAGTCTGGAAGAGCACTTTAAAATGCTGCGCTTTATTGTACAGCGGGCGAACAAAGGCGGAAACGTCATTGTGGAATCCTATGGAGCAGAAAATCTTCCGGAGCAGGACGGTTTTGTGATGTATCCGAATCACCAGGGACTGTACGATGTGCTGGCGATCGCAGGAGCGTGCTCGCGTACCTTTACAGTTGTTGCCAAAAAAGAGGTAGAGCATATTCCGTTTTTAAAACAGGTCTTTGCGTGCATCCACGCGCTGTTTATGGACCGGGAGAATCTGCGGCAGTCAATGCAGGTTATCAATGAGGCGGCCGATGCCGTAAAAGAAGGCAAAAACGTCATTCTGTTTCCGGAAGGAACGAGGAGCAGAAAGGGAAACCAGCTGCTGGAGTTTAAAAGCGGCAGCTTCAAGATCGCAGTAAAAGCAAAATGCCCGATCGTGCCGGTTGCGTTAAAAAACTGTTTTGTTCCGTTTGACTCCAATACCGTCCGTCCCGTAACGGTAGAAGTCCATTTTCTCGACCCGATCCCATACGAGGAATACCAGGGAATGAAGACAACAGAGATTGCCGAGATGGTAAAGAAGAGAATTGAAGCCGTCGTAACCGCGTAGCGGTTTCAGAAAAGAGCGTGATATGCGCTCTTTTCTGCTATTCTGGGGGCTGATTTGGGTTCTGTAAGGCATATTTTCTATAATAGTAAGAAAAAAACAAAAAATTCGAAAAAACGGGTTGACAAGAACGTAAGGTTTTTGTATAATAAACCATGCGTCACGAATGAGTGACTGCACATATCATTTTATATTTAGGCATTTGGAGAAGTACTCAAGTGGCTGAAGAGGCGCCCCTGCTAAGGGTGTAGGTCGGGTAACCGGCGCGAGGGTTCAAATCCCTCCTTCTCCGTTTAAAAGCCAAAAACAAAATGATATTTTTTGTGGAAAAAGTTCTTGACAAACAGTTTCACATCTGATAAGATAGCAGAGTTGGTGATAGGTTTGAAAAAACTAATCCAAAAAATAAATTAAAAAAGTTCTTGACAAAAGCGAATGAGTTTGATAAAATAAACGAGTTGCTGATTGAAAGAACAGCGAAGAAGTTAAAAAAACTTCAAAAAATAAATCAAAAAAGTTCTTGACAAACGAAAAGCTCTGTGGTAAAATAAACGAGTTGATCCGAGTCGGAACAGCAAAGATCCTTGATAATTAAACAATGAAACACATCCTCGAAAGTTCTGAATAAGTAATTCAAAACG
>NZ_QUGO01000080.1:0-239 GCF_003479105.1 Blautia sp. AF19-13LB
TTGGGCGGCTCTTTGCTTTCCTCTGTGCCGGGTGTGGCTTTCCGTACCCAGTAGCGGATATCCCGCAGCTTCTTCAAATCCTCCTGCACCTCTGTCAGCGGTACTTTCAGCTCTGCGATTTCGCTGAGAAGTTTTTCCTGCTCCTGTTGCAGTTCCTTTTGGGTGCTGTCCTTATCGTCCGGGTGCTTGGCAAGGTAGGCGGCGGCTTTCTCATACCGGGCAACCTCCGGGTGTTCCTG
>NZ_QUGO01000080.1:249-563 GCF_003479105.1 Blautia sp. AF19-13LB
TTCTCATACCGGGCAACCTCCGGGTGTTCCTGTTTGAATTTCTCCTTTGTTTTCTTGAAAAATATCTTCTGGTACTTCTCATAGACAGGCTTACATTCCTTGCAGTCTGTCCGGCTGGCAAGAATCCCGTCAATCACTTTGCTGCGGGCTTCCTTTGGCTTCATCTGATTGCGGTAATCTGCGGCTGATTTCCCGGAAGATTCCAGAAACGCTTCTAAGTCCTCCACAGTGGAAAGCCCCTTTTGCCGGAGATAGGACAGGGCTTCGCTGACTGCCTTTAAGTCCTGTGAAGTCCCCCGGTTCTGTCCAGCCCT
>NZ_QUGO01000081.1:0-333 GCF_003479105.1 Blautia sp. AF19-13LB
CGGAAGGTGCGGCTGGATCACCTCCTTTCTAAGGAAGAATCAGTAGAGAATGAGTTTCATTGTTTAGTTATTAAGGAACAGCAAAAGCTGTAGACTTTACAGTTTCAAAAACTGAATAACTATTGCTGGTGGCGATGCGCCTAGGGGACACACCCGTTCCCATCCCGAACACGATGGTTAAGACCTAAGCGGCCGATGGTACTGCACTGGAGACGGTGTGGGAGAGCAGGTGGCTGCCAGCTTCAAACGGGGACGTAGCTCAGTTGGGAGAGCACCTGCCTTGCAAGCAGGGGGTCGAGAGTTCGAATCTCTTCGTCTCCATCCGGAAAGAAA
>NZ_QUGO01000081.1:343-552 GCF_003479105.1 Blautia sp. AF19-13LB
TCTCTTCGTCTCCATCCGGAAAAGAAACTTCCGGGCGTCGGAAACGACTGAGGGCTTATAGCTCAGCCGGTTAGAGCGCACGCCTGATAAGCGTGAGGTCGGTGGTTCGAGTCCACTTAAGCCCACTGGATTTGAGTTATTCAAGTCCAAAAGATGTACCTTGAAAACCGCATATACAATCTATATTGAAAACGTTAAAACGTTAGAGA
>NZ_QUGO01000082.1:0-548 GCF_003479105.1 Blautia sp. AF19-13LB
CGCCGCTTTATCCCCGTCATGGTGTACCCGGAGCAAGCCGAGGTTCACATTTTGGAGGATGAAGCTGCTTCCAGAGCCTATATCGAGCAGATGTGGGCAGAAGCGATGGAGATTTACCGAAGCGGCAGGTTCAAGCTGGCTTTCAGCCCCGCCATGCAGCGGTATCTCAAAGAACACCAGCGGGATTTTATGCCGGAGGACACCAAAGCCGGGATGATACAGGCGTATCTTGATAAGTACACCGGGAGCATGGTCTGCTCCAAGCAGCTCTATAAGGGAGCCTTGAACCATGCCTTTGACGAGCCGAAGCAATGGGAAATCCGGGAAATCAACGAGATTATGAACCAGTGCATTTCTGGCTGGCGGTACTTCCCGAACCCAAGAATGTTTTCCGAATATGGCAGACAAAAGGGCTGGGAGCGTGAAAACCCGGCAACGGACTCCGGCAACCCGTCTGAAAAAACGATGGACGGTTTTGTGGAGGTCACAGAACAGATGGAGCTTCCGTTCTGAAAATGGCAGCCCGTTGCACCCCCTGTTGCTATCCC
>NZ_QUGO01000083.1:0-542 GCF_003479105.1 Blautia sp. AF19-13LB
AAGCAGAAATCAAAATCAAACCGGGCCGGATTCCGTTTCGTTGTATGCACCAGATGTTCTGCTGCATTGAAACGTTTCTTACTTTCCTCAATTTGGGCCAGTTCTTCCCACACAGATTCATACACTTCGACCAGATAGCGGACAGCAGAACGGTAAATCTCCAGTGTCTGGCGGATTGGAATATTCTGTTTTCGTAATTCAACACCATAACTGGATATGATTTTCATTCGCTTTCTCCTCCGGGTTTTAACGGGATTTTTCCTTCTGACCTTCTATGTAAGCAAGTATCTGTTCACGGCTTCGGTCACTAACCGTTACAGCACAATAAGACGGATTTCACAAATGTTCTCCCCACAACTCTTTCCTTGACGCCGGATAGGAAAAACTATTTTTATTAATTGTAAACATATCTTTCTCCATAAAAGTATTTTACCATATCCATAATAATATATCAAACATTTGTTCTGTTTTATATTAAAAAAATTGCGCGTCTAACTCATCACTACTACAATATATTTATGGGTAATCCCCTTACTTCCAGT
>NZ_QUGO01000084.1:0-539 GCF_003479105.1 Blautia sp. AF19-13LB
ATGTCAAAATTCCATGATTACAGCCTTAACAATACAATCCTTATCGCCATGCAGGGCGGCAACCTTGTGAAAGGCTATAAACAATGGGAAAAGGAATTTGACCGCCATGTAAAGCCGGGAGAAAAAGCTATCAAGATACTTGCGCCGTCCCCGTTTACCGTCAAGAAACAGGTGGAAAAAATCGACCCGGACACCCAAAAGCCTGTTTTCGATAAGGACGGGAAACCTGTTACCGAAGAAAAAGAAATCAAGATACCCGCTTTTCGTGTGGTATCTGTCTTTGATATTTCACAGACCGAGGGAAAGGAGCTTCCTGCCCTTACCTATGAGCTGACGGGCAACGTGGAACAATACAAGGATTTTTTCGCTGCCCTTGAAAAGACTTCCCCCTTTGCTATGGGATTTGAAGCACTAAGCGGCGGCGTAAAAGGACGCTGCAATTATGAGGAAAAGCGTATCATCATTAACGAGGGCATGGACGAATTGCAGAATATCAAGACCGCAATCCATGAAATCGCCCACGCCACGCTGCATGATAC
>NZ_QUGO01000009.1:0-170599 GCF_003479105.1 Blautia sp. AF19-13LB
GAATCACAGGCAAGAAATAAGTATACCTATTTTGCTTCTGTAGCGAAAAAGGAAGGTTACGAGCAGATGTCAGCATTGTTTTTAAAGACTGCAGATAATGAGAAAGAACATGCAAAGATGTGGTTCAAGGAATTAGCAGGAATTGGTGATACAAAGGAAAACCTGGCAGCAGCGGCAGAAGGCGAAAATTATGAGTGGACAGATATGTATGATGGCTTTGCTAAAACAGCTGAGGAAGAAGGATTCCCTGAGCTTGCAGCAAAATTCAGGGCAGTAGGTGAGATTGAGAAGCACCATGAGGAAAGATATCGTGCACTTCTTAAGAATATTGAAACTTCACAGGTATTTGAAAAGAGCGAAATTAAGGTATGGGAATGCCGTAACTGCGGACATATCGTGGTAGGAACAAAGGCTCCTGAGGTATGTCCGGTATGTAATCATCCACAGAGTTATTTTGAAGTACATGAAGAGAATTATTAAGGAGTATGAAAAGATGTATTACGTACCAGACGGAACCAAAACATGTGGTTATTATGAATGCAAGAAATGCGGCAACCGCTTTTTATCCCTTCAGACGATGGAAAAAATCCCATGCCCGGACTGCGAGGCGGAGGTGGATTATGAAATCGGACCTGGCGAATCTTTGGAGGATGTGCTGGACACCGCAGTGCTGCTGCAAAAAATCGAGGGCGAAGAGGAAGTGGAAAAGATGGATGCACTCTTAAGTCTTGCGATTACCGGCGGAGATTTTGACTGGATCTGACATACCAGAGCGTGTTTGAAAAGGCTTTTCGTGAGTTGCGAGTCCCGGTTTTTAGTCCGGTGTTCGCTCTGAATTTTCACAGAATTTTGCCGGAGTTTTTCCGCGATTTTAAAAGAAAACAAAGAAATTTCAAAGGTTCATGAGAAAAATGTTCAGAAACAACCGAAAAAGCATCGGTGAAATTGTGTAAAATTGACAGAACTGATGCAAAAGACAGGAAATCATCGAAAAATTTAAGGATTGACAAAAAGTGGGAATTCCGCTAGAATATGCCTATGTTGAAAAACAGCAGAGAAAAAGAATAGAGTAAAGATAACGCAACGGAGCGGTTCTGGGAATAGAATCGCTCCGTTTGTAATTTTCTCCCTTTCTCCAAGGTTTTATTTCTCCCCAAAAACACTCTCAGAAAACCAGAAAACGCTCTGTCTGTTTTTCAAGATAAACTCCATATAAGTAATGGATTCGCGAAGGCGCGGTACGAAGGGAAAGCTTCGTGCCGCGTTTTTCAATCCAAAGGAGAAACGTCAGTAAAGAGTTCGCAACGGGGCGATCTGGAAGGAAGATTTCCAGGTCGCCTTTTGATTTTACCGGAAAGGAGAAAGTCCGATGGAAAACACAAACGTCTTATTTGACAGAAAGCGTCTGGTCCGGCTGATCGTACCATTGATTGTGGAACAGGTGCTGGCCGTTACCGTCGGCATGGCGGACATGGTGATGGTATCCGGGGCCGGTGAAACGGCTGTTTCCGGAATCTCACTTGTCAATACGATCTGTGTACTGCTGATCGTGATTTTCACATCGATGGCAAGCGGAGGTTCCGTTGTCGGAGCACAGTTCCTCGGAAGCGGGGATAAGAAAACAGCGTGTCACGCAGCCGAACAGCTCGTTATGATCTGCGGACTGATTGCACTTGTTATCTGCGGCATTTCCTTTTTCGGAAACCGTTGGATTCTCCGGGTAGTCTACGGATCGGTGGAAGAGCAGGTTATGGCCTACGCGGTGGAATACTTCTTCATTACATCGCTTTCGTTTCCGTTTCTTGGAATCTACAATGCGGGGGCGGCGCTTTTCCGGGTTATGGGAAACTCAAATATTTCAATGGTTACTTCCATCGTGATGAATGCGCTGAATATCATCGGAAATGCCGTTTTTGTTTTCGGCTTTGACATGGGAGTTGCAGGCGTGGCACTTTCCACTCTGATTTCCAGAGCATTTGCCAGTGTTGTGATTCTTGTACTGCTGCATCAGGAAAAATACGAGATCCACTGTACGAAATGGTTCCTGGTCGAATGGGACAAGGAGATGCTGAAAAAGATCTTTTCCATCGGTGTTCCGCAGGCGTTGGAAAACAGTATGTTCCAGATCGGAAAGCTGTTGACCCAGAGCATGATTGCCGGATTTGGAACAGCATCGATTGCAGCAAATGCCTGTGCAATGACCGTGGAACAGCTCGCTTTTATGCCGGGATCGGCGATGGGACTTGCCATGACAACCGTGGTTGGCCAGTGTGTCGGAGCGGGAGATTATAAGCAGGCGAGAAGCTATACAAAGAAGCTGATCACAGGAGCCTACGCATTCCTTTGGATTCTGAATATCCTGCTTCTGGCAGCAGCACCACTGTTCGCCGGAGCATATAACCTTTCCGATGGCGCTTACCGGATGGCAGTGATCGTGATCCGATACCACAGCATCTGCTGTATGATGATCTGGCCGCTGGCCTTTACCCTTCCAAACACGATGCGTTCTGCCGGCGATGCCAAGTTTACGATGACGGTCAGCATCCTGTCCATGTGGTTCGTTCGAATTGCACTGGCGTATCTGATCGGTGTTTCCCTCCATGTGGGACTCCTTGGTGTCTGGATTGCACAGACCCTCGACTGGGTAGTCCGTGCAGGATTTTACATTGTCCGGTATCTCGGTCATAAATGGGAAAATAAATCCGTTGTAAGGCAACAGGAAAAGGAAATTCTTACAGAATAAAAACCGAAGAATCAACTTGTCGGCATACTGGAAATCCATCTTGAAATCGGAACATAAAAAGACAGAAGTACAACAGGAGGCGAGGCGTATGAAAGAAGAAAACTATGAGGTAGTCGTTTTTCAGGGAGACCCGGGAACCATCGATCTGACGTACGAAGAAATAGAAGCAGAGTGGAACAAAATGCTGCAGAGTGTACCACAGATCGGAAAGTTCCGTATCATCCATCAGGAGAAAAAGAGGTACACCTTCGAAGATTACAGCAGTCAGATCGGGAACGCCGACGCAGCACTTGGTATCTGGGTCCACAAAGGAGTGATCAACGAAAAGCTCTTTGAAGCGCATCCGAATCTGAAATATATCGCAACGCTGGGACATGGATTTGAAGACTTCGATGTGGAAATGACAAGACGCCGGGGCTTGACCATAACGAATACGATTTACGGCGATGTCACGATTGCCCAGTATGCGATGGCACTGCTCATGAACATCTGTCATAACGTGACGGTACAGAGCGATTACACCAAAACAGGGTACTGGAAAGAAAAAGAAACGAATCCGCAGGCAAGCTACAATCAACTGTTCGTGCCGCAGATTGAGCTCTACCAGAAAACGGTGGGAATCATCGGACTTGGCGCAATCGGCCTCTGGACGGCAAGAATGGCAAAGGGCTTTGGCATGAAGGTCATCGCAAACAGCCGTCACAAAAAGACGGGGCCGCAGTATGACAGCATCGAGCAGGTCAGCATGGAAGAAATTTTCGAACGGTCGGATGTGATCTCCATTCACTGTCCGCATACGAAGGAAACAGAAAACCTGCTGAACCGTGAAGCATTTGCCAAAATGAAGGACGGTGTCATCATTATCAACACCGCACGGGGAATCATCATCGATGAGGAGGCGCTTCTTGAGGCGCTGGAATCGAGAAAGGTTTATATGGCAGGACTCGATGTTGTCGCAAATGAGCCGCCGCAGTATCAGATTCCGCTGATGCAGTCGCCGTACATCTTTATTACTTCCCATATCGCCTGGCAGCCGAAGGCAGCAAGACTCCGCGCAGTCGATCTGGCGGTGAAAAACTTCCGGTCTTACCTGGAGGGAATGCCGACGAGTGTGATTAATTAAAAACAGTGGATTGTGAAAACAGCTGCAAAAAAACGACTGTAAAAACAACTGTAAAAACAGCAGAGCTGCGGAACAGTCCAGGCATGAAAGAAGAGGTTAGAAAATCTGTCAGAAAACAGATTTCTATATAGAAGCAGCAGAGCCGGTAAATGAATGGAAGAGAAAACCGGGAAAGCGGATAAAAAAGAAATCCGCAGCCGGAAAAATCAGAAGCTGTACAGGAGCCGGTTCGGAAAGGGAGGGAAAATCATGAAAAAGCTGGAAATTGTAATTCGTCCGGAGAGTCTCGAAAATCTGGAGCTACTCCTCGAGGAACAGAAGGCAAACGGTATGATGATCACGAATATCCTTGGATATGGAAACCAGAAGGGATATCGTCAGATGTACCGCGGAGCGGAAATCGTGGCCAAAATGCTTCCGAAGGTTAAAGTGGAAACCGTTGTGGAGGATGACAAGGTTCCGAAAATCGTTGATTTTGTTGTAAAAAACCTGTCAACCGGAAACTACGGCGATGGAAAAATTTTCGTTTACGATGTCGAAGATGCAGTGCGGATCCGGACGGGTGAGCACGGCGAACAGGCACTTTAAAAAATCTTAAAGTTACCGTTTCAGAAGATCTGCAGACGGGAACAGGTAAGAGATGAGAATGAGGAGGAACTTATTATGGAAAACACACAGGTATTACTCAATATCGTATGGACCATGGTCGGAGCCTTTCTGGTGTATTTTATGCAGGCCGGATTTGCCATGGTGGAGACAGGATTTACAAGAGCGAAAAACTCCGGAAACATTCTGATGAAGAACATGATGGATTTCGTGCTCGGCTCTATTTTCTTCTTTATCATCGGATTTGCGCTGATGTTCGGAGGAAGCAATGCCTTTATCGGAACAGCAGGTTTCTTTCATCCGAAATCGCTGGCAGATGCAGATGGCATGTTCAACGGACTGCCGATCGGCGTATTTATGATTTTCCAGACTGTGTTCTGTGCAACATCGGCCACGATTGTATCAGGTGCTATGGCAGAGAGAACCAAATTCATCTCTTATTTGATTTACTCCGCAGCCATCAGCGTTTTCATTTATCCGATCACCGGACACTGGATCTGGGGCGGCGGCTGGTTAAGCCAGATCGGGTTCCATGATTTTGCAGGATCTACGGCAGTTCATATGGTCGGCGGTCTGTGTGCCCTTGCCGGTGCAAAAATGGTCGGACCTCGTATCGGAAAATACACAAAAGAGGGAAAACCGGTTGCTATTCCTGGTCATAACCTTCCGCTTGGAGCACTTGGCGTCTTTATCCTCTGGTTCTGCTGGTTCGGATTTAACTGTGGATCGACCACAGCAGCAACCTACAATCTTGGCGACATTGCCATGACCACAAACCTCGCAGCAGCAGCAGCAACACTGGTTACCCTGATTGTTACCTGGGTACGTTATGGAAAACCGGATATCAGTATGACAATGAACGGCGCACTGGCCGGACTGGTAGCTATCACAGCAAGCTGTGATGTAGTCAATGATTACGAGGCACTGTTCATTGGAGCAGTTGCAGGTGTTGTCGTTGTATTTGCAGTTGAATTCTTTGATAAAGTCGTAAAAATCGATGACCCGGTTGGTGCAATCAGTGTACACGGTGTCTGTGGAGCACTCGGAACCTTATTTACCGGTATTTTCGGCGAGGGATGCAGCTTTATCACCCAGCTGATCGGTTTTGTAGCAGTTGCGGCATATACCCTGATCCTGGCGTTCATTCTGTTCTTCGTCCTGAAAAAGACCATCGGACTTCGCGTAACCGAGAAGGAAGAGATCGACGGACTGGATATGCACGAGCACGGATGCAGCGCTTATGCAAACTTCCACTTCCACAATGATAAATAAAAAGAATTGATGAAAAAGGATCAATAAAAAGGTGGTGCGGATATGAAAAAGCTGACAGTTATTGTCAAACCCGCGAACCGGGAGGATGTCATCGACATCATGGAATCGTGTGCCGTGTACGGCGTGATGGAAACGGATATCACCGGATATGGAAACCAGAAGGGTTACCGGGTGATGTACCGTGGAACCATGAGCGGGCCGAATGTACTGATGAAATGCAAATTCGAGACCGTGGGTGACGATAAGACAATTGAAGTGCTAAAAGGCTTCCTGGAAAAGAAGCTGTGTACCGGAAATATCGGAGACGGAAAGATTTTTGTCGAGAAAGTGGCAGATGTCATCCGGGTTCGTACCGGCCAGCGTGGCGAGGAAGCATTATAAAAACAAAAGACAGTAAAAAGGTGCAAAGAGGCAGCCAGAACAGATCGTTCAGCTGCCTCTTCTGAGCTAAAAAAGCCGGAACGGGAGGAATGCTGCATGGTAAGATACATCATAAAACGTTTATTCATCGGAGTGGTGACGATCTGGGCACTGATCACCATTACCTTTTTCCTGATTCGGATTATGCCGGGCAGCCCGTTCGAGGCAGACAATCTTTCCCAGAGCGCCATTGAGCAGCTTGAATCGACCTACGGGCTGGATGAACCCATGTGGAAACAGTATATTCTTTACATGGAAAATCTGATGCACGGAGATCTCGGCATTTCCTATAAAAAGAACGTTTCTGTTAATACACTGATTGCAAGAGGATTTCCGTACACGCTAAGCATCGGACTTCTCTCTATCGCAGTATCCGCTTTCATCGGTATTCTGATGGGTATCTGGATGGCGACGAGCAAGCGGCTGGCAGTGAAAAACACCTTGCTTGGAATTGCGACGCTGGGAGTCAGTATCCCGGGATTCGTCACAGCGATCCTGCTGATGATGATTTTCGGTGTCTGGTGGCCGGTGCTCCCGATCGTCGGTCTTGGTTCTCCGGCCAACTACATTCTTCCGGTGGCAGCACAGTCATTCGGACAGATCGCTTCGATTGCCAGACTGACCAAGAGTACGTATTCCGAGGCGATTCAGATGGATTACGTAACGATGGCAAGAGCGAAGGGACTTAGCAATCTGTACATCACCGCGCGTCACGTCCTTAAAAATGCACTGATCCCGGTTGTCACCTATTTCGGACCGGCTATCGCATTTCTGATCACAGGAAGCTTCGTCGTAGAATCTATTTTTTCCATTCCCGGAATCGGACGTGAATTTACGAATGCCATCACAAACCGTGATTACACCGTAGTCCTTGGCTTCAGTGTTTTCATCGGTGTGATTATCACCGTTGCCAACCTGGCGGTGGATATCATTTGTTCCCTCATTGACCCGAGAATCAAACTGACAAACTAGGAGGTGACTGTTATGGACTGGTTTTCACCGATTGATCCATCCAAAAAGAACAGCGAGTTTATTGCCGTGGAGAGCAAAAGCTTCTGGAAAGCGGCATGGGGAAGATTTAAGAAAAATCCAATGGCAGTTCTCGGACTGGTCGTCATCCTCCTTCTGGCGGTGGTTTCCATTTTCGGACCGATGATCAGCCCCTATGCATACGATGCACAGGACGCAGCCAATCAGTACGCGGGCTTTTCGGCACAGCACATTTTCGGAACCGACAAATTCGGCCGTGATGTATTTACAAGACTCTGCTACGGAGGCCGCATCAGCCTGGCGATTGGTTTTGGAGCAGCCGTCATCAACACCGTACTCGGTGTGGTGATCGGTGGACTGTGCGGCTACATTGGTGGAAAATTTGATAACTTTGTGATGCGTATTGTGGATATCATCTACGCAATGCCATCTATGATCTACGTTATTCTGATCATGATGGTTCTCGGATCGAATGTACGAAGCATTCTGATCGGTATCTGCATTCCGGGCTGGATCGGCATGGCTCGTCAGGTAAGAGGCCAGCTGATCGCCTTAAAGGAGCAGGAATTTTCCATGGCAGCACTCGTCATCGGAGCAAGTGATGCGAGAATTCTCTTCCGTCACCTTTTGATCAATGCCATCGGACCAATCATTGTACAGATTACCTTCCTTGTTCCGAATGCCATTTTTACCGAAGCCTTTTTAAGCTTCATCGGAATCGGCATTTCCGCTCCGATGGCAAGCTGGGGTTCCATGGCACAGGATGCCCGTCAGGTGCTTACCATGCACCCGGGACAGCTGCTTTTGCCGACCATCTGCATCTGTATCACCATTTTCTCCCTGAACTTCCTCGGCGAGGGAATCGGCGATGCCTTTAATCCAAAGAAAACCAGGGGGTGAAGCGTATGAGTTTACTCGAAATCAGCCATCTCACAACAAAATTTGAAACGCAGCAGGGAACCGTCAGCGCAGTCCGCGATGTTTCCTACCATCTGGAAGAGGGCGAGGTACTTGGTATCGTCGGCGAGTCCGGTTCCGGAAAAAGTGTCGGCATGCTGACCCTGATGGGGCTTCTGGCATCGAACGGCAGAGTGGAAGAAGGAGAGATCCTTTTCGACGGAGAAAACATTTCTCCGCCGCACACGAAGGACCGGAAAGAAAAACGGGCTTATGAAAAGAAAATGCAGCAGATCCGCGGAAACCGCATCGGCATGATTTTCCAGGATCCGATGACATTTCTGAATCCGATCCTGAAAATCGGAATTCAGATGACAGAGGGAATTCGAAAGCATCAGAATTGCTCCCAAAAAGAGGCGGAAGCGAAAGCCATTGAGCTGATGCGGCAGGTCGGAATTCCAAGTCCGGAAAAACGGCTCGATCAGTATCCATTTGAATTTTCCGGCGGTATGCGGCAGAGAATCATCATTGCGACGGCTCTGGCGTGTGACCCGAAGCTGATTATCGCAGATGAGCCGACAACCGCACTGGATGTGACCGTACAGGCACAGATTCTGGAGCTTTTGAAAAAGCTGACAAAGGAAAAAGGAACCTCCGTTATTATGATTACCCACGACCTCGGCGTTGTCGCTTCTATGTGTGACCGGATTGCCATTATGTACGCAGGACAGATCGTAGAAGAGGGAACCGTCGATGAGATTTTCTACGAACCGCATCATCCGTACACGAAAGGTCTTCTGAACAGTATCAACAATTCGGCAAAGGATAACGACGAACCGCTCGTTCCGATTCCGGGAACACCGCCGGACCTCTTAAAGCTTCCGAAGGGCTGCGCATTTATGAGCCGCTGTCCTTACACTATGAAGATCTGTGAGGTACAGGCCTCTCCGGTGACAACCTACAGTGAGACGCACTGCTGCAGATGCTGGCTGGAATGTATGGATGAAACAAAAATCACAGTTTCCGGGGAGGAGGCGGCTGCCAATGAGTGAAAATGTACTGGAAGTAAAAAACCTGTGTAAATACTTTGATGTGAACAGAGGAATGAAGGGAGCACAGAAGGTCATTGCCGTAGATGGTATTTCCTTCGAGGTAAAAAAAGGGGAAACCTTCGGACTGGTCGGAGAATCCGGCTGTGGAAAAAGTACACTTGGCCGCACGATTTTACGGATCTATGAGCCGACAAAGGGCGAAATCGTTTTCGAGGGAGAAGATATTTCCAGGCTTTCCCGGAAAAAGATGCTTCCCTACCGGCAGAAGCTGCAGATGATCTTCCAGGATCCATATGCATCCTTAAATCCCCGTTTTACCGTCGGTGAGATTATTGAGGAGCCGATGGTGATTCATCACATGTACGATGAAAAAAAGCGAAAAGAACGCGTGCAGGAGCTGCTGGAAACGGTCGGATTAAAACCGGACCACATCCGAAGATATCCGCATGAATTTTCCGGCGGCCAGAGACAGCGAATCGGAATTGCGAGAACGCTGGCACTCAAACCGGACTTTATCGTCTGCGACGAACCGATTTCGGCGCTCGACGTTTCCATCCAGGCACAGGTCATCAACCTTTTGGAGGATATTCAGAAAAAAGAGGGCATCAGCTATCTCTTTATCGCACACGATCTTGGCATGGTAAAGCATATCAGCCACCGGATCGGTGTCATGTATCTGGGACACATGGTAGAGATCGGAGAATCCAATGATGTTTACCGCCGTCCGCTTCACCCATATTCGAAGGCACTGCTTTCTGCAGAGCCGATCCCGGATCCGAAGACCGCAAGAAGCAGAAAACGAATCCTGCTGGAAGGCGAAATTCCAAGTCCGATCCATCCGCCGAAAGGATGCCCGTTCCACACGAGGTGCCCCTACGCTATGGAAGAATGCAGCCAGGCCTGCCCGGCAACGTATGATATTGAGGGCAGGAAAGTGGCTTGCTTCTTATATTCCCCGCGGTATTTGAGACAGAGGGAGGGTCTGGCAATCGAACCGCTGCTGGCCGGAGCAAAATAGAACCATTCCGGTGCGGCAGGTTTGGGAACAGAGGTTCCAGGGACCGGAGCTGTGTTTCAAAAAAGCATCAGCAGCAAAAGGAGGAGAACATTATGAGAAAATTATGGAAAGCAACAGCGACACTGGCAGCGGCTGTTCTTCTGGCAGGATCCCTTGCCGGATGCGGAAGCAGCGGAGGAAGCAGCAGCTCTTCCGGAGGAGGCAAAAGCGGCAGTACTTCCGATATGATTGTGACAACGATGTATACCGAGGCCGGAAGCCTGGACAGTGCAGGAGAGAGTGGTTTATGGTGGTGGTCCTACGATGATGTGTGTATGGCGCCGATCATGGAAATGAAAGAGGACGGTTCCTGGGATTACATTCTGGCAGAAAGCGTTGATGTCAATGAGGATATGACACAGTACACCGTACATCTCCGCAGCGATGCAAAATGGAGCAACGGAGACGATGTGACAAGCGCCGATTTCAAAAACACCATTGTCCGCGCACTGGATCCGAACTGCAAGAGTGGTTATTCCTCAATGCTTTACCCGATTGCGGGAGCTGAGGAAATGTACAACGGAACCGGCGATGAGAGCGGTCTTGGCGTAGACACCAGCGATGACAAGACCATTGTGTTCAACTTAAAGGAGCCGTGCGCTTACTTCGAACAGCTCTTTGTACTTCCGGTTTATATGCCGACGCATCGCGAGCTTCAGACAGAAACCAACGGCGACTGGGCAATGGGAAATGACATGGATGCGCTGGTAAGCTGCGGACCGTACTACCTCGCAGAGTATGTACCGAACCAGTACAGCGTTTATAAGAAAAATGAAAATTACGTTCAGGCAGACCGGATCAAAACCGATACGATCAAAAAGATGGTTATGGACGATACACAGTCCATCATCAATGCGTATAAATCCGGTGAGCTGAACTTTATCTCAGCAGATTATACCGTTATGGACGAGTATAAAGACAGCGATGAGCTGATTACTTCTCCGGCCATGACAAGCTACTACGTATTGTTTAATGTAAATGAAGCACCGTTTGACGATGTCCGCGTCCGCCAGGCGTTCTCTATGGCAGTCAACCGCGATGAGGTAGCTTCCGCGTGCGGTTCCTCTTATGAGGCAAGTGATTTCTTCGTAGCAAAACATCTGAAATCCTCCGCAAGCGGCAAGGACTGGGCAGAGGAAGTAGAGGAAGATCCGATCGGCTTTGATCCGGACAAGGCAAAAGAGCTTCTGGCAGAGGCCGGTTACCCGGATGGAGAAGGCTTCCCGGCCATCACCTACAAATACCCGAGCCTCCAGCTCGACAGCGATATGGCACAGGCCCTGCAGGCACAGTGGAAAACAAACCTTGGCATCGAGGTGGAGCTTCAGGCAGAGGAGCAGCAGGTACAGGTAGCAGAGAGAAGATCCGGTGATTTCCAGCTTGCACGCATGAGATGGACTGCAGACTTTACCGATCCGTTCACCTTCCTTTCCATGTACCGTTCCAACGACAGCTACAACGATAACAAGACCAACTGCCCGGAGTATGACGAACTGATGGCACAGTCGAATGAGGAAAGCGATCCGACCGCCAGATTTGAGCTGCTGCACCAGGCTGAGAGCGTACTGGTAAACGACTACTGCTTCGGCGTACCGGTACTGAACTCTTCCAATATTTATCTGGTAAGCACCGACATCACAAACTTTGAGATTGACCCGTCCAGAAACATGATCCGTACCAAATATCTGGTATTGGGAGACAGCTCTTCTGAGTCTTAAGCAAAAAATCGGAAAACGGGCAGGCTCCGCAGATGGCTTAGCAGCTGTTTCGAGGGGAGCCGTAAAACGGTAATTTTCCGAAAAAAAACAATAGAAGCCGTGAAAACAGGAGGAAATGAATATGGAAGTAAATAAAATCATCAGCCACGCATTACAGAGCATGCCGCCGAGCAAACGTCAGAAGGCATTTGCGAAGGACACCTCAAAACTGATCCATATGGGATTAAACGAAAACAATTACGGAATGTCACCGAAGGCAGTGGCGGCACTGGAGGAATCTATGGCAGGAAGCCATTTTTATCCTGATTTTGCAGCAGTACTGCTGAAACAGAAGGTAGCGGAGCAGTACGGATTAAAAGCAGAAAATGTACTGACAGGCGCCGGATCGAGTGCGATGATCGATATGATCGGACTGACCTTTCTGGACGATGGAGATGAGGTGCTGTTTTCCGCGCCGACCTACGGGGCATTTGCCGACATGGCGTATTTAAATGGCGGTGTGCCGGTCTCCGTACCGGTAACCGAGGAGCAGAAATTTAATCTCCCTGCCATGAAAGAAAAAATCGGTGAAAAAACAAAAATCGTGGTGATCTGCAATCCGAATAACCCGACCGGAACGTATGTGCCGATCGGGGAGCTGGAGGCATTCGCAGATACCCTTCCGGAGGACGTTCTGCTGGTGATGGATGAGGCATACATGGAGTTTGCCACCGAGCCGGACTGCTGCAGTATGGTCGATTATATGAAAGCACACCTGGAAAAACCGATTCTGGTTCTCCGCACCTTTTCCAAATATTATGCGATGGCAGGCCTTCGTGTCGGCTATGCGCTGGGCTCCGAAGAGCTGATTGGAATCATGCGGAAATGTTCCGCTTCCTGGAACCTGAATGTCTGTGCCCAGAAAGCGGCAGTGGCAGGCCTGGCAGACCAGGAATATTATCAGGAGCAGAAAGCCAAAATCGTGGAGGGAAGAGAATATCTGGAAAAAGAGATGGCAGCGCTTGGCTGCAGGGTTTATCCGTCCCAGTCGAATTTCATCTACTTCGATACCGGAAAAGATCCTGCCTGGATTCAGGAACAGCTGATGGAAAAGGGCATCCGTATCGGCGCTTTTGAGATGAGCCGTGTGAGCGTGGGAACGATGGAGGAGTGTAAACTTTATATCAAAGCATTAAAAGAAATTCTGGAAGCGGCAGAGTGAAAAAAGGTTTTACGGTAAACGTTAAAAGATAGAATGAAAGAGAAAAAGACCGGATGAGAAGTAAAAAATCCGGTCTTTTTCTGCTGGTATGAGAACAGAAAAAGCGGATCAGCAGGTTGCATATTTCAGGTAAAAAAGGTATACTTATAAGTGATAAAAAGAGAAATATGTTAGCAGCAGCTAATAAGAAAAAAACAGAGAAAAAACATGGTTTTTGCAAATTAGTGCTTGCCATTCCATGAAAATTGGAATATTATATGTGCAAACGCCTATAGATGAAAAAACATGTATCACATCCTGAAAGGGGAAAGAAAATATGCTTTTTAAAACATACCAGAAGATCACGACGTTATTTAAAGAACATCATGGATATATGAGCTTCGCAGACCTCAGAGATCATCAGGTGACTGTACTGCAGCTGGCAGAAATGGAAGAGGAAGGAAGTCTGGAACGATTTGCACGCGGCTGGTACTGGTGCAAGGACTGTGGTTATGAAAAACCGGAAGACTATCAATATATTGAAATTGCGAAAGTAAACCCACGCGCAGTCATCTGCATGGACAGTGCTGCATGGCTTGCCGGAATGCTGAAAGAAGAGCCGGCTACGATTGCAGTTGCAACAGCACGGACAGACCGAAAAAAAATGGATCTGGAAAATTTTGAAATCAGACGTTTTTATTTCCAGAATGCCGATGTCCCGGGTGAAATCTGTGAGAAAAAGACAGAGTTTGGTTCCTACAAATATTATTCTCCGAAGAGAACCTTCTGTGACTGTCTGCGCATGAACAACAAGATGCCGGAGGAAGTAAAAGAAGAAATCCTCACCTGGTGCCGGAAACAGAAATATTCCAAAGAAGAGATTCTGGAATACGCGAACAAGCTCCGTGCGGTAAAAAATATCGAGGAAGAGTATCAGAAATAAAATTTCACAGGAATAGATAAGGGAAACTCCCGACGGAAGATCTTATACGAGAAATTCTGCCGGGAGTTTCTGCGTGTATATCGGATGGTTACGCATACACGATTTCCTCGTATGTTCCCCTGTGTTGTTCGCAAAAATCGCATAAAATGAGAAGCAAAGAGCAATACTTGACTAGCCGAACGGGAAATGCGGCGATATAATAGAGGCAACAAATTTCGGGAGGATTTTACCTATGAGTAAAGAGACGAGAGAGTATGCAAAACAGCTGGTTTCCCAGATGACGCTGGAAGAAAAAATGAGCCAGATGGTCTATCAGTCACCGGCGATCGAGCGTCTTGGCATTCCGGCATACAACTGGTGGAATGAAGCGCTGCACGGCGTGGCAAGAGCTGGTGTGGCAACGGTATTTCCGCAGGCTATTGGCCTTGCAGCAACGTTTGATAAAGAGCTGCTGCAGGAGATCGGTGATGTTGTTTCTACCGAGGGACGTGCAAAATTCAACGAGTTTTCGAGAAAAGGCGACCGCGGCATCTACAAAGGCCTGACCTTCTGGGCACCGAACGTCAACATTTTCCGTGATCCGAGATGGGGCCGTGGCCATGAGACATATGGTGAGGACCCGTATCTGACTGGTGAGCTCGGATGCGCCTACATCCGCGGATTACAGGGACCGGACCCGGATCACCCGAAGGCAGCGGCGTGTGCCAAACATTTCGCCGTCCACAGCGGCCCAGAGGCGATCCGCCATGAGTTTGACGCAAGAGTCAGCAAACATGATCTGTATGACACCTATCTGTATGCCTTCAAACGCTGTGTCAAGGATGCAAAAGTCGAGGCAGTCATGGGCGCGTATAACCGTGTCAACGGTGAACCGGCATGCGGAAGCAAGACATTGTTAAAGGACATCCTGCGCGATGAGTTCGGCTTTGAAGGCCATGTTGTCTCCGACTGCTGGGCAATCATAGATTTCCATGAGCACCACAGAGTGACCAAAAATGTAGAGGAGTCCGCAGCGCGTGCCGTCAACAACGGCTGTGACCTGAACTGCGGCGTTGCTTTCCTGCATCTGCCGAAAGCATACGAGGATGGCCTGGTATCCGAAGAGGCAATCACCGCGGCAGTTGAGCGCCTGATGGAAATCCGCATCCGCCTCGGTATGATGAAAGACTATCCGTCACCGTACGAAGATCTGTCCTACGATCTAGTCGAGTGCAAAGAGCATGTTGATCTGTCCGTCGAGGCAGCGAGAAGAAGTATGGTTCTGCTGAAAAATGAAAACAATATGCTGCCGCTCGATGTGAAGAAGATCCGCAGTATCGCCGTGATCGGACCGAACGCGAACTCGAGAGCAGCGCTGGTTGGAAACTATCAGGGAACATCGTCCAGATACATCACACCGCTGGAAGGAATTCAGCAGTATGTCGGTGATGATGTGAGAGTGACATACGCAGAGGGCTGCCATCTGTATAAAAATAAAGTCGAAGGACTCGGCGAGGACAAAGACCGTTTCAAAGAGGCTGTCATTGCCGCTGAGCACGCAGACGTTGTCGTTCTGTGCCTTGGACTTGATGCAACTGTTGAGGGCGAGGAAGGCGATGCCGGAAACGAATACGCGAGCGGCGATAAGCTGGGCCTCAATCTGCCGGGCTTACAGGAGGAACTGCTTGAGACAATCACAGCGGTTGGAAAACCGGTAGTCCTCGTTCTCTCGGCAGGAAGTGCCATCGACCTGTCCTGGGCCGAGGAGCATGTACCGGCTATCCTTGACAGCTGGTATCCGGGTGCGCGCGGCGGAAAAGCCGTGGCCGAGGCGCTGTTCGGCGATTATGCACCGAACGGAAAACTGCCGGTGACTTTCTATCAGGGAACAGAAAATCTGCCGGAGTTCACCGATTACAGCATGGCAGGACGAACCTACCGCTATACTGATAAAAATATTCTGTATCCATTTGGATATGGACTGACGTATGGAACAATTTCCTACAGCGGCGCAAAAACGGAGCAGGAGACGAGCGCGGTGCTCAACGATGTGACCGTGTGCACGAAGGTGAAGAATGAGAGTGCATATCCGCTGCATGAGAGCGTGGAGGTTTATGTGAAATACAAAAACGCACAGCCGGGTGAGCCAGGCTTCCAGTTAAAAGGCATCGCGTGCGTGGAACTGCAGGCAGGAGAAGAAAAAGAGGTTTCCGTGACACTGCATGCAAGAGATTTTGCTGTTATCACAGAGGACGGCGGATGTGTCGTACGGCCGGGCGAGTATGAAATCTCCATCGGCGGACAGCAGCCGGGCGAAAGAAGCCGCGCGCTGACAGGACGTGAGACAGAGATTCTGACGGTCAGAAAAGAAGGAAATGAAGAGAACGTCGAGTATTAAGTATTAGATAGAAATTGAAAAACGAAGAGGGAGGTGGAATCGTCTGCCTCCCTCTTTTGGTGACAGAATGGACGGCTTGGTGCGATGATCGCTGGAAATCTGCCGAACCTGCTTCATTTCCAGACCGGCGGACTGTATGGTGCTGCATCTTCGTGCACCGAGGGGAAAAGTGTCGGTTGAGGGGATGCTGAACCGTGCAAAATATTTTAACCGTACAGGAAAGGTCAACGATCACACGATTTATCTGAGCGGAAACCTCGGAAAAAATGCCCTGGAATTTGCCATGTGTCTGTCGGCAAAAGCAACGGGCGGCCGTGTGTATACCATGGGTCATACTCTGGTGATCGAAGAGGCAGAGAAGATTACCGAAAAGCTGGAGCGCGCGATGGTGCAGAGCAGAGAACACAAAATCATTCTCCTTCCGGCGCTGCCGAAGGCGTGGGATCATGGAGAAGTGAAAGGCCTGCGGCTGGTTGGAAATGCATCGATTGCACTTGCGTGGGAGAATGGAAAACTGACACGGTGTGCGGTTACGGCGGATCAGGCGTATGAAGGGGAAGTTGTGTATGGAGAGATGCGTCAAGCGGTAAAACTGGAAAAAGGTGAGACAGTTATGCTGGATGCGGTATTGCAGCTGCTTGAATCATAAACATGAAGATAGAAAATGCCGGGCAGAGAAAAATCTGTCCGGCGTTTTCAGCATATGTAAAGACTATAAGGCGATGGAGGAAAAAGAAGCTTCTTCTGCCAGCAGCAGGTGATAGTAATGCTCGGAATAGCGGCAGAGATAACCAGGCATTCCCCGATAAGAACTGGTTTCTAAAAACGCGGCTGCGACGCAGGTGCGGCATATCGGTTGCAAACGGCATTGACAGCATTGGGAACTTAGGGAAATCTTCTGTGCAGCGGCGGAAACTTTTTCCCAGGCGGAAATAAATCCAAGATCAAAAACAGGGGCGGAGATTTCGGATAACATCACACAGGGGAAAAGAAAGCCCTGCCAGTTGATGAAGAAGGAGCAGTTTCCGGCAAGACAGGAGATATGACCATTGTCCCGTGGAAAAGACGGATTGTTGACGCGGTGGATGGATTCATGAACGTACTGCCGGAAAATATCGCTGGTCAGCTGCAGTTTCAGTGTCTGCAGGGCAAGCGCAGCGGCGTCTTCCGGGTTCAGGCGGACCTGAGCATCAAAAGGAAGGGAGCGTTCCCGGACGGCGGGCATCATATAGTGATCGGCATGAACGGGGACTCCAAGCTTTTCTCCGAGAACAAAGATTTTTGGAAAATCATGCGCGTTCTTTTTAGTGACGCTACAGCTGATTTTGACATCAACGTTTCGTTCGCGGAGCAGACGGATGGCGCGGACGGTCTGATCAAAGCCCTGGGGGTAATGGCAGAGACGGTTATAGGAAGCGGCATCGGCACCGTAGAGCGTGATGTTAATGCGGCGCGGCCTGTACTCAGCAAAAAAATCAGCCCAGGATTCGCCCAGCAGGGTTCCATTGGTGTTGATGGTAAGAATCATGCCCATGTTTCGAAGCTCAAGATATAGTGTTTTGAAATCAGGAAAGAGAAGTGGTTCACCGCCGGTCAGAAGAAGAAAAAGTGTACCGGCTTTTTGCATCTGCTGTGCAAGCAGAATCCATTCATCAACTGTGCGGAGTTGTCCCTGACATTCCATTTCTGAACGGGACAGACGGACATAACACATGTCGCAGTTCATATTGCAGAGTGGCAGAAGTTCAAGCGCGCCGGTAATAGGAATGTGCTGCTGGCGCGCTTTCTGGAGAAAAGAACGCTCGAATGTGGAAGCGTCGTCCATGTAGTTCATAAAGGTTCCTCCGAAAAAAGTGGTTTGATGAACCAATTATTAATAGGTATAGTAAAGGATCGAAACGAGTGGGTTCGATCCTTTTGCTGTGGTTTGAAAAATTATTATTTAGTGGAAAAATCAGGATTTGGCGGTTTCCCAAGTATTGATGTCTAATCTGGTAGTACAATGAACGTTTGTACCATTTTCGGTCCAGATGACAACGGGGGTTGCTTCATCATTGCGGGTAGACTGGTCATCTATAAAACCACTGATAAATCCACTATCAGATTCCGCTTCATGAGTCTTGTTACAAGGATGATATCCAGAAAATTGAGCTTGAGAGCCCCAGCCTCCCCATGAGCCTTCTTTTGCAATATATTTTTTTTGCCCAGATCCATCATAATAATAAACATTATAATTATGACCGTATTGTCCAGCATCGCAGACAAATTTATAAACTTTCCCGCTATCCCCGCAGGCCGCCACATATTCATTTGCAGCAAATTCCTGAACCTCAACAACAGGTTCCATCCACTCTTTCTTCATAACGATATAACCTCCTCTAATAATGCATACCTTAAAGTATCATGCACAAAATTTAAAGCAGAATTTTGAATCGTATCTTCCGCAGCCTCATATTCCTCTAACGCCTGTGCAACGACTTCCGAAATGGTACGTGGCTGCTGAAAAGCATTCCAGAGAAATGCAGCGGTATCGTTTGGAACCATCACTGCATTCGAAATCTGACAGGCAGTCCCAACGGGAATAATCGCATATTCCCCTGCAATTTCACGCAGCAGATAATCGGAATTGACATGATATTTTTTTTCATTTATCTTTTGTAACAAATCCGACCGGGTCGGAGAAGCAATCGGTTCCATCACAAACTCCCCTCTTGCAAAATGCTGTGCCTTTTCAGGCAGAAAGTATTTCTGCAGTCAGCAAGAAAAATATGTAGAATGTTCGCAGAAATAAATTACATTTATCATTACAAAAAGATTATAGAAGAAGAACTAGGAAAAGTCAAGTAAAAACTGGAAAAAGATGGGAATGTAATCTGCTCAAAAACGAAAAACAAATCGCTGTGTGCGGACACTCCAGCGGTATCTGTGCGTGAGCCGTCCGAGACGATTTGGAAAATCTATGGCAGCGGATATGCTGGCGGCTTATTATGACAGAAGCACAGACACCGATGCACTATTTCAGAATTTAAAAATCGGCAGAAGTGAAACATATAAAAAACATCGGAATCAGTATGATGTAATAAAAATCAATATGCAGGAATTTTTAAGTGCAACAAGCGGCATTGACGAAATGCTGCGCATGCTGAACGACTATCTGATTTTTGATCTCAGAGAGCAGTACAGTCAGGTGCGCTTCCGTGATGAAAAGAATCTGGTACAGGTAATGAAAGATCTGACATACGATAACGAAAAAGAAAACGTATCCATTCCAAACCGTGAAGTATCCCAGGAGTATATCAACGCAATCAGCAGATTTCCATTCTGCAATACAACGATGAAGGCTCGCTGTGGAAGAATATTTTTATCATTATTCTCGGTTCCTGCGTGTTCCGTGTGATCTGGGTGTACACGATTTTCGCGTATTTCCATACCATTACGTCACTGTATCTGCTGTATATCTTTTCGTGGAGAATTACCGGTGCGGCGGAGATCCTGTATTTCCGGCATGGCTATAAAACGCTGCAGATCAGTCAAAAATAAAATTACGTATTTAATTACAAAAAAGGATCCGAAGATTGACGGAGTCTCTTTTTTTTGTTATCATAAATGCGGAAAAAGGGATCGTGATACGTTGCGGAGAGAAGGGAAGATCATGGGGAGAAAGAGAAGTTTTTGATGGAAAAAACATTTCAGACAGGGAGTTTTTCCTTCCGGCTGAAGTTTCCGGAAGAGCTGGTACTTCCGGTGGATATGGAAAAATTTTTGGTGGAAACGGATTCTGCGGATTATACATATATCATTACGGCCGTCGACATATTGCCGGAAGCGGAGGGAGAGCTGATTGTGGATCGGGTCGATCTGCAGGTGTTTCATACAAAAGAAGGATTGGAGAGCCGCCGGATCGGTGTGAAAGGAGAAGCGCGTCCTTATGCATTCTACCGTGAGACTGCGCAAAATCGTGCAGAGGTTTTCGTCGGCAGGTGGTATCTGGCAGAAGTTGAAAAGTATGAAGTTGTTTTTCTTTCCCTCCTTGCCCTGGAGCGCCGTCTGGCAGAGCAGCCGTGCCTGATTCTGCACTGTGCATACACGGAGTATCAGGGGAAAGCAATGCTCTTTTCTGCACCATCGGGAACGGGCAAAACCACACAGGCGGGACTCTGGGAACAGTACCGGGGAAGCCGTACCGTAAATGGGGATAAGGCATTGCTGGAATATGACGGCACAGCGTGGACAGCAAACGGCTGGCCGGTCTGCGGAACCTCAGGAGTCTGCGAAAACAAAAAGCTCCCGGTCGGATGCATTGTAATGCTGAGCCAGGCAAAGACGAATCAGGCGTGGCGGCTGCGTCCGGCAGAGGCATTTACGAGTCTGTACGGACAGATCACCATGAACCGCTGGGACAGGGAGGGAATGGTGCACAGTCTCGACCTTCTCGAACAGCTTGCTGGAAAAGTTCCGGTGTATCATCTGGCGTGCGACATTTCAGAAGATGCGGTGAAAACGCTGGAGCAGGAGATCGGGGCCGGTTCGTTCGAAAGTGAAACATATGCAGCTGCACTGCACAAAAACATGATTCAGAAAAGGGAGAAACATGCATGAAAATGATGGATACACGTGCCTATGTCGGAATGCTGAAAGAACTTGTAGAGCAGGGCAGAGAAGTGCGTATGGTGATTTCCGGGAGTAGCATGGCGCCGTTTCTGATTCATGGACGCGACAGTATTTTCTTCCGAGCGCCGGAGCGGGAACTTCGGAGAGGTGATATCGTATTTTATGAGCGGCCGGGCGGACAGTTTGTCGTGCATCGGATCTGCCGCGTTCATGCAGACGGTTATGACATAATCGGGGATGCACAGACGGAAATCGAGCATCATGTGCAACGGAAGCAGATCTTTGCACGGGTGACAAAAGTGGAACGAAAAGGAAAAATACTTGTACCGGGAACGTTCTGGTGGGAGTTTTTTGCACAGGTCTGGATTCGCATTATCCCGCTTCGTCCGATTCTGATGCATGGATATGCCTGGTTATTCGGTGTGGATAAAAAGAAAAATGATGCGTGCAGAGAAAATGAAAGGAAAAAAAGATGATTACAGAAACAGAAACCGCATTCCTTGCGGTGGTTCGTGCGTTTTTGACAGAAGAAAAAGCAGCTTTGGAAGAACTTGCGGCGCTGACAGAAAAACAATGGAATCATCTGTTTGTCATGGCAGCACAGCATTCGCTGCTGTCAGCAGTCTACGATGTTGTGGGTAAAACACCGGAATTTGCGGGACTTCCGGACGAGCTTCGCAGACAGGTAAAAACGCAGGCAATGCAGAGTGTTTTGCAGCAGGTTTCGCGTACAGCGCTGTTTCTTTCCGATGAAAAGGAGCTGGAGCATCTGGGCGTGCAGCCGCTGGTGATGAAAGGAATTGTGTGCAGAAATCTCTATCCGAAGCCAGATCTGCGCCCGTCCGGGGATGAGGATCTTCTGATTCCGGCAAAGGATTTTGCAGCAGTAGATGCCTGTTTTATGCGGAAGGGCTTTGTGCGGGACAAAGAAGCCGCAATGCCGGATGGCATCAAAGACGGTGATATCCCGGAAGAGATGGGCTACATTCATCCGAAAACAGGGGTCTTCTATGAAATACATACCAGGCTGTTCAGCACAGAATCCTCTGCCTATGGTTATCTGAACCGTGCATTTTCCGATGTTTTCGCGCATCCATCCAAAGTGGAAGTGCAGGGGCAGAGCATCTTTACCTTAGAAGAAACGCATCATCTTTTCTATCTTCTCTGTCACAGCTTCAAGCACTTTCTTCACGGCGGCGTTGGGATCCGTCAGATCTGTGACATGGTACAGATGATTCGTGTATATGGAAGAAAAATAGACTGGGAAATGTTCTGGCAGCTGTGCGAAGAGTATCACATGACGTGTTTCTGCATCAATCTGCTGGATATCGGCGAGCGGTATCTGGGCTTTTCCTATGAAGCAAGTGGGGCAGTCCGTGCCGCAAAGAAGCTTCACCCGGATTCCGAAGCGCTTCTGATCGATATTCTCGATGCCGGTTCGTTCGGAAAATCGAGCGCGGGACGGATCCACAGTGCAAACATTACCCTGTATGCGGCAGAAACCGGAACGGAAAAGCATACAGCCGGGGGAATCTGGAAATCGCTGGTTCCGGAAGCTTCCTATATGAAAAACAAGTATCCCTATGCGGCGAGGTATCCGTTTCTGCTTCCGGCTGCATATGTGCAGCGGATCCTGAAATGGCTGGGACAGGGAGAAAAAGAACAGAAATCGAGCATTGAAGTGGGCGCGGGACGTGTCGAGCTGCTGAAAAAATACGATATGATCCGCACCGCAGACTGGAAAAAGAGAGGAGACGCGCATGCAGGAAGAATCCAAAGAGAAAAGTAAAGACGCTTCCTTTGAGTCTCTCCGTATCCTGTCGGAGCGATGGAAAAACGGAACGTTCTCGGAAATCATCGATGACTGGAAATGGATTTTTGGCTACAGCGCGCGCTATAAGGGTGCGATTGTTTTTTATACGATTCTCGGTATCTTAAGCACTTCGCTTGGGCTTGTCGGCAGCGTGGCAGGAAAATACCTGATCGATATCATCACCGGATACCAGATACAGAAGCTCCCGCTGCTGCTTTGTATCATGATCGGAAGCACCGTGTTCAGCCTTGGGTTTGAGAGTGTCATCAACCGCATTTCAACGAAGCTTGGTATCGCCATCAACAACGACATCCAGGCGGATATTTTTGACAAAATCGTTGATGCGGACTGGCTGGAAATCAGCAAATACGCAAACGGTGACGTACTCAACCGTTTCAACGGCGACATTGGAACGGTCAGCGGCAACGCAATCAGCTGGCTCCCGACGATTATCATTGCCGTGTATCGGTTTATTGCCACCTTCTTCGTGATCCTGCATTATGACTGGGTCATGGCGCTGATTGCCTTTTTAAGCGCACCGTTTCTGCTTCTGATGTCCCGTTTTATGATCCGCCGTCAGCGGGAATACAGCAAAAAAGTGCGCGAGATGAGCAGCAACCTGATGAGCTTTGAGGTAGAAGCATTCTACAATTTTGATACCATCAAATCGTTTGGCATTGCGCCGTATTACAGCAAAAAGATGCGCTGGTGGCAGGGACTTTTCAAAGACATCAGCCTGAAATATAATCTGTTTACGATTAAAACCAATATCGTAATGTCTATTCTCGGGAGTGCGGTGGAGTTTACGGCGTTCGGATACTGCCTGTTCCGTCTGTGGACGCACGACATTACCTATGGAACCATGACACTGTTCCTGCAGCAGCGGAGTAACCTTTCCGGCGCATTTGGAAACGTGATTTCGATTATTCCGTCCTTCCTCAACAGCTCCGTCTCGGCGCACCGGATCCGTGAGCTCGTAGAGCTGCCAAAAGAAGTCCATATCCCGGAGAGTGCCGCGCTTGATCCGCTGGCAAAGGATGGTTTCCGGGTACAGATGCACGGGGTAGAATTTTCCTATATAGAAGGAAACAAAGTAATCACCAGATCGGAGTTTCAGGCCGCCCCCGGCGAGATTGTAGCGTTGGTTGGCCCGTCCGGCGAGGGAAAAACAACGATGATTCGCCTGATTCTCGGCCTTATCCGCCCGCAGGAGGGGGAAACCGTGATCATTGCCTCAAACGGAAAAACGGTTCCCATGAACGCCGAAACGCGTCATCTCTTCGCCTATGTTCCACAGGGAAATACGATCCTTTCCGGCACAATCGCCGAAAATATGCGCATGGTAAAAGAGGATGCGACCGACGAGGAGATCATTGAAGCGCTCAAAATCTCCTGCGCCTGGGATTTTGTTCAGCATCTGCCGGACACCATCAACAGCCGCGTCGGGGAACGTGGCCGCGGTTTCTCCGAAGGTCAGTCCCAGCGGCTTGCTATCGCCCGCGCCGTTCTCCGTGATGCTCCGGTGCTGCTTCTAGATGAAGCCACCTCGGCACTGGATGTCACGACGGAACGAAACGTCCTCCGAAACATCATCCGTCAGCGTCCCAACAAAACCTGTATCGTTACGACGCACCGTCCGAGTGTCCTCAGCCTCTGCCAGAGAGTTTACCGTGTCATGAATGGAACCGTGACCGAACTCGATGGGGCAGAAGGGGCAAAGATGGTGGAAGATTTTTGACAGAAAAAAGACACAAAAAAGACACAAAGGTCGGAAGAGTGATACTTCAAAGTCAAATCAGTTATAGAGTTGTAAGTCAAAATCCTGCTATAATACAACCATCAAAGGTCACACAACACGATACGTGAAAAGGAGAAAAAGTATGAAGAAAAAAGTGTTAGCAGGCATTCTTGCAGCAACCATGGCATTTTCCATGGCAGCATGCGGAAGCACAGGATCCAGTTCTGATTCCGGTTCCTCCGCAGCTTCCGGAAGCACAGCAAAGACAGAGGAAAAAGGCGAGCCGTACACTGTAACTATGGTACTGCAGGGCAGCCAGCAGCAGGATGAAGAGAGAATCGAAGAAAAAATCAACGAGATTCTGGAGCCGGAGCTGAATGCAAAGCTCGATATCGTTGTTCTTCCGTGGGCAAGCGCATCTCAGCAGTTACAGCTGATGCTTTCCGGCGATGAGAAAATCGATCTTCTGTACACAAATGCAACAACAGCTGTACAGTATATGCATTCCGGCCAGATCATGGATATGTCTGAACTGATTGACAAATACGGCACAAACCTGAAAGATATCTATGGCGAGGATATTGCAAAAACAAATCAGATTGATGGGTTTGTCTATGGCGTTCCGAACCAGATCGAACGAGGCAGCATTCCAGCCATCTTCATGAGAAAAGACCTGGTAGAAAAGTATAATATCAATACCGATGAAATCAAAGAGCCGAAGGATATGGAGAAAGTATTTGAGACCGTACAGGCAGGCGAGCCTGATATGACAATGCTGTTCTCCAGCAACAACAGTGATACGCCTCTGAGCCGTCTGTCCCGCGCTGATGGACTTGGCGATGCCAACACGGGCGCTCTGATGGATCAGACCAACAGCACAACCGTAGAAAACTACTTTGCAAGCGACTGGTACAAGGAGACTGCAACTATGCTGCATGACTGGTATCAGAAAGGCTACATCAGCAAGGATGCCGGAACAAACACAGAAAACTGGAGAACCGTATGCAAAGCAGGAAATCTCTTCTCCTTGTTCTTTGCTTATCATCCAGGTACCCCGGTTGAGTTCCAGAGCTCCACAGGATATGAGTTTGAAATCGTACCGTTCTATGATCAGCCGATCATCAACTCATCCTCTTACGGCGGAATTATCTTCTCTGTAGCACAGAACTCCGAAAATCCGGAAAAAGCAATGCAGGTTCTCGATTATATCTATGGCAGCCCGGAGGTCATGAACCTTCTGAACTGGGGCGAAGAGGGAACCGACTACGTAGTAGAAGATGAAGAAAACGGAATCATCAACTACCCGGACGGTGTAACAGCAGACAATGCAGGCTACAGCTTTAACTGTGGATGGGAGCTTCCGAACCAGTTCATCGCATACAAATGGGATGGATCTGACCCGCAGCTCTGGGACAAAATGCAGGAGTTCAACGCTTCCGGTATCGAGTCGAAAGCACTGGGATTTGTCTTTGATAACAGCGAATATGCGGATCAGGTATCAGCCCTGAACAACGTAATCAGCCAGTACAACGGCGCACTTAGCAGCGGCTCCGGAGATCCGGAAGAACTGCTTCCACAGTTCCTGGAGGCACTGGACGATGCGGGAATCGATGATGTTATTGCTGCAAAGCAGGAGCAGCTGGATGCATTTCTTGCAGAGAAATAGGCACCATAATTTGTAAAAAGAACACGACCGGGGCGGAAGAAAATCCGGTGTGATACAGTAACCGAAGGCTCCACTCTTACTCGAAAAGATGTGGAGCTTTCTCTGTGAAAGAACCTGAAAAAACAGCCCTCATAAAAGGAGACACGCTTTATGAAAAAAGCAGAGGTTAAAAAAGGAAAAAAGAAAAACGTGCTGAAGGAATACTGGCCGCTTTATCTGATGATGCTTCCGGCACTTCTGTATCTGCTGATCAACAACTATATCCCGATGGCAGGTATGGTGATTGCGTTTAAAAAACTGAATTTTGCGAAAGGTATCTGGGCAAGCCCGTGGGCAGGACTTAAAAACTTCAAGTTCCTGTTTGCTTCCAAGGATGCATGGATCATTACAAGAAACACGTTGCTGTATAACGTTGCATTTATTCTTGTAAACATGGTAGTCGGAATTGCCATTGCGATTCTGATTACGGAGGTAAGAAACACAAAACTCAAAAAAGTGTACCAGAGCGCGATTCTTCTTCCGTTTTTGATGTCCATGGTTATCTTAAGCTACATCGTATATGCGCTTCTGAGTGCAGAAAATGGTCTTGTCAACAACTCGATCCTTCCGTTGTTCCACATTGACCCGATTCAGTGGTACCAGAAACCGAAATACTGGCCGGCGGTCCTGATTATCGCGAACTGCTGGAAGGGCGTAGGATACGGATGCCTGATCTACATCGCATCGCTGATCGGTATCGATCCTTCCTTCTATGAGGCTGCCAGACTGGACGGCGCAAGCAAATGGCAGGAGATCACAAAAATCACACTGCCGAGCCTCGTTCCGACCATCATCACCCTGCTGCTTCTCAGCATCGGAAGAATTTTCTATTCCGATTTCGGTCTGTTCTATCAGGTGCCGATGAACTCCGGTGTTCTGTTCCCGACCACAAACGTTATCGATACCTACGTATACCGTGCCCTGATTGAACAAGGAAATGTCAGTATGTCATCTGCAGCCGGTGTATACCAGTCTCTGGTAGGCTTCTGTGTCGTAATGTTGAGCAACTGGATTGTCCGCAAAGTAGACAAAGACCAGGCATTATTCTAGGAGGATGGAAGTATGACAAATTCAAAAAAAGCAAAACGTTTCCAGTTCTGGATTAATGTAGTACTCATTCTGATTACGTTATCCATTATACTGCCGTTTGTACTCGTATTTATTTCCTCACTGACCGATGAAAACACACTGATCCGCAACGGATATTCGTTCTTCCCGGAGAAATTCAGCTTCTATGCTTACTCCTATATCATCCGCCAGGGCGAGAAAATCCTGAGAGCATACGGAATTACCATTTTTGTAACCATCGTCGGTACCGCTGCAAACCTTGCGATGTCCGCTCTGTTGGCATATCCGCTTTCGATTAAAAAGCTGCCGTACCGCAGAGCAATTACCTTTTTCGTATTCTTCACGATGCTGTTCAACGGCGGACTGGTGCCGACCTACTTGATGTATGTAAAGTATTTTCACATCAAAAACACGATCTGGGCATTGATTGTTCCAGGCTTCCTGTTAAGCGCAAACAACGTGCTGATGATCCGAAGCTACTTTAACACAAGTATCCCGGACGCGCTGTTCGAGGCAGCCAAAATCGATGGCGCCGGACACATGAAGATTTTCACCAGCATCACACTGCCGCTTGGAAAACCGATTCTGGTAACCATGGGACTGTTTTCCGCACTTGGCTATTGGAATGACTGGACAAATGGTTTATACTATTTATCAGGAAATGAAGGCCAGAAGCTTTACAGCATCCAGAACCTGCTGAATCAGATGATCACCGATATTCAGTACCTGGCAAGTGGAAAAGTAACCGGAAATATCGGCGCGGAGGTGGCAAAGCTGCCGACAACCTCCATCCGTATGGCAATCGCATTTATCGCCATGCTGCCGCTGTTTATCATCTATCCGTTCCTTCAGAAATACTTCGCAGAAGGTATCACACTTGGTGCGGTAAAGGGATGATTTTCCATGCAGGAATAAAAAAGAGAAACATTTCGGTGTTTCCGACATAAATCAGAAAAACAGTACAGACTCATGGAAACATGAGGTGTACTGTTTTTCTGCTGTATTATATTCAGAAAAAAAGATCAGTTCGTAAAATCAAACACGGAAAAATTTCGAGCGTACCGGAACAGAAAAAAGGAGGAAACTTCATGCATATTTCAAAACAGACGAAAAAAACAACACTGGCGCAGCAGGGGCGTTATCTTTTGATCTGCCTGCTGAGTATGCTGCTGCTTTTTCTGGCTGGGAGCGTGCTTATTCTGAACCGGACGCAGCGGCAGGTATATGAGCAGCTGGAAGAGATTTCAAAGCTGTATACGGATGAACTGGATAACCGTTTTTTTCGAATCAGCCGAAACCTGTTCTCGACTGTAATGGACAGCTCCAACCCGGATTCTGCGTTCTGGAAATATATGGATCTGATGGAGAAGGATCAGTATGAGGAATATGTCATTACGCAGCTGCGAAGGAATTATGTATCTGCAGCGTGGGATTTTGGAACGGATTACAATGTTTTTCTCTATACGCAGAAGGATGACAGCTTATATCAGCTGAGCATTTCATCCGACGGGCTTTACGCCGTTGATCCCTATTTGCAGGAAGCGCTGAAGCGCAGGATCAAAAGCCTGTCGCAGCAGACGTATGCAGTTAAGAAAAAATGGACCGTGATGTGCCAGGGAGACGATGTTTATATGCTCAAGGTAGCGCAGAGTCAGGGCGTTGGACTCGGCTGCTACGTCAATCTGAAGACAATTCTGGAACCGTTCTCTGAACTGTCTCTTGGAAAGAGCGGCTATGTCAGTCTCGTTGACCAGAACGGGAAAAGCATCGGAACACTGACGGAAAAAGGAATTGTAACGGACAATTCGAAAATTAATACCGACAATTACACCTTCCGGCAGGAACTTTCGCAGGCGCCGTTTGAAATCCGGATTAAAATCTCCTGGACGGGAGTCTTAAATCTGATGACGGGAAGTGTGTTTGCCCTTCTTGGCGTTGCTTTTCTGATGGTGATTGCCGGTTCCGTGCTGCTGTTCCATCTGAAAACAAAAATCTTGAAGCCGGTCGCTATGTTTACGGAAAATCTTCAAAAATATGACAATGGGGATCTCACCTATCAGATGTCGGAAGGAAATCTGGTAGAGCTGGAGCAGATTGACGATAAATTCCGAAACATGATTCATCAGATCCGACGTCTGAAGATCACGCTGTATGAGCAGGAGCTGGAAAAACAGAAAATCGAGATGGATTACCTGAAAATCCAGATTCGTCCGCATTTTTACATGAACTGTCTGAACTTTATTTACAGCATGATTGACTTCGGACAGTACGACCATGCAAAGTCGATGAGCCGTATTACGTCCGATTATCTCGCCTATATTTTCCGCAATACAAGCGAGATGGTGCCGGTGACGGCGGAGACGAATCACTGCGAAAATTACCTCAAAATTCTGCTGCTGCGCTATCCGGAAAAATTCACCTATTATTTTGAAGTCCATGAAGAAGTGAAAGACGCGGTAATCTTCCCGTTTCTGATTCAGGTGTTTGTAGAGAATGCGGCAAAACATGCCCTGACGCTGGAGACGGTTCCGCTGATTTCCGTGACGGTTTACCCGGAGGACCGCGGCGAAGAAAAGTATGTCAACATTTATATTTCGGACACCGGAAACGGCTTCCCGGAGGAGACGCTGCAAAGGCTGAAAGCAGGGGAAGATATTTCCGAGCATGGAAAGCATATCGGGATTGAAAACTGCCTGAAACGATTCCGTTATTATTATGGTGATACAGGAGAGATTCATTTCGATAACAGCCCGCTCGGCGGAGCAATTGTAGATATCCATATTCCATACAGGACAGGGGGAGAAGAACATGAAACTATTGCTCGTGGATGATGAAGAGTACGTGATTGAAAGTATCAAAAGAAATCTCGATCTTACAGAGACCGGGGTGAGCGAGGTGTACACTGCGTTTTCCGTACAGCAGGCGAAGAACATCATGGGAATGGTGGATATTGATATTGTAATCAGCGATATCGTGATGCCGGGCGGAACGGGATTCGATTTTGTGGAGTGGGTCAGGAAAGAGGAGCTGAAGGTCCAGGTCATCTTCCTGACAAGCTATGCGGAGTTTGACTATGCCAGAAGAGCGATACAGCTGAACAGTGTCGATTATCTGCTGAAGCCCATTGATTTTGAAAAGCTGAAGGCGGCCGTGCAGCGTGCGGCGGAATCTGTTGCGAAAGAAAAGAAAATACAGGATCTCAGGCAGGAAAGCATCAAGTGGAATCAGAACAGAAAAATTCTGCAGCAGGATATCTGGAAAAATGTGCTGAAAAGCGGCTTCTCCGAGGAAAAATTCTGCGAAACGGCAGCACAGCGCCAGCTTTCATACGGACCGGGACACTATTTCCGGCTGATTTGTCTGATGCCGGAAATAAAGAGCAATAAGCGGGAAATGTGGGATACGGCGACCATGGAATTTGTGATCGAAAATGTGCTGTCGGAACTGTATGAGGAAACGGACATTGCGGTAGATACTGTTTTTTATCAGGAACCGGGCATCTACTGGATTGTTACGCAGTCAAGGGAAAAAGCATTCCCGCAGGACGGCGGGCGGGACTGTGAAATTCTGCAGCAATTTGTTGCGTGGATGAATGAAAAAATCTATCCGGAGCTGTGGTGCGGCGCCGGGCAGTGGGAATCTGTACTGGGGATGCAAAAGCAGAGCCGGAATCTTCAGAAAATGCGGGAGGGAAGCCTTTCCGTGCGGAACGAGGTGCTGTTTCTGAATGAATTTCAGGCTCCGCAGACCAGCTACGAAAATAAGGAGCTGGATGTGTGGAAAGCTCTGCTTTCGGAGGAAAAACCGGAGGAGCTGCTGGAGCGGCTGCAGAAATACCTTGACCGGACGGAACGGGAAGGAATGATTACCAGAGAATTTCTGGTAGCGCTCCGTACCGATCTGACCCAGGTGGTGTATGCATGGCTTTCGGAACGGGAGATCAAGGCGTACGCGCTGTTTGCAGATGCGGACATGGAAAACCTGCATCGGAATTCCCTTTATGGCAGAGAAGAGATGATGGAATATGCCGGGGTACTGGTTCGGAAAGCAGTTCAGTACAGACAGTACATCAACAAATCAGATTCGGTTACGAGTCAGGTATGCGCTTATATCGATGCACATTACCGGGAGGAGATTCACCGGGAGGAGCTTGGGGAGCTTGTCTTTTTGAATACGGATTATCTGTCCCGGATTTTTAAAAAAGAAAAGGGTATTTCGATCAGTAATTATATCATCCAAAAGCGGGTGGAGGAGGCAAAAAAGCTTCTGACACAGAGCACGCTGCCGATCAATACGGTGTCGCTGTATGTGGGGTACAGCAATTTCTCGTACTTTACGAAGATGTTTAAGGACAATACGGGATACGCACCGCTGGAATACCGAAGAAGCTTTAGTGAAAAATAGCGGAAAGCCACCCTTCACATGTCCGGGAAATAACAGAGGATTTTATCACTTTCTTACGCACCGGAACAGCAGCAAACAGGTCGGAATAGTGAAAGAAAAAGGTCGGATCAGGGGATATTTTTTTCAGGTCAGATGTGGTAAAATTTCAGTATAAGATTCAGAAAAAACGGAAAAGCGATATTTTTCTGACATTTTAGGGGTTTCTGAAGAAGCAGATACAGCAAAAACGAGGTATGGAGGAGAAAAAATGACCGAGCAGAAATTAAAAGAGCTTCTGGCCGACATGACGCTGGAAGAAAAAGTAAACCAGATGAGCCAGGTGGTGGGTGCCTTTTTCAATAAAGATATGGACATCACGGCGATGGGACCGATGGCAGATAAAGGCTTTACGCCGGAAAATGTAGCGCTTTCCGGTTCCATCCTGGGTTCCATGGGCGCAGAAACATTAAAGAAAATCCAGAAGGATTTCGTGGAGCAGCACCCGCATCATATCCCGATGCTGTTCATGCTGGATGTCATCAACGGCTTCAAGACCATTTTCCCGATTCCGCTGGGACAGGGCGCAACGTTTGAACCGGAGCTGTCCGAAAAGTGTGCGGCAGTTGCCGCAAAAGAGGCAGCCGTTTCCGGCCTTCACGTAACCTTCGCACCGATGACCGACCTGGTTCGCGATGCGAGATGGGGCCGTGTCATGGAGTCTACCGGTGAGGATCCGTATCTGAACGGCCTGTTCTGTGCCGGAATGGTGCGCGGATTCCAGGGAGACGATCTGAAGGAGCCGTACAAAATTGCTTCCTGTGTGAAGCATTTCGCAGGCTATGGCGCACCGACAGCAGGAAGAGACTACAATACGGTAGAGCTTTCCGAGCATACCTTCCGTGACTTCTATCTGCCGTCCTACAAAGCCGGCATCGATGCAGGCGCAGCGATGGTAATGACTTCCTTCAACACGGTAAACGGTGTTCCGGCAACCGGAAACAAGAAACTGATGCGCGGCATCCTGCGTGACGAAATGGGATTTGACGGCGTTCTGATTTCCGACTGGGCGGCAATCGAGGAGATTATTTACCACGGCTACTGCGCAGACCGTGAGGAGGCAGCTGTCCGCTCCGCCGAGGCAGGCGTTGACATTGATATGATGACCGGTATTTACTGCGAGAACCTGTGCCGCCTTGTAAGAGAGGGCAAGATTTCCGAGGATCTGATCAATGAGTCCTGTATGCGTATTCTGGAACTGAAAAACAAACTGGGACTGTTTGAAAATCCGTATAAAGACGCAGATGAGACGAAAGAAAAAGAGGTCATTCTCTGCAAAGAGCACCGCGCCCTGGCAAGAGAAGCCGCAAGAAAATCGTTTGTCCTGCTGAAAAACGAAGAGAAAATCCTGCCGCTTGGCAAGGAGAAAAAAATTGCCTGGGTCGGACCGTATGTCCACAGCAGAAACCTGATGGGCGCCTGGTCCTTCATCGGAGATGCAAAGGATGTGACAAATCTGGAAGAGGCCGTAAAAGCGCAGGCAGATACGACAAACATGAGCTTCCATGCAGGTTCCCCGATGCTCGGCTCCGACATCCGTCTGGAGGGCTTCGGTGAAGCGATGGAGCAGTCCCACACACCGGAGGAAGAGGAGGCAATGCTTCTTGAGGCTGTAAACGCAGCAAAGGAGGCCGAGGTTGTCGTTCTTGCGATCGGTGAGGACCGTCTGCAGTCCGGCGAGGCAACCAGTAACGCGAACATTCGCATTCCGGAAATCCAGCAGAGACTGCTTGAGCGCGTTTCGGAGGTCAATGAAAACATTGTCGTTGTTCTCTTCAACGGCCGTCCGCTCGACCTGCGCGATGTCGTATCGAAAGCAAAAGCCGTTCTTGAAGTATGGATGCCGGGTACCGAAGGTGCCAATGCAATCGCAGACGTTGTTTTCGGTGCATACGCTCCAAGCGGCAAGCTGACCATGAGCTTCCCGTATTCTGTAGGCCAGGTGCCGGTTCACTACAACGAGTATTCCACCGGAAGACCGCATGTGCCGGGCAAGGACAAAGACCGTTTCCGTTCCAAATACCTCGATATCCCGAACGCACCACTGTTCCCGTTCGGATATGGCCTTGGCTACACCAGCTTTGCAATTTCAGATGTGAAACTGGACAAGGCAGAGCTTGGCATGGAAGATGAGATTAAAGCCTCCGTAATCGTGAAAAACACCGGCGATACAAAGGGAACCGAGACCGTACAGCTTTACATCCACGACGTAGCCGCATCCGTGGTACGCCCGGTGAAAGAGCTGAAAGATTTCTGCAAGGTAACCCTTCAGCCGGGAGAAGAAACCGAAGTCATCTTCAAAATCACAGAAGAAGAGCTTCGCTTCCTGACAGAAAATGAGCGTGTAGAAAGTGAAAACGGTGCTTTCGAAGTCTTCATCGGAAGCGACAGCACGACAGAGAATAAGGCAGAATTTGTGCTGAAAAAATAAGAAGCAATACTGGGATGTAGCGTAAGCGGAATCAAGATGGGGGTCTGAATCGCTACGGAAAGATAAAAGAAAAGCCAGCCACAAAAAGCGAAAAGAATTTTGCTTTTGCGGCTGGCTTTTTTCTGCCGGTACCGTATTGACCCTTCTGTTAAAACAAAGTAAAATAGAAATTGGTATTGGGACGAAAGAGAGGAAAAGAAATGGGGTACTTAGGAAACAAGTTAAAGGGGAAATACCACAAAGACACATTCCAGACCGCCGTCAACATGGCGTGGCCGGCGATCGTGGAGTCGTTTTTCATTGCATTTGCGGGTCTTGTAGATTCGCTGATGGTAAGTTCGCTTGGCTCCTACGCAGTTGCCGCGGTCGGTCTGACGACACAGCCGAAGCTGCTTGGCCTGGCGTTTTTCTTTGCGCTGAATGTGTCGATTTCCGCCCTTGTTGCGCGGCGGCGAGGGGAACAAAGACAGGGTGCGGCGAATGAGACTCTGGTAACTGCGCTTGTATTTATTATCCTTGCGGCAGCTGCATTCAGTGTTGGATTTGTGGCGTTTGCAAGTCCGATCATCCATCTGTGCGGCTCAACGGCGGAGACGCATAACGGCGCAGTAACATATTTCCGTATCATCATGGGCGGTATGATTTTTAACTGTATCCAGATGGGGATCAACTCGGCACAGCGCGGTGCGGGCAATACAAAAATCACGATGCGCACAAATGTAACATCAAATACGATTAATATTATCCTGAATTATCTTCTGATCAACGGCCATTTCGGGTTCCCGGCACTCGGCATTCAGGGTGCGGCACTGGCAACCGTCACAGGAACGGTTGTCGGATGTGTGATGAGCATCCTTTCCATCACAAAGCAAGACGGATTCCTGAATCTTGGCTATATTCTGAAGAACAAAATTAAACCGACGATTGCAGCGTTCATCAGCCTGGTCAGGGTCGGGTACAGTGTGTTTTTCGAGCAGGTTTTCATGCGGATCGGCTTTATGATGACGGCGATCATGGCGGCCAAGCAGGGAACCGATGCGATGGCGGCACACCAGGTCGGCATGAATATTATGTCGCTTTCGTTTGCGTTCGGCGATGGCCTCCAGTCCGCAGCGGTTGCACTGATCGGCCGGAGCCTCGGCGCAAAAAAGCCGGATCTTGCGAAAGAGTACGGCAGAACGTGCCGTCTGATCGGCGCGGGCATCGCAGTATGCCTCGTTGCGATTTATCTCTTCGGCGGAAGATGGCTGTACAGCCTGTTTTTCGAAGAACAGCATATCATTGAAATCGGTGTCAGCATCATCCATGTCATTATCTTCGTCGTCATTTTCCAGATCTGTCAGGTTATTTACATGGGATGCCTGCGCGGTGCGGGAGATACGCTCTATACGGCAGTTGCATCTATGATCAGCGTTACATTTATTCGTACGATCGTTTCGTATCTTGGCGGTTACACGCTGGGGCTTGGCATCGTCGGAATCTGGTTCGGCGTGCTGGCGGATCAGATGTCACGGTTTATCTTTGCGACGATCCGATTCAAACAGGGAAAATGGGTGAAAATTAAGATTTAACCGAATCAAGCAAGTAGCGAAGCAGATTGCGAATATCCGCTTGACGTAACGATTCAGAGCCATGCGAAATGGTACTCTGAATCATTACCAATATAAAACTAAAACAGGAGGAAGCAAAACGATGTACAAATTTGACAGAGAAGCTTATGACAGGCGGATGGAGTGGTACCGCGACGCCCGTTTCGGCATGTTTATCCACTGGGGACTTTATGCCATCCCGGCGCGCGGAGAATGGGTGCGGAGTACCGAGCAGATTCCAAAAGAAGATTACATGAAATATTTCGAGGAGTTCAACCCCGTTGATTTCGAGCCGCGGAAATGGGCAAAAGCGGCGAAAGAGGCCGGCATGAAATACATGGTTCTGACTGCCAAGCATCACGACGGTTTCTGCCTCTTCGACAGCCAGTATACCGATTTCAAATCCACCAACACGAAATGCGGCCGCGACCTCGTTGCAGAGTACGTTGATGCCGTCCGCGCAGAAGGACTGAAGGTCGGTTTGTATTTCTCCCTGCTCGACTGGTTCCACGACGATTTCCCACATTACGGCGACCGGAACCACCCGATGCGGAACAACCCGGCATACAAAAACGATGACCGCGATTTCGACCGCTACCTGACCTACATGCACAATCAGGTACGCGAGATCTGCACAAACTACGGAAAGCTCGATGTGCTGTGGTTTGACTTTTCCTACGATACGCTGCGCGGCGAAGCATGGAAAGCGACGGAGCTGATCAATATGGTGCGGAAGCTCCAGCCGGATGTCATCATCGACAACCGTCTCGAGGTGAGCGGAGAGGGCTACGGTTCTCTGGCGGCCGGAAATCCGACCCCGTACCACGGCGACTTTGTGAGCCCGGAGCAGATGATTCCGCCGAATGGCATCCAGGATGTAAATGGAAACGATATCGCCTGGGAATCCTGCGTTACGATGAATAATCACTGGGGTTATTGTGCCAACGACCACTTCTTCAAACCGGCACCGATGCTGATCAAAAAGCTGGTCGAGTGCGTATCGAAGGGTGGAAACCTGCTTTTGAACGTTGGCCCGGACGCCAGGGGAAATATCCCGGAGGAGTCGATCGAACGGCTGGCTGAGATTGGAAAGTGGATGAAGAAAAACGGAGAGAGCATTTACGGCTGCGGAAAAGCCGGTATTGAGAAACCGGACTTTGGCCGTGTGACGCGCCACGGAAACCATCTGTATTTTCATGTCTATGAAAATACCGTTGGGCCGCTGCCGCTGCCCGGCGTGAAAAAAGAAGAAATCCAGGCGATCCGCTACGTCGCAACCGGCGCGGAAATCCCGGTTTCCACAAGCTGGGTACACAGCGATTATCCGACCATGGCATTCGCTGATCTCGGCGAAGACCCGGTATTGCCGGATGGAGTCGATACAGTCATCGATGTGATTCTGAAAAAGTAGAGGGTAAAATCGGATTTGATTCTGGAGCGTGTCTGAAAAAGCATTTCCGCAATCTGCAGGCTTCACTTTGCGGTATCTTTTTTTTCAGACACGCTCTAAAAGTCTTACAAGTTCTTACAAAATTCTGTATTTTTCGTTCCGCTGATTGACAGTTCTGGCAGAAGAATGCATACTGAAAAAAACACAAGATCACAGCCCGTGCTTCGAAATTTAACCGAATCAAGCAAGTAGCGAAGCGGATTGCGAAGATCTGCCTGACTCCTTTTCCTGCACAGGGAAGGATAAGAGCTTTCGGAGTGGGAAAAGGGCAGTCTGTTTTTAGAAACAAAGCAAGAGAATCACAGTTTCGTTTTACAAGAAAAAAAGAGGGGGAATAAAACATGATTCGTCTGAACCACGTAAGCAAAATTTACGGCGATGGAAGCAAAAAAGCCGTCGATGATCTTTCCTGGGATATCGAAGATGGAAAGATCACCGGCTTCATCGGTCCTAACGGGGCCGGAAAAACGACAACGTTAAAAATGATCACCGGTATCTTAGCGCCGTCCGAAGGAACGATTGAAATCAATGGAAAAGATATTCAGAAGGATCCGCTCGAAGCCAAGCGCCAGTTCGGCTTTGTGCCCGACGACCCGGATGCGTTTCTTCGCGTCAGGGGAATTGAATATCTGAATTTTATGGCAGATATCTACGGTGTCGGAACGGAAGAGCGTCAGCGTTTTATCGAAGAAACCGCAAAACGCTTTGAGATGGAAGAGAACCTTTCGAGCCGTATCATGAGCTACTCGCATGGCATGCGTCAGAAAATCATGGTGATGGGCGCACTGATCCACAAGCCGCCGGTCTGGATTCTCGATGAGCCGCTGACCGGCCTTGACCCGCGCTCCGCGCACGAGCTCAAACAGATGATGCGTGAACACGCCGATGCCGGAAACGCCGTGCTGTTTTCCACCCATGTGCTGGAAGTAGCGGAAAAACTCTGCGACCGCATCGCCATTATCCATCACGGCCGCCAGGTATACCTGGGTACCCTGGAAGAATTAAAAGCGGCCTATCCGGATCAGACACTTGAAAATATCTTTTTGGAGATCACCGAACATGCGTAACTTATGGATTCTCACCCGTTTCCTTCTGAAAAGCGGACCAGGAAAAAGCAATCAGAAGAGCGGAAAAAAGAAAGCATTTTCGGACGGAGGACGTATCGTTGTATACCTTCTGCTTGGTGTCTGCCTCCTTCCCGTGTCGGTCTTACTGTTTCTTCTGGGATATTCCGGCTATACCTTCCTGCAGCCGCTCGGGCTGGAAACCCTGCTGATCGAGTTCGTCTGTGCCATTGGCATGATGGTCATTTTCTTCTATGGCCTGCCGCTGTTTCTGAGCGAGTATTACATGGACTCTGACCTCGTAAAGCTTTTGCCGCTGCCGTTTACCCCGGCGCAGATTGTCGGTGCGAAAGGCTTCTGCTGTCTGCTGAACGAATACTATCTTATTGTACTGCTGTTCTTTCCGTTTCTGTTAGGGTACGGGATCAGCGCCAAAATGGGCATTTTTTACTGGATCAATATGATCCTCGCCTGCCTTATTTTCCCGGTTGTGCCGCTCGTTTACGCCGCAGTTTTGACGATGCTCGTGATGCGTCTTTTCAAAAATATCCGAAACAAGGATTTCTTAAGCTACCTCGGATTCGCCGCATCCCTGATTTTTGCGATCGGCATCAACGTATTTTCGCGCAGTATCGGAAATTTTGAAATGCAGGATATCATGAACCTGATGGAAAGCCAGAAGGGTACTCTGCGTGCCTTCCGGACCATTTTTCCGAACCTGCCCCTGATGACCGGAAGCCTTGCAGACGCATCCTTTCTCAAAATGATACTCTACATCGCTACAACCGCCGTCATCCTTGCTGTCTTTTTTGCCCTCGCCTGGAAAATCTACCTTCCGGCTGTCCTCGGCATGAGCGAGACCACCAGCGAAAAACGCATCTTATCCAAAGAAGAAGTGACCAGAACGGTCAAAAGCAAAAATCCGATCCGCACCTACGCGATGATCGAATGGAAAAAACTGTACCGAACCCCGGCCTGGTTCATGAATTGTGTTCTGATGCCTCTCATCTGGCCGGTCTTCATGCTTGGCATTGCCCTCGTTTCGGTCATTTCCAGCCTTGGCATGGCTAAAACCACCGGCCTTTGGACCCGGCTTGTCGCCGATGGCACCATATTCCGCCTCCTGAAAGGAGAACTGCCTGTCGCAGTTGCCGTCCTTACCGCCGCCGGAATCGCCGTCATGATGTCCATGTTCTGCGTGATCTCCGCCACAGCGATGTCCCGAAAGGGCAGCGAATACATCTATATGAAATGCATTCCGATGAGCTATCACGACCAGATCCGTGCCATGCTGGTAAGCGGCATCCTGATCAGTCTCCTTGGCACCTTGCCGTACGCTCTGGTCTTCAACATCATCGCGGTCGTTTTCGGTCTGCACCCGGCGACCCTTCTTTACACCACGGCGATCACGGTTTTATTTACCCTGTTCGTAAACTATGAACAGCTCCTTTTTGACCTTGCATTTCCGAAATTAAACTGGGAAAACGAAACCGCCGCCATAAAATCCAACAACCGCTCCCTGATCTCCGTCCTCATCGACCTCACCGTCGGCGCAATCCTGATCGGAGCCGGCTACCTGCTGTACGGAAAACTTCACCTCAACATCCACATCACCACGAGCGTGATGATTCTGCTTACCGCAGTCCTGACCTTTGCCATGCGAACCGCCCTTTTTAAATGGGGCGTTCAAGTGATGGAACATCTGGAAAGCGCTTAACAGTTTCGAGACATAATAACAATATTAAAATGTGATAGAAAAGAGATTTCAGCCAATGTGCGGATCTCTTTTTTTTGCGCTCCTTTCCAATTTCGCTGCGTATTTTCTTTTATCGATTATGCTTCATTGTACTACTAAAAGACCTGTGTGGGCAATCCATTGCCGCCATTCCCCGAAAATTTTAAAAGACGGACAAAAAACAGAGGATTTCTCTCTGCATTTTGTCCGTCTCTCTACAACGTATTTATTGGATTCTCCGTTTACGGAAATGATTTCGGAAATGATGAACTAATTCATCGCCTCACCCTTCAGCAGTCTGCTGATGTGCTTGTACAGAAGCATGGTTACCAGTGATACCACAACACCTTTGATGATATTAAACGGTACAACGGCAAACAGAACAAAGGTCGGAAGGCTTGTAATTGCTTTGTTGACTGCAGATCCCATTCCCACAAGGGCATCCATCGGCATTCCAAAGGCTGCTGCATAAGCCGGAAGCAGTACAAAAGCGTTCAGAAGACCGCCGGCTGCTGCCAGAAATACGGTTCCGACTGCCATACCGATCATGGCATTTTTCTTTGTTTTCTGTGTTTTGTAGATCCATGCGGCCGGCATAACATACGCGCAGCCGATCAGGAAGTTTGCCACTTCGCCAACACCTGCGGTGGTACTTCCTTTCATGACAAGGTTAAGCAGAATCTTAATCAGCTCAATCGCAGCTCCGGCAAGAGGTCCCATCGCAAAGGCTCCGATCAGCACCGGAACTTCGCTTAAATCAATCTTGTAGAAACTCGGGGCAAACGGAAGCGGGATGTCAAAAAACATCAATACGACTGCGGCTGCGCCGAGCATTGCCACCTGTACCATGTAACGGGTTTTTCCGATTTGTGACATCTTTGATGTCTGTTTTGCTGTTGTCTGTGCATTCATAACTGCATTTCTCCTTTTTTTTCTGGAGATCTTGACCGGTTCTGCCGGAAGTAACGAGTCCAAATACGCTCCACGAATTTGAACTCGTTTTCGCGGCAGTCGCCAAGGTCTCGTGCAAGCACGGACTTTGGCTCGTTGCCCGCGAAAAAAAGTGCCCTGAATTCCTTTTCTTGAATTCAGGGCACCAAAAATATTTCCATGCAAATAAACTTTATTTCGTCTTCTTTCATCCAGACTTTAACTGTTGGTCCCGGAGTTGCACCGAGTCAGCCGCTGTTTGATATCGCAGCGGGTCGCGGACTATACCGCCAGTAGGGAATCACACCCTGCCCTGAAGATCTCCGTATTTTGTTTTTACAGGAACATTTTATTCATATTCACACAATTTGTCAATACTTTTTTCAGACAATACATGATCTGGTTAGTTTGCTACGCCCATCTGAATTTTTCCTGTGCTCTTATTTTTCAGCACACGCAGATAGCAGATCCGCATATCTCCCTTCAGGACGAGACGGATCTCAGATGCGCCGTCAGTCTGCGGTCTGTCTGCGAGGGAAATTTCAACATCCTCATAAACCGGCTCGCGGTACCGGTTGCGCTCTTTTACTTCTTCCTCCGCATAGCGGTCCAGTTTCGGGGCGCTGCGGAACTCACAGGTTCTTGTGTCACCGGTAAAGCTTCCCATCGAAACACCATCCACAAAGGCTTCCACACTGCCGCCGCGTTCGCTCTTCACATGAAGCGCCAGAACAGCAGCATCGGAAAGATCACAGTCACGGTAAACGAGAACACCTTCTTTCGTCTCATCCTGCACGCGGACTGCCTTGAAATTGAAGTGGCCTTCCGTCAGATACATGTTCTCGTAATCATCGTAGTGGTCTGCCGCGGTAAATGCACTCAGATCGCGTACTCCCCTTTTTCCGCCCGGAATAAAGATTTCTGCGGAAACGGCTTTATCCTTGCAGGATGCGCCCGCATAGATTTCATACGTTCCTTCTTCTACCATCAGTCTGCGGCTGATGACATCGTAGAAGCGAAGCTCCTCCACCGGGATTTCCAGTGCGATGTGTCTCGTCTCGCCCGGGGCAATGTTTTTCACACGGACAAAATCAAGCAGCTGGCAGATTGGTTTCTTTACGCAGGATTCCAGAGCGGAACCGTAGATCTGGACGACCTCGTCGCTTGCGGTATCGCCCGTATTTCTCACATCGAGAGAGATCTGCAGCAGACGGTCGTCTTTTAAGGAAACCTTATAGTTCTCATACGCAAATGTGGTATACGTCAGGCCATAGCCGAATGGATACAATACCTTCCCGTCGAAATAGCGGTACGTTCTTTTTCCTTTGATGATGTCATAATCGTCAATGTCCGGCAGCTGATCGATACTCTCATACCAGGTCATATTCAGACGGCCGGCCGGTGCATAGATTCCAAGCACAGCCTCTGCCATTGCGCTTCCCATATCCTGGCTTCCCGTTGCAGACATGATGATCGCCGGCAGTTTTTCCATCGCTTTCTGAAGTGTGTACGGATAATTCGTAAACAGCACCAGAACGGTATTCGGATTGACCTCTGTGATCCGGTCAAGCAGCATCTCCTGCTCCTCTGGCAGCTCCAGTGTGTTGCGGTCGATCTCCTCTTTCGCATTGATCACGGAGTTACAGCCGAGCGCAAGTAAAACCTGCTTTTTGCCCCGGACTGCAGCAACTGCTTTTTCAATTCCGTTTTCGACAACCTCCATCGTAATCGGAATTCCCTCCGTCTGCTCAAAGGAGAAAAATCCCTCTGCATCCTTATAAACCGGGTAATGGAAACGGTTGGTCAGCACAACGCTGCCATCCTCCTGTGGCTCCACGTGGAAAATCTCCATCACGAACCAGTCGAAGGCTTCCTCCCGGTCTGCCGCAATCTGTCCCATTTTCGGCTTTTCTCCCTGCGACTCTGAGAGTCTTGCGCTGAGGTATTTTCCGGTACGGACACTCTTGAACGTATAGCTTCCCTCACCCCAGTATTCCTTGATAAACACATCTGGCTCATCTGCCATCTGAAGTGTTCCGTCTTCTGCTACGGCAAGACCTTTTCCATCACAGCGGAAAACAACGCGATCCAGACCATCCGCGAATGTAATGTTCTCCTGCTTCAGTACTTCCATCCCCTGCAGGAAGGTTGTGCGGTATGGTGCCGTTCCGCCGTACCAGTCCTGATACCATGCACCACCAAGCGGTCCGACAATGGCAATATCTTCTGCTTTCAGGGCTTTGTCAAGTGGCAGCGCTCCGTTCTCATTTTTCAGAAGTACGATCGATTCGCGGCTCAGCTCTTTACAGATTTCACGTGCCTTCGGGGAATCGATATCGTCCTCGGTCACACGGTCATACGGATTCAGATTTTCCCGATCATAAACGCCGAGACGAAGCTTCGTCTCCATCATACAGCGAATAGAGCGGTCCATATCCTCTTCTTTCAGAATGCCAAGCTCATATGCCTCGCGTGCCGCCTGCTCTACCATACGCGGATCGTCAGACATGGCATCCACACCGGCTTTCAGCGCCGTTGCGATCGTCTCCGCATGCTGTCCGAAATAGTGATGCAGATTCACGACAAGTCCCATCGCACCGCCGTCGCTGACAACGTGACGGAGACCGTACTGTTTTTTCAGAATATCGGTCACTTCCGGATTCAGGATACCGATCGTTCCGTTGATCTTGTTATATGCCGTCATAATGCCCTCTGCGCCGCCATCCTCAATACATCTGCGGAATGGCTCCAGATACAGCTCATATTTGTTCCGCGGGTCAATGGAAGAATTTTTCCATCCGCGGCCGACCTCCGTGTTGTTTCCATAGAAATGCTTTAAGGTCGCTGCACAGCGCAGATACTTCGGATCATCGCCCTGCATTCCCCGGATATAAGCACCGGCCATTTTTCCGGTCAGCACAGGATCCTCTCCGTAACCTTCTTCGTTTCTTCCCCATCTCGGATCGCGCTCAAGATCAACGGTCGGAGCCCATCTGCTGAGTCCATGGCCCTGATGGCGGTGCCATACGACGCGCGCCTCGGTTCCTGTTATTTCACCGGCCTGTCTGATCAGCTCCGGATCCCAGGATGCACTCATACCGATCGGCTGTGGGAAGGATGTTGTCACATCCGGTTTTCCAAGACCGTTCTGATCGTTTCTGCCCTCAACGCCGTGTGCCGCCTCACCGCCCACAGAGACACCCGGAATGCCAAGGCGCGGCAGATCCGGGGAAGAGCTGGCGAGGTATCCCAGTTTTTCTTCGACCGTCATTTCTTTTAACAGCCAGTCGATTCTTTCCTGATCCGTCAGTGATGCATCCCAGAACGGTGTGTTTTTGTTTACCTGAAACTCCTTCTTTTCTGTCATTTTCCAAAAACCTCCCGATTATTTTGTCTCATGAAATTGTTTGCAGATTTTCCATATACTGTTATCTTTTTACAATGTTTCACATTTCCCATTACTGTCGCTGTATTTAAAAACATGGCCTGACATTTAATAATATCAGACCATGTTTTTGTGCCGCCTTCCGTTCAACGGCAAAACCTTATGTTTTTGCTTTACTTACTCTACATCAACAAGTTTGGTAGCAAGGAACTCTGTCATAGCTTCTTCTGCATCTGCCAGACCATTGTCTGTCAGCTCCTGTACCATGCTCTCCCAGTTTCCATCAAACTCATCTTCGGTACCAGTTACGCATTTAACAAGTCCCGGCCAAGCAATTTCGTCCAGAATTGTCTGTTTCTCAGCAAGTTCCTGTGGCTGCTGATATGCCCACAGTGCAGAGTATGGAAGAAGATCGAACTCTTCCGGCTGTGCAAACATGTCGGTCAGCATCTCAAATCCCATCGCTTCGCATCCTTCTTTTTCTGCTGTATTGTAGTTTGCAATAACAGACTCTTTGGTAGTTGGAGTATATGGGAATCCGTCTTCAGAGTAGGAACCTGTTCCGTAGATCGGGAATCCAGTGTAGTTGTCAATACCGGTATTCTTTGCATAATCCGGATCAGACTGAGCTTTTGCAACTTCTTCATCGGTACGATATGGCTGTCCGTTATCATCGAGGAAGTAGTTCTCGCCTTCAATACCCCAGTGATACAGGATCTGTCCTTCATCGGAGCACAGATAGTCAAGGAATTTGATGGCACGAACCGGATCTTCACAGCTCTTGGTAATTCCAATACCCCAGCCAACGGTAGTTCCCTGATACAGAAGGGCTTTTTCTACCTGATCTTCTCTTAAGGTTACAGGAAGTCCAACATAAGTCTGATCTACTTTTCCGTCTGCTACCAGAGTAGCTTCGCACTGGCTGTAATGCCACTCAGCATCGGTGATGGCAACAACACGGCCGCTGGCAACTTTTGCAATATAGTCATCATCTGTCTGCGTTGCAAAGTTCGGATCCAGGATACCTTCGTTGTACATACGGCACAGCCATTTGAAGTATTCTTTCTCTTCATCTGTTACATGTTTGTAATGTACGTTGTACTCGTCGTCAATGATCCACTGTCCATTATCCGGGGATGCATCAGCGATCAGTCCTGCCGGGTTTCCAAGGGTAATCATCCAGTGCCAGTCAGAAGCACTCATGGTGATACCGATCATATCCAGACCATCTTCTGTTTTTGGATGTGCTGCAAGATAGCTCTTGATCATTTTTTCATACTCATCCAGTGTCTTCGGATATTTATAATCGTTCTCTTTTAATGCAGCCCACTGAATCTGGCAGCTTCCGCCTGTTGTCAGGGTTTTCTGGTTTACACCTGCGTAGGAAAGCTGATAGATTCCAGGATCATCCTGGCTCCATTTCAGTTTTTCCATCTCTGCTCCGTACATTTTTTTGATGTTTGGACCATATTTTTCAATCAGGTCTGTCATATCAATCAGCGCGCCTGCCTGATACAAATCCGTTGCTGAGCCTTTTGCATAAATCATGTCCGGATACTCATCATTTGCGATCATCAGCGCAATATCTTCTTTTGCATCACCCTGGGATGCTACCGGATAGGAAACATCCAGTGTAACGCCTGTTGCCTCTGTGATTGCTTTTGCTACCGGGTTATCCCAGTTGCCGTTTTTACCATCAGCGTTAAAATACTCAAAGGTAATCGGAGATTTGTCATCTGCATCATCTGCTGTCTCGCCTGAAGAACTTGCCTCTGCCGCTGATCCAGTCTCTGTGCTGGAACCTCCCTTGCTGCTGCCACTGTCGGAACCGCATCCTGCGAGCATTCCGGCCACCATAGCAGATACTAACATGAGTGATACTACTTTTCTTTTCATAAAAGCCCTCCTTAAAATGGTTTATGTCATCCTGCACTCTTTCTTTCGCCTGGCAGGAATAAACATCATCTTTTTCTAAAAATTTTTTAATACTGTTTTTTATCAGTCTTTAACAGAACCAAGTGTCATACCGCCGATAAAGTATTTCTGAAGGAACGGATATACAATAACGATCGGCACAGTTGCTACAATCGTTACGGCCATACGTACGGACATTGGTGTTACGGCCGTCTGTACATTGGTTCCTGCATGAACGTCCATTTTCATGGTCGCCTGGTTCATAATCTCATACAGTTTGTACTGCAGAGTCGGGAGTTTTTTCGCATACAGGTAAGTATCCATGAAGGAGTTCCACTGTCCTACTGCATAGTACAGACCTACGGTTGCGATAACCGGTTTACAAAGCGGCATAACGACTTTATACCAGATCTGAAAATCGTTTGCTCCGTCGAGCTTTGCTGCCTCCTGCAGAGCCATCGGCAGTCCGTCGATATAAGAGCGGACCAGAATCATATTATAAACCCACATCAGACCAGGCAGAATGTATACCATGAAGTTATTGCCCAGCTTTAAGGTACGGATAATCAGAAGGTATTCCGGAATCATTCCGCCACCGACATACATGGTAACAACGAACAGAAGCTGGAATGGTTTGCGGAGTACGAAGTCTCTGCGGCTTAATGTGTAAGCAACCATCGAGGTACATACAATACCTACGATTGTTCCGATGATGGTTCTTGTTACAGAAATCACAGCCGGCATTGCAATGCCGCCGTCTTTAAATACATATTTATAGTTGCTTAATGTAAACTTTCTCGGAATGATGAAGTTTACATTCTTAATGGTATCCGTAGAATCGTTGAACGAAATCGCCAGTACGTTCAGGAACGGATAAATGGTGATGATGACGAGGAATACGAAGATTACCGCCAGTACGTAGTCAAATTTTTTTGCTTTCTTGTTCATATTCGCGTCCTCCTACATAAGTTTATCTTCGCCTACCAGACCGGCAATCTTATTGGCGATCAGCAGCAGGGTAACGCTGACTGCAGACTGGAATACACCGATTGCGGTACCAAGACCGTAGTTGCTGTTTCCGATACCTCTCTTATAAGAGAACCAGGAAAGTACCATCGTGTGATCCTCAACCAGCGGGTTACTAAGAAGCATCTGACGCTCCATACCTACGTTCAGGGCGCCACCGATGCTCATAATCAGCAGTACGATGATGGTCGGTCGGATACCCGGCAGAGTGATATGCCAGATCTTCTGCAGACGGCTTGCACCGTCCATATCAGCGGCCTCGTAAAGACCAGGATCAATACCTGCCATGGCGGACAGATAAATAATTGCGTTCCAGCCAACCTCTTTCCAGCAGTTGATCAGGATAATGGTTACCCAGATAAGCGGTGAGTTGGAACTCATCAGGTGCAGGTTCTTGCCGAAGATACTGTCAACAACACCGCCGTCGTTGAAAATATTCTTTGCAATACTTGCAATGATAACCCAGGATACAAAGTGCGGCAGATAAGAAATGGTCTGCGTTACTTTTTTGAACTTCATAAAGAACATCTCGTTCAGAAGAACCGCAAATGCGATTGCTGCGATCGTTCCAACCGCGATGTCAAGGAAGCTTACTCCCAATGTGTTGATTAATGTCTGTGTGAACAGACGGTCTTTAAATGCATCTGTAAAGTTCTTAAATCCAACCCAGGTTCTCTCCCAGATCGGAAGTGCGAACGTTGCCGGTTTTACCTCCTGAAACGCCATCGTCCATCCCCAAAGTGGAATATACTTGAAGATAATCAGCCAGATTACAAATGGTACTGACATTACAAGCAGCCAGCGCTGTTTCCACAAAATTGCAGGTGTGATTTTCTGTCCTCTTTTCTTTTTCACCTTTTCCTTCGCCATGCTCCCCATCCTTTCCGTTGTTTTGTGCGTTTTTATTACGCATTTTCTTTGCTTATTTGTGATATTTACATCATATCAAATAAAATCCCAGTTTGATATTGTGTATTTTGTCCACTTATATTGACTTTTTTTATCTTTTTCCACATTTTCAGGTGCTATGGCAGGCATTTTTACTAATTTATATGCGTTTGTTTTTATTTTTTACACCAGCTTACAATTCTACCAATCAGTGTTTTTTTTGTAAAAAAAGCAGGAAAACGTAATGGGGGATTACATTTTAAGAAAAATGTCAGTTTTTTATCCAAATAATCTCCGTTTTCTCTGCTATGATAAACACCATAGAACCAAGAGGGGAAAAACGAGATGAGCCAATACAACATATTAGTCGTAGACGACGACCGGGAAATCGTAAGATCTCTCGGCAAACTATTAGAACTGGAAGGCTACAGGGTAAAAAAAGCCTACAACGGCATGGAGGCACTCGACATCCTCATGACCGAACAGATCCATCTGATCCTGCTCGATGTCATGATGCCCAAAATGAACGGCCTTTCCGCCCTGATGAAAATAAGAGAAAAAAACAACATCCCGATTATCATGCTTTCCGCGAAAACCGAAGAGAGCGATAAAGTCATCGGACTTTCGATGGGCGCCGATGATTACGTGACAAAGCCGTATAATACCGCCGAACTCATGGCCCGTGTTAAATCCCAGCTCCGCCGTTACTTCTCCTTAGGCGCCGCAAACGGAACCACACAAAGCCAGGATATCCTGAAAAACGGCGGTCTGCTGCTGAACCGAAACACCAAAGAACTCCTGGTGGACGGTGAACCTGTTCGCCTGACCGCAACCGAGTACAAAATTATGGAGCTTCTGATGGAGCATCCCGGCTATGTATTCTCAGCCGAAGAAATCTACAGCCAGGTCTGGCAGGAGGATGCTTACAGCGTAGAAAATACCGTCATGGTTCATATCCGGCGCATTCGTGAGAAAATCGAAATTACGCCGAAAAATCCAAAATATTTAAAGGTGGTGTGGGGAATTGGATACAAAATTGAAAAAATTGACGGAAACTGAAAAACGCATCCTGCTGTGGATGCTTACCGATCTTTCTATGGTACTGATTTTGTGCGGAAAGCTTCTGCGGAAATGGGCCAGTGAATTCGAATGGGGAATGTGGCGCAACATCGAATGGGGTATCGGCATTGGAGTGACGGTAGTCGGCGTTTTGGGCATAGCCGCAGCCTTGTATCTGGTATGGAAATTCCGAAAAAATACCGGGAACTCGAAAATGACTGATTTTGCCGGCAGCGAACCGGAAAAAGCGGGAAAAACAGCAAAAAGCAGCGAAGGGGCAGCCGCAGATAAGTCCGAGACAGATGAAATAGAAAAATCCCGGCAGATGCAGTTTGAGGCAAGAGCCGCTGCGGAAGCAGAGAAAGAGCAGCTGTTTCTGAAAAAATCCGAAAAGGTGCCAAATGAGCTTCTGGTTCTTGTCGGAGGATTTGCTTTTTTCGGATGGCTTCAGCCGCTCCGGCACAGCTATGCCAGATACCGCATTGTTGCCGAATGGGGTACTGTAATAGAGTGTGTGCAGACAGGTCTTCTGTTTTTTGGAATCTGTGGCGTTTTCCTTCTCAGTGCCGGCATTCTTGTCTGTCGCTATGAAAAGAAACAACTGAGAGAAATGTCCTTTTTTTGCAGAGAAAGGAAGCGTTACAGAGATCGGACCAGCCTGGAACGGCAGCTTGCCGGTCAGAGTAAATGGCCGTTCCGTGTGGCACTGATTGCGGAACTTCTAATCGTGATTACCATGATCACCGGACTGATAAACGGAATGGATGGCGAGGTGCTGTTTGTCATTCTTCTTGGGCTGACCACGCTGATTTTAATTCTGTTTGCCTGGAAAACATACCGCAGTCGCCTGAACCGGGAGATGGGCCTTTTGATGGAACAGATCCATACGATGGCAGAAGGCAGCATGGAAAGCCGGATCCATGAAATATCCGAAAAATCCCTGCTGTATCCGGCGTTTGCAGAGCTGGAAAATATTGAGAGCGCTATGCAGAAGAGCGTAGAAAAACAGATGCAGGCGGAGCGTCTCAAAATTGACCTGATTACCAACGTATCGCACGATCTGAAAACCCCGCTCACCTCGATGGTCGGCTATACGGATCTTCTGAAAAAAGAGGATCTGACACCGGCGGCACAGGATTACGTCGAAGTGATTTCTGTGAAACAGGAACAGCTAAAGGAGATGATCCAAAGCCTCTTCGAGCTCTCCAAATCGACAAGCGGAACCGAAAAATTCCAGATGGAAAAAATGGATATGAAACGGTTGATCGAGCAGACCCTCGCCGATATGGACGATGCGATTGCGCAGAGCAATCTGTCGTTCCGCACGGCGCTCGGAGATGAGCCGCTGCCGTTCCTTGGGGATAATGGGAAAATGTACCGCGTGATACAGAATCTCGTGGAAAATATCCTGAAATACAGCCTGGGCGGAACGAGAGTTTACATTGACGCAGGGAAGGAAAAAGGGGAGATTTTCGTGACGATGAAAAACATTTCCGCCTATGAGATGAATTTTGAAGCGGAGGAAATGATGGAACGCTTTGTGCGCGGCGACGAATCACGGACGAGCGAGGGGCACGGCCTTGGCCTTGCGATTGCATCAAGCTACACGGCCAACATGGGCGGCCGCATGGAGCTTGCGGCAGACGGCGATCTGTTTAAAGTCATCCTGCGTTTCCCGGAGGCAGGCGAGGATTCTGCAGCGGGAGAAACAGCCACAAAAACCTGACTTGCATAAGAATGAGACAGAAGCGGGATTGCAGCAGGAAGGATCTGCAGAAGGATTCTGAGAGAGTATGTAATCCCCGGGAGGAAAAAAATGGAGACAATCAGTATTATCATACCATGCTACAACGAAGAGGAAGCAATTCCGGTTTACTACGAGACGATGGTACGTCAGATGGATGAGATGGAAGAACAGCAGAAGGTTCAGTTCGAGCTGATCTTTGTTGACGACGGCTCGAAGGATCACAGTCTGTTTGAGATGCGCCGGCTTGCGCAGAAGGATATGCGCTGCCGTTACCTCTCGTTTTCGAGAAATTTCGGAAAAGAGGCAGCCATGTACGCCGGACTGCAGGCGGCCAAAGGCGATTACGTAACGGTGATGGATGTCGACCTTCAGGATCCGCCGTCCCTTCTTCCGAAAATGTACGCGATGCTGCAGAGCGGCACCTGTGACTGTGTAGCGGCACGCCGCAGTTCACGGGAGGGCGAGGGAAAAATCAAATCCTTCTTATCAAATGCCTTCTACGGTGTGATCAACCGCCTTTCCAGAACAGAGATTGTAAGCGGTGCACGGGACTACCGTCTGATGAGCCGCAAAATGGTGGATGCCGTGCTGGAAATGAGTGAGTACAACCGCTTTTCCAAAGGGATTTTCGGATGGGTCGGTTTTCACACAGAATGGCTGGAATTTGAGCACGAGGACCGCTGCGCCGGGACGTCGAAGTGGCCGCTTCGAAAGCTCCTCGCGTACTCGGTCGACGGCATCACAGGCTTTTCCGTAGCCCCGCTGTCACTTGCATCTGTCATGGGCGTGCTTTTTTTCCTGATTTCTATGATTCTGATCGTGTTCATCATCGGAAGAACGCTGCTGTTTGGCGATCCCGTTGCGGGCTGGCCGTCGATGGCATGCATCCTTTTTCTGGTGAGCGGTGTACAGCTTTTCTGCACGGGCATTGTAGGCATTTATCTTTCCAAGACATATCTTGAAACAAAGCACCGTCCGATCTATCTCTTAAAGGAGACGAGTGAAGAGACGGTCAAGATGCACAGTGTGCAGCCGGTGAAAAAGCAGGAGAGTGCTGCAAAGAGAAGAAAAGATACCCATACGGCAGAAAAGAAAAACGTGTATTTTCCAGAGTATGCCGACAAACGCCATGCGTCTGAAAGAGGAGAAATCCGGGCATGAAAAAGGAAATCTTAAAGGAAATAAGAGAGCCGGGAAAATCACGGAAAAAGAAAGGCCAGCCGAAAGGACGGCGGAACGGCTTCTTGGAAGGTCTTACCGGAAAGGATTTTACGGCGGCTGGTCTGTTTTTCTTTTCTTTGCTTTTGTGCCGGCTGTTCGTCCTGCAATACGGCGTATTCGGCTCCTCGATTGACTGGATCAGCCAGCACAGCACCCTTGCCGATTACTTCCGAAAGCGGTTTTACGCGACCGGAAACCTCTTCCCGGATTTCGCATGGAATCTGGGAGGAGGTCAGAATATTTACCATTTTGCCTACTACGGACTGCTGAGTCCGACCATGCTGTTATCCTACCTTTTCCCGTTCATCCCGATGGACCTGTGGGTGATGGGTTCCTCCGCGCTGCTGTATGCGGCGGATGCAGTGCTTTTTTATCAATGGATCAGCAAAAAGGGTCTGCATTACGGCAACTGTCTTTTTACATCACTTTTCTTTACGTGTTCTACCGCACTTCTATATCATTCCTATAATCAGCTTATGTTTGTCAATTATATGCCGTTTCTGCTGCTGGCTCTGCTGGGCGTGGATCGCCATTTTCAGAAGAGAAAGAGCGGTCTTCTGATTCTTTCCGTTCTTGGGATGATTCTGACCAGCTTTTATTTTTCTGTCGGCGGGCTGCTTGCGCTCACGGCGTATGCGGTGACGGAGTATTTGAAATGCGGTACAGAAAATGCTGCGTATGAAGCGGAACAGGAGAATCGAAAAGTGTCGCGGAATCAAAAGGCCGGGGCAGAGAAAAAGCAGATGGCAGGTGAAAAATCTTCAGGAACAGTCGAAGCTTTGGCGGGTTTGCGGAGCTTTTTTGGCGCAGCAATCCGCTTTGCGCTTCCGGTCCTCGCAGGAATCCTTCTTTCCGGTATTCTGCTGATCCCATCGGCTGCCGCCTTGTTCGGCGGCAGCGGCGAGGGCGGACGCGGCACCGCAGCGGGCGGCATTGCAGGACTTTTTACCGATCCGGCGATGTGGAAACCGCAGTTTCTGATCCTGCGTCTCTGCTACACGCCGTATGGCATTGGCCTCTCCGCATTTGCGGGGGTGGCGCTTTTGGGCAGAGTGATCGGAAAGAGCCGGTTGCGTGAGAAACTGTTGTCCTTCCTTTTGCTGGTATTCTTTTGTATTCCCCTGTTCGGCTATCTGCTGAACGGTGGCCTGTACAGCAAAGATAAAGTATTCATCCCGTTTCTTCCGGTCCTCTGTGCAGAAGTCGGGCTTTATGTGGAAAACCAGCTTGTCCGGAAGCGGGAGTGTGGAAAAAATCGAAGCACCGGGAATTTTAAGCGCAAAGTCATGACAGAGCTGCGAGAATTGTTTCCGTACCTCATAGTTCTGATTCTGATGTGGAATGCAAAGCAAGAGACATACTTTGAACCATACTGGCATCTCGGCATACTGGATGTGATCTGTGTGACTGCGTGCTATCTGGCATGGCGGTGGTTTCCGGCAAAAAAACAGCTGCGGGGCAGAGAGCTTCCGTTTCTACCGCTCGTCTTTAGTGCTGTGATTCTTGCATTTGCCGGAAAAGCAATCAATCAGGAAAAGCATGTGATGATCCCGCGCAAAACGTATGAAGCTCTGACGGACAGCAAGATTGCAGCGGCAATCCGCGAGATCCGTGCGGAGGATCCCGGCTGGTACCGTATGGAGCAGTATGGAGACGGCGGACAGAACCTTGCGAACGTCAACCGGATATGGGATATTGGACAGAATGTTTCGACGATTTATTCCTCGGCATACAATGCAGAATATAAGAAATTCCGGGACGAGACGTATGGGATTAATGAAGCCTTCCGCAACCGCATGATGCAGACGGTTTCCGATGATCCGCTGTTCTGGCAGCTCATGGGCGTGAAGTACATTCTGGCAGAAACACGGCCGGAAGGGTATGAACTGTACCGGGATTACGGGGACTTTCAGGTTTATCGTGCCATATCCGCAGCGCCGGTTGCCTACGTGACAGACCAGGTGGTTTCCGAGACGGAATACAAATCGTTACCTTATCCGCAGAACCAGGAAATACTGGAGACGGCAGCCGTGATCCCGGATCAGGAAATGCGGAAGACAACAGCGGCAATCACGGATCAGGAAAAATCGGCGAAATCTGTGGATAATTTCAGAGCCGCTGCAGATTCAGATACAAAGAATGGTTCTGTAGGACCCCTGTTTCACAGTTGTTTTCAGAAAGTAAACCTTGAAATTCCAGAGACCGATCAGGAAGATCTGCGCATTCAGAAGACAGCGGACGGATATGAGATTGAGACGAAAAAATCCGTGACCGTCTCAGCAACGCTGCCGGGTGCCGCAGAGGGAGCAACGCTGCTCGCCGTTTCTTTCGAGGTGGAGAATCAGAAAGCGAGTCATGATATGTTTATCCGCATCAACGGCCAGACCAACCGCCTGACCGGCATCAACCATACGTATGCCAATGGGAATACACAGTTTAACTATCTTGTAACGATGAAAGAAGATGGAACCGTATTCATTCGGATGGGAAAAGGCCATTATATCCTGAAAAATTTTGAGACATGGACTGGTATGGCACAGCCGTTGGAAAAAACGGAGCAGCTGTACAGTCAGGCGGTTACCCTGATTGGCGGAACAACAGCAACATACGGCGGCGACGGCATCACAGGCGTGGTTTCCGCGGAAAGAGACGGATACCTCATCACCAGCATTCCATACGATGAAAATTTTGTGCTGAAAGTGGATGGGAAAGAAACACTGCTGTTCCGCGCAAACACGGCATTTCTCGGCGCAAAAATCCCATCAGGCGAGCACAAAATTGTTCTTGTGTACCATGCGCCCGGACGGACGGCTGGCAGTTGGTGCAGCCTGATGGGAGGAATGCTGGCACTCATCCTTGTGATCTGTGAAAAAAAGAAACAGCAAAACGGCAGCGAACGGGCAGGAGAGAGCAAAATGTTGCAAAAACAGCGGAAATATTATATCATCAGAGTGTAAAAATAGTTGTAGTGACACTTGGTGGAATGGAGCATATCTTTACAGCCGCAGGAAGAACTGGCAGCGTTTGCCCGGTTTGGAAACGCCGTTGCAAGCCTTTGTGTGGAGAAAAAAGGTGCTAGAGCGTGTCTGAAAAATCATTTCCGCAATCTGCAAGCTCCACTTTGCGGTATATTTTACCCTCATTCGGTTGCCGTAGCCCGCTACGCCGCCCTTATTCGGATAAAATCTCCCACGAACTGGGACTCGCAGCTCACGAAAAGGCTTTTTCAGACACGCTCTATTCCGGCCATGCCGGATCTGGCACAGGTAGAAAAAAGACTGGGGGATAAGAAATGGAATTAAGAGAGCAGTTAAATGGAATCCAGCATGTCGGTATTCCGACCAACGATATTGAGATGACGATTGCGTTTTATGAAAAGCTTGGATTTGAAATTGCATTCCGCACCGTAAATGAGGCGGCGGATGAGAAAGTGGCATTCTTAAAGCTTGGAACACTTGTGATCGAAACGTACGAAAACAAAGCTGCAGCACTGAAACCCGGAGCAATCGACCATGTGGCGATTGACGTAAAGAATATTGAAAAGGTTCACGAAATGATTACCGGGGCCGGTCTGAATACGACGCAGGATGAAGTACATTTCCTTCCGTTCTGGGAAAATGGCGTCCGTTTCTTCACGATCGAAGGACCAAATAAAGAAAAAGTGGAATTCAGCCAGTATTTGTAACGATTCCAAGCCATGCGAAATGGAAGAAAAATCGCGAATCATGCTTGCATGAATATCCGTTTGACCAGCAAAGCCTCTGCCGGAAAGCAAAATTTTTGCCCGGCAGAGGCTTTTTTACTTACTCTGAAACAAATACTACCGGATAGTCAAAAAAGCGCAAATTATCCCTATAGAGTAAAGGAGATGCAAAATTTATCTGCAGTTACAAAAACGGGGTGGAGTTTTTATGGAAACAGGGCAGGAAATCATTGTGCTTTCTGCACGTGAGTGGTAAAATAGAATAGATAATATATAATCTGTTTTGAATAAAAACAGGATATTTTAGATAACATATAATCTGTAACAAGAAGGGGAAAAAATGGAACAATTTATATGGGAAACTCCGGAAGAACTGGATCAAAAACTTGCGCAGCGAGTGAGAAAAATCAGAAAGAGACGTTCAATTACGCAGGAAAAATTAGCATCTATAAGCGGAGTGAGTTACGGCTCAATCAAAAGATTCGAAACGACAGGACAAATTTCCCTGTTATCTTTAACGAAAATTGCAATCGCACTGGATCTTGCAGATGAGCTCAGAAATATTTTCACGCAGGTACCGTATAAAGATATTCAGGAGGTTATCAATGAAACAAGATAAAGTACTGCAGGTGTGTTATGAGGATCAAACGGTGGGAACATTAGCTATGACGGCAGACCACAAAGTGGCATTTCAGTACAGTGATGAATGGCTGGAAACCGGATTTTCGATCAACCCATTTTCATTGCCTTTGCAAAAACAGGTATTTGTTCCAGTTAAGGATCATTTTGAAGGATTATTTGGGGTTTTTGCGGACAGTCTTCCAGATCATTGGGGCAGATTACTGTTGGATCGCCTGTTACGGGCACATAAACAAAATCCGGATGAACTGACCGTACTGGATCGTCTGGCGATTGTGGGCACATCGGGGATGGGAGCGTTGACATATCACCCGGAAAAGAATTTTCCAGAGGAGCAGAGCAGTGCAGATCTGGACAAACTGGCGGAAGAGTGTCAAAAGATACTGAATACAGAGTATTCGGATAAACTGGACGAATTGTATCTGCTGGGAGGTACCAGCGGCGGAGCAAGACCTAAAATCATGACAACCATTGATAATGAAGAATGGATTATCAAATTTCCAGCGCATGTGGACGGAAAAGATGCAGGAAAAATGGAATATGACTATTCCTGCTGTGCCAAGGCCTGCGGAATTATGATGAGTGAAACGAGATTGTTTCCATCAGAAAAATGTAAAGGATATTTTGGAACTAAAAGGTTTGACAGGAGAAACTGTTTGAAAGGGAAAAAGAAAGTGCACATGTTGACGACAGCTGCAATTCTGGAATTGGATTTTGAGCAGCCAAGTCTGGACTATCATGGATTAATGAAACTGACAAAAATCATGACACGCAATTGCGATGAAGATGTTGAAAATATGTTCCGCCGAATGTGTTTCAATGTTTTTGCACATAACAGAGATGATCATTCGAAGAACTTCACGTATTTGTACGAAGCAGACGAAGATAAATGGCATTTAAGTCCGGCATATGATCTTACTTACAGTAATACGTATTATGGCGAACATACTACGTCAGTAGATGGAAATGGAAGAAATCCAGGCAGAAAAGAGTTACTGGCGGTAGGAACTGGTGCAGGGATGAAAAAGACAAGGTGTGAAGAGATCATAGACGAAATTGAGAAAAAAGTAAAGGAAATGTTGGAAGAATATCTTTTGGGTAAGTGATTCTCTTTGCATTCAAAAAATTTTAAACAGCAAGTTATTAACAGTTAAATAAAAAAGAGTTGCCAGACAAATGAACACTATAAGTACCTTGCTACGAGTTTTATTTTCGTAGCAAAGTACAAGATAGTACAGAGATAAAAATATGTCTCATTTGTCGTTTAACTCTTTACATTGCGCTTTTATTTCTTCTATCGAATCCTTCAATAACTTTAATCTGGCAGGCTACTTTCTAAACAAAGTCGTCCCCATCCCACCCGCCTGTTCGGGTATTCGCTCTCGGATGCGATGGGTTTTGTGCCTGCGATGAGATAAGCTTTCAGCTTTTCACCATATAAAAACGGGTCATTTCCGCGCAGAATACCCCATTCCATCATAAGAGCGGCGCTTCCCGATACAAAAGGCGTGGCAAACGAGGTGCCGGTGAAGGAAGCATAGCCGCCGCCGGAACGGGGAGCTGGGATATTGACACCCGGGGCGGCGAGATCAGGTTTAATTTCGTGGAGAATACGGGTATAGCCGCGGCCGGAGAAGCTGGCATAGGAGGAAAGGCGGGGATCGTAGGCACCGACCGTGATGGCGGAGCGGGCGGTGGAAGGGATGGTGAGTGTGGTGTCGGCAGTGGGGGAGAAGAAGCGGGTCTGTGAACCGACGGCGTTTCCGCCGGGAAGCCAGAGGTCAAAGGAACCGGAGATCAGGCGGCCGGGGGTGAGACGCAAGGTCCAGATGCCGTTTTCGACGGACAGATGGTTTCCTGCGCCCTGAAAGGTCAGGTAAATTTCCTGCGCCTGGCTGTAGGGGGATGGCATGCCATAAAACAGGAGAAGTTCTGTCGGACCAAGCGTCAGACGCGCCGTGCCGAGGACAGGAGAGAGCGTGCCGGAGCGGATGCCGCCGGGGGAAATCAGTTCGATCGAGATTTCATCCCCATAAACCTTCCAGATCTGGAGACTGAACGAGGATTCATAAGCACCGACCTGAAATTCAACGGAGACAGCGCGGTCAGCCGTTGCCGAGACCGCAGACGTCGCAGCCGGATCAGATGTCGCACGGACTGTTTGCGTCTGACCGGACGACTTGCGATCCGACTTTAGGTTCCCGGCATAATGGCGTCCGGTATCCCCTTCATTTCCTGCCCCGATACAGATCACGTTCTGCCCTAAATTTGACACTGCATTCAAATACGTTTCAAGTAAGGAATCCCCGCTGTGCGAACCGTAATTATTCCCGAAGCTCAAATTAGTCACAAGCGGCCGCTCCACCAGAAGTGCATATCTTACGCAGAAATCCACCGCCTGCAGCAATTGCGATGTCCGCGGCAGATCCGCCGGATCAGGATTCCCAAGCTTTACGACCACGAGTGTTGCTTCCGGTGCCACGCCCCGCATGGCCGCATCTGCCGAGGATCTCCCATTTCCCGCTGCGATTCCGAGCACCGCTGTCCCATGCCCCGTCACATCGCGGGACGGCACGAGGGCAAACCGTTCTTCCGGCGTAGAAGATGCAAGTGCCTCATTGATCTGCTGCCGTGTATATACCGACCCAAGAGCATACCCCATCGGAGGATTCCCCGGAATCGTCTGATCCCATAAAATTGCAATTCGGCTTGTCCCGTCCGGTGCGCAGAAATCAGGATGCGCATAGTCCACGCCTGAATCAATGCATGCAAGCAGCACCCCATTCCCAGACAGACCCATAACCCCCTCCTGCACAGGCGTAATACAGGATATGCTCCGCACAAATGCATCTGCGAAATAAAGTAATTTCGGTTTCTCCAGATAGGTAATCTGCGGCAGTCCTGTCACGTAATCCATCAGGGACTCCGGAACCAGAAGAATGGCATACGAAAACAGCAGCAGCGTCACACGAACTCCCTGCTCCTCCAGAAAAGCCAGGTCTCCCTGATACTGTACAATTACTTCCCATGTTTTGCTGTAAGAGTTATAACCTGCCGAAAGCTCCGGCACACGCCGCCGTTCGACTTCCGTTGCGGCCAGCGCAAGGTTCAACAGGTTTTCCCTTTTTTGATCAATCATTACAAAAACTCCGTCCAAAATGTTGTTAAAATCTATTCCGCTTTTCCTGGAAATATGATATAATCGCCATCGTACAATAGGGGTACAGATCTGCTTTTTGGAGTGCATCGAAAAATGGTTTTACGATGCCGCCTGGCGGGTCTTTACTATTTTACGCGAAATGCTTTTGCATTGAAGGGAGAGAACATGAAAATTATCATTGTGGGCTGCGGAAAAGTCGGAGCCGCACTGACCGCCCAGCTGAGCCGCGAGGACAACCTTGTGACGGTCATCGACACAGACAGTATTGTCGTCCGCAACGTCTCCAACACCTATGACGTTATGGGAATTGTAGGAAACGGAGCAAGCTATCAGGTGCTTCAGGAGGCGGATATTGAGCATGCGGATCTGATGATTGCCGTAACCAAAAGTGATGAAATGAACCTGCTTTGTTGTGTCATCGCCAAACAGGCAGCAGACTGTCACACCATCGCCAGAGTTCGAAATCCGATGTATCGGGAGGAGAGAGAATTTATCCGTAAAAAGCTGGGTCTGTCCATGATCATCAACCCGGAGCACGCGGCCGCCATGGAAATGGCAAGACTGCTGCGGTTCCCATCTGCGATTGAGATCGACAGCTTTTCCCGCGGAAGAATCGAAATGCTGCGCTTTAAAGTGCCGGAAACATCGAAAATTGTCCATATGTCGCTGCGTGAGCTGGCCGGAGCGCTTCAGTACAGTCTGCTGGTCTGTGCTGTTGAGCGAAACGGCGAGGTTTACATACCGGATGGAAATTTTGTGATCCAGGCAAAAGACAGCCTTTCCATCATTACCACACCGCAGAACGCAGAGAGCCTGTTTAAGAAAATCGGTGTTCATACAAACAAGGTACACAATACGATGATTGTTGGCGGCGGTGAAATTACGTATTATCTCGCAAAATCACTGGCAAATATGAACGTCGATGTCAAGATTATCGAGAAAAATAAGGATCGCTGTGAGGTTTTAAGCGAAGCACTGCCAGATGCAACCGTTATTTACGGTGACGGAAGTGACCAGGAGCTCTTAAAAGAGGAGCGCATCCAGAATATGGATTCCTTTGTGGCCTGCACCGATATGGATGAGGAAAACATCATTCTGTCGCTGTATGCGAAAGAGAAGGTATCCTCAAAGGTTGTAACGAAAATCAACCATCTGGAATTTAATGATGTTATCCACAGCCTGAACCTGGACAGCCTGATCTACCCGAAACACATCACCGCAGAGTACATTCTGCAGTATGTCCGGGCAATGAAAAACTCCATCGGAAGCAACGTTGAGACGCTGTATAAGCTGATGGAAGACCGTGTGGAGGCTCTTGAGTTTATCGTGAACCAGAATTGCCGTATGATCGGCATCCGTCTGCAGGATATGAAAACACGGCCAAACCTTCTGGTAGCAGCGATTAACAGACAGGGAAAGGTCATCATTCCGGGTGGACAGGATTCCTTTGAGGCAGGAGATTCCGTCATTATCGTAACAACGGAAACCGGTCTTCAGGATATCCATGAGATTCTGGCAGAGTAACGGGGGAAGCGGATTATGAACTATAAAATGATTCGTTTTGTCATCAGCTGGGTGCTGAAAGTGGAAGGTATGCTGATGCTGTTTCCGGCGCTGGTCGGAGCCATGTATCAGGAAAAGACAGGCTTTGCGTATCTTATCTGGGGACTGCTCTGCATTGCGGCCGGTCTGATCCTCTGCTTCAGAAAACCGTCCAATATGGAAATCTATTCCCGCGACGGATTTGTCTGCGTTTCGTTAAGCTGGGTTGTCCTTGGTGTTTTCGGAGCGGTGCCGTTTGTAATTACGGGGGAAATTCCGTTTTATATCAATGCGCTGTTTGAGATCGTTTCCGGTTTTACAACGACAGGAGCCAGCATTTTGAGTGATGTGGAAGCCCTTTCACACGCCAGCCTGTTCTGGAGAAGCTTTTCCCACTGGATTGGCGGTATGGGCGTTCTTGTGTTCATTCTTGCATTGCTTCCGATGAAGGGCGGTTCCGTCATGAACCTGATGAAGGCAGAGAGCCCGGGACCGACCGTTTCCAAATTTGTTCCGAGAGTGCGCGGAACCGCTAAAATTCTGTATCAGATTTATCTTGGCATGACACTTTTTACCATTGCTGCCCTGCTGCTTTCCGGCATGAAGACATTTGATTCTGTCACACTCGCCATGGGAGCTGCCGGAACAGGAGGCTTTGCCGTGTTGAACAGCGGCTGTGCAGTGTACACACCACTGCAGCAGTGGATTCTGACAATCGCCATGATTGCGTTCGGTGTGAATTTTAACTTTTATTATCTGATGCTTTGCAAAAAGGGAAAGGCCGCCATTTCGTCCCAGGAGGTAAGAGCGTATATCCTGATTATTCTTCTGGCAGGAGGCGTGATTTCCTGGAATATCTATCCGATGTACCATTCCATCGGTGAGACAGTACGGACCGCCTTTTTCCAGGTCGGATCGATTATCACGACAACGGGTTATTCCACGACGGACTTTGATCTCTGGCCGGAGCTGTCAAAATGTATTCTGGTGATGCTGATGTTCATCGGAGCCTGCGCCGGTTCAACGGGAGGCGGAATCAAGGTTTCGCGAATCCTGATCCTCTTAAAAACCGTGAAAAAAGAGCTTGGTTCGATCGTACATCCGCGCAGTATCAAACGCATCCGTTTCGATGATCACCCGGTAGAGCATGAGGTTCTGCGGGCGATCAACGTATTTTTGATTGTTTATCTTGTGATCTACAGCTTTTCCATGCTGATCATCAGTGTGGATGGATTTTCCTTCGAGACAAACTTCACGGCAGTTGCCGCAACGCTGAACAACATCGGACCTGGTCTTGACCAGGTAGGACCGACCAGCAATTTCTTTGGATACGGTCCGGTTTCCAAGCTGATTCTGATTTTTGATATGCTGGCAGGCCGTCTGGAACTGTTTCCGATGCTGATTCTTTTCTATCCGTCTACCTGGAAGAAGAGAGGATAAAGCGGTTCACCGGGAAAAAGAGGGACTTTGCGTCGGCGGGAAACTGCCGGAGCAGAAGGAAAAGAAAAAATGGTTACGATTCACAGGGTTTTCCAAAAAAACAGAAAGACGGAATAAAGTCAGGGTGCATTTCCTGACCACAGGCAGAAAGGAAGGAACTTATGAGTAACTGGGAAAAGAATGTAAGAAAAGTTGTGCCGTATGTACCGGGCGAGCAGCCGCATGAGGCTGACATGATCAAGCTGAATACGAATGAGAATCCGTATCCGCCGTCACCAAAAGCCGCAGAGGCGATCAGACGGGTAGCAGAAGAGGATACCCTCCGTCTCTATCCGGATCCGACCGCGGCAGAACTGGTGCAGGCGATTGCGGATGTCTACCACGTAAGCACAAAGCAGGTTTTTGTCGGCGTTGGTTCGGATGATGTTCTGGCGATGGCGTTTATGACGTATTTTAACTCTGACAAACCGATTCTTTTCCCGGACATTACGTATTCCTTCTACGATGTCTGGGCGGAGGAATTCCGCATTCCGTACGAGCAGATCCCGCTCGATGAAAATTTCTGCATTGTGCCGGAGCAGTATTTTGCAGAAAACCATCCAAATGGCGGAATCGTGTTCCCGAACCCGAATGCACCGACGGGTGTGGAGCTTTCACTTTCTGCGATCGAATCGATATTACAGCACAACCCGGATGTGGTTGTAATTGTGGATGAGGCATATGTGGATTTCGGAGCAGCCACTGCGCAGCCGCTGTTGGAAAAATATGAAAATCTGCTGGTTGTGCAGACAACATCAAAATCCCGTTCGCTTGCCGGCATGCGCATCGGCTATGCAATCGGAAATGAGAAGATGATTTCGTATCTGAACGATGTGAAATATTCCTTCAATTCGTATACCATGAATCAGACCACGATCGCAGCCGGAGCCGCAGCGATCCGCGATGTGGAATATTTCCGCAAGACGGTGAAAAAAGTGATGGAAACGAGAGAGTGGTCGAAGGAGGAGCTGAAAAAGCTGGGATTTTCTTTCGAAGATTCGAAATCGAACTTTATTTTCGCAACGCACAAAAGCGTACCGGCCGGGAAGATTTTTCAGGCACTCCGGGAACGCCATATTTATGTGCGGTATTTTGAGAAACCCCGCATTGACAATTATTTGCGTATTACGATTGGCACGCGGGAAGAAATGCAGACGCTGTTTGATTTTTTGAAAGATTACTTAACCGAATCAAGCAAGTAGCGAAGCGGATTGCAAATATCCGCTTGCCAAGAGGGATGAAGCAGCTGAAAATATAAAACAGAAGAAGAGTATCTGCAGAGGAGCAGAAGAAAATTTTAAAGGGGGACTGCCGTCGGAATCAGCCATGAGATCCGGCGGCAGTTTTAGAAGGTATTTGGGTATGAACAAAGAGAAGAAAGAAGTAGTAAAGGTAAATCAGATTACGGAAGGTGTTATCTGGCAGCAGATTCTGATCTTTTTCCTGCCGATTCTGTTCGGAACGTTTTTCCAACAGCTTTACAACACGGCAGATGCCATGATTGTCGGACACTTTCTTGGAAAACAGGCACTTGCGGCGGTCGGCGGAACGACAGGTACACTGATCAATCTGCTGGTCGGATTTTTCGTCGGCCTTTCGAGTGGTGCGACAGTTGTTATTTCACAGCATTACGGAGCCAATAAAGAGGACAAGGTTCAGTGGGCAGTGCACACTTCTATTGCCTTTTCCATTCTCGGAGGTATTGTGCTGACAGTAGTCGGCATTGGCTGTTCGAGATGGATGCTCGATCTGATGAACACGCCGGATGACGTTGTAAACTATGCGCTGATTTATATGCGTGTCTATTTCCTTGGAACCATCGGAAACCTGATTTACAACATGGGTTCCGGTATTCTGCGTGCGGTCGGCGATTCGAAACGTCCGCTGCTGTATCTGATCATCTGCTGTATGACCAATATCGCGCTTGACTTTTTATTTGTTGTCGGTTTGCAGATGGGTGTTATGGGCGCGGCGCTTGCGACCATTCTGTCGCAGATCATCAGTGCGGTTCTTGTTATGGGCTCTCTGATGCGGACCAGAGATATTTACCGGCTTCATCTGCGGAAAATCAGCATTGACTGGATTATGCTGAAACGAATTATCCGCATTGGCTTTCCGGCAGGAGTACAGTCGATTCTGTACTCGGTATCGAACGTGATCATTCAGTCTGCTGTCAACTCGCTGGGAACCAACAATGTGGCTGCGTGGGCGGCTTACGGAAAGGTGGACGGTCTTTTCTGGATGATGATCAATGCGCTCGGTATTGCGGCGACAACCTTTGTCGGTCAGAACTACGGTGCGAAAAAGATGGATCGTGTACACCGCGGTGTGCGCACCAGCATGATCATGGCATTCCTGATGACGGGTCTGATGGTTGTGTTTATGTGGTTTATCGGTGATACACTGATTTCTCTGTTTACCACAGATACGGCGGTGCGTGAAATCTGTCACGGACTGATCCATTTCCTGGTGCCGACCTTCTTCACCTATATTTCCATCGAAATCCTTTCCGGTGCACTCCGTGGTGTCGGAGATGCATGGATTCCGATGTTTATCACCGGAATAGGAATCTGTGGAGTACGTATCGTGTGGATGACGGCGGTTTTGCCGCATTTCCACTCCTTAAAAGGAGCGGCCTTCTGCTATCCGCTGTCGTGGGTGATCACAACGATTGCGTACTTTATTTATTACCTGTTCTTCAGTCAGCTGAGTAAGAGGAAAGAATTGAGGAGTATCTAACAGAATGTTCAAACTGTATTAACAAAACTGTGCTATCATGAAAATATCAGTGTCAAAAGGTCAAAAAACCGATGCAGGAGGATTTTTGAACTCGGGACACGGCAAAAAATGAGTAAGTAGCCATTTTTCAAAGAAAAATGAGCGGATTACAAAGGAAAGACAGGTGGAACGTAAGATGGTAAGTGAAAAAGTAACGATTGTCAATCCGTCAGGTCTGCATCTTTTAAACGCGGTAAATTTGTCAAACAGTGTAAGCCGGTACAAATCTTCCATGTCGTTTACCTATGAAAACAACGGGATGCAGGGAACGGTTAATTTAAAGAGTATTTTGAGTATCGTAGCTGCAGGAATCAAGCAGGGAGAAACCATTGAGATCTGCAGCAGCGGGGAGGATGAAGAGGAGGCACTTCGGGCGGCTGTTGCCGCAATTAAAAGCGGGCTCGGAGAGACGCCGGAGTGAGGAGATAGGAACATAGAATAGAAATAAAGAAAAGGACCTCGCTTTTTGAAAAAACGGAATGGGAAACCGGACCGTATTTCAAAAAGCGAGGTTTTTTTTGTGGCGGCAGATAAAAGATTCCTGCCTTCGGGGGGGATTTCGAAAGCAGGGATGAAAAGATAAGCTGCGAAGCAGCTCTTCGGCTATGAGCAAGCAGCGAAGCGGATTGCTCATAGCCGTTTGACAACAGGAGGTATAAGGCCGGAAAAAAGTGTCTACACTCTGGATAAAGCAAAAATGCAGAGAAAAGGAGTGTAGAAAAAATGGCAAGGCAGAAGAAAATTGATCTGGAACATATGACGGAGAAGGAGAAAATGAAATACGAAATCGCAGGTGAGCTGGGGCTTTTAGAACGCGTGCTGAATGACGGCTGGCGATCACTCACGGCAAAAGAAACGGGACGGATCGGTGGCCTTGTGACACGGAGGAAGCGGCAGATGGCGGCGGAAGGAAAGAACGAAAACGAAGAAAAATAAGCGGTACCGCAATTTTTGCAATATCCTCAACAGTTTTGACCATAGATTTTTCCTGTGAAAGCGTTATAATAAAAACAAGGAATGGGTGGTGCCGCGCCAAAGTCCGTGTCTGCACGAGACCCGGCGACTGCCGCGATACCCTGAGAAACTCGCAGAGCGTGTTTCGGATCGTTTGGAGAAGTGAGGGAAAAGTTTATGGAAGCAAAAAAAGAGAAAAAGTATATGTCGGATATCCATCTCGAGGATTATACCGAACAGTACGAAACGGGATTTGCCACAGTGGACACGATGATATTTGAAGGGGGAAGAAGAGAGGAGCTGCTGAACGGCGGCTGGCATTATGCAGTCGATCAGTACGATACCTGTCTGCGCCAGAAATGGTACAAAGAGAGATACCGCGACGAAAAAGGCTTCACTGTGCCAATCGACTATTCCTTTGACGAGTGGCCGGTGATGCAGCTTCCGTGCAGCTGGAATACCATCGATCCGATGTATCTCCTGTATGAGGGAAGCATGATCTTTACGAGAAAAATTTCCTATATCGCAGAAAGAGAGGAAACAGTTTTTCTGAAGGTGGGCGCAGCCAATTATCTGTGCCGCGTTTTCTTAAACGGAAAATACGTCGGTATGCATCGCGGCGGATCGACACCGGCGTTCTGGAATATCACAGAATACCTGAAAGCGGAGAACCGCATCGTGCTTGCTGTTGACGGAACGAGACGGCCGGAGCAGGTGCCGACCGAGAATACCGACTGGTTCAACTACTGCGGCGTATACCGCGATATCGCACTGATCCGTGTTCCGAAATGCCATATCAAAACTTTTAAAATTGCGCTTGTGCCGGACGGAACATTTGGACATGTTATGGCGAAAGTGACACTGTCGGAAAAAATCACAGCCAAGGCAGAGCTTGTCATCGAGGAGCTTGGCGTGAGCCGGAAAATCCAGCTGGAAAACGGAGCCGGAGAAGTTGTTTTTGATGCAAAACCGGAGCTTTGGACACCGGAAAAACCGAAGCTGTATGATGTAAAAGTAACCTGTGGAACCGATACCGTCAGCGACCGGGTCGGCTTTCGTGAAATTCGCGTGAACGGCAGAGACATTCTGCTGAACGGAGAGCCCGTTTTCCTGCGTGGTATCAGTTGCCACGAAGACAGCGTGGAAAACGGAAAAGGCCTGACAAGAGAGGAACGGATCGAAAATATCCGCATTGCGAAAGAACTGGGATGCAACTTCATGCGCCTTGCACATTACCCGCATAACGAAGAAATGGCAAAACTCGCCGACGAGCTTGGGCTTCTTTTGTGGGAGGAAATTCCGGTTTACTGGGCAATTCGTTTTGAACGTGAAAAAACATATGAGGATGCCCAGAATCAGCTCCGCGAACTCATCAACCGTGACTGGAACCGCGCGAGCGTGATCATCTGGTCTGTCGGAAATGAGAATGCCGATACGGATGAACGGCTGAAATTCATGAGCGCACTGGCAGAATGCGCGCATCGGGAAGATGAGACGCGAATGGTGTCTGCGGCCTGCCTGGTTAATGCTGCGAAAAATAAGATTGAGGACCGTCTGATGGAATACCTTGACATCATCGGCATCAACGAGTACTGCGGCTGGTACACCCCGGATTTTGCGATGCTGCCGGCACTGATGGAAAACAGCCAGCCGGACAAGCCGGTTATCGTAACGGAGTTCGGCGCAGACGCGCTGCCGCATCACCATGGAACCATCTCGGACAAAGGAACCGAGGAGTGCCAGGCGGATGTGTACGAAAAACAGATTGCAACGCTGCGGAACATTGACTACATCAAGGGCATGACCCCCTGGATTCTCTACGACTTCCGCTGCCCGCGCAGAACAAGCCTGATCCAGAAATATTATAACCGAAAGGGGCTGCTCTCTGAGGACAAAAAGTACCGCAAACCGGCATTTTATGTGCTGCAGAAATTTTATGAAGAGCTGAAAAGAAAAGAACAGTAGGGGCAAGAGCTTTTCGAAAAGATCAGCCGACTTGCACGGTTGACGATATCAAACGGAACAGAGAAAAAAAGACAAGAACAGACAAAAACAGATGGTATGAAATCAGCTTTGAAGTCCGATTTCATACCATCTGTTTTTTTCACTGCAACAATCCGCCGTAGGCGGAGAATCCGGCAAGTGCTGTGTTATGCTTTTTTCTGTGCAGCCATCCACTCCAGAATCGGAGTCTCTTTTCCGTCCGTCATAACCGGTTTGCCGTCATAATCGAGGACACACTCATCGTTCAGCATCGGGATCCAGGACCAGTGGCCGATGTATTCGAATGGGGTGCCATCCGCATTTTTCTGTGTTCCGGTGTGATCGAGTACCTTGTCCCAGTAGGTGAAGTGTGCATTCGGGTTGACCTTTGCCAGACGCTCATAGGTTGGAACGACAAAATCATCCGGAACGACAACGGGGTCGGTTTTTGCGTGTGTAAACCAGATCGGCAGATCTTTGAGCTTCAGAATATCTTCATCGGAGATAAATGCATCCGCCAGAGCCTCGCAGACCGGATATGCGGCAGCGTAGCGGGACGGGTTGAAAATGATCTGTTTCATGGTCATAAAGCCACCGTTGGAGCAGCCGCCGATGTAGATGCGGGAGCGGTCAATCTGCGGATGGGCATCCACGAAAGCACCGATCAGGGCATCGAGAACTTCGGTATATTTGGAAGAACCGTCTTTGGTATATTCGCCGGTTCCGTCATCCATCCACATGGTTGGAGCCTGTGGAGCGAGCAGGTAGGTCTTGCCGCCGAAAATTTTCTGAACCTTTGGGGAAATCAGGTTTACAACTTTATTTCCGATTGCTGCAATCGGCGGTTCCTGTCCGCCCTCACCTGCGCCGTGCAGCCAGATGATCAGCGGGATTTTCTCATCCGCATCCATTTCCGGCTCGTAGTAAACGTAAGAGAGCGGAATCTGCGGATCCTCGTAGCGGTCTTCTTTGAGCCATTCACCGTAGATGACGCGGTTTCCGCCGTCTACGTCGAACGTCTGCGGAGAAATGGCATCATCGTCTGTTGCAATTTCAGAGACTTGTGTTACATCGTAAGCAACATTGACAAATACATTAAAATTACCGTTGAATTTGATGATGGAGCCGATTCCTTCCATGATGAAACACGGCAGCTCCAGCGTCAGACAGGTACCGTCCTCGCACGGTGCACCGGTTTTGTCAGAAACGTAAACGTTCGAAACGCGGCGTGTGCCGTCCATGGAATCATCCGGTTTGTCACCCATGAAATTCGGCCAGACAAAGTTCTCACCCTCGGTGGATGTACGGGTAACGTGTACCGTAAACTGCTCCGGAGATGGGGCCGCACCCGTCATGCTTTTGCCATAATCCAGAATTATTTTCGAAATATGCGGACCGAAATCAAAAACTTCGGTAATGGTATAATAAGTTCCGTTCATTTGTAAAAACCCTCCTTTTGTACGGAATGTACGCTCAGAGTCTTTCTGCATTTGCTTTTGCGACTGACAAAAATCATCTCACAAAATCAGGTACAGAAAAAGCTTGAGAGTACAGTTGTTTGCATGGGCAGAAAAGACGGTATTGGGAATGATAGATTTTTTCTGCCCTACAATACCAGTCTACTACAGACATTCCGAAAGAAAAAGTACAAATCAGAGATAAATTTGCACGGAGATGCTTTTTCGTTGCTGCTTACTCAGCAGTGAAACACTTGCTGTTTCGCTGCGTAAGAAAGTGATTCAGGCGTGAGCAGTCCTCCATTTGCGAAGCAAAACTTTAAATGAGGGCTGCGAATGTTACAGTTCGCCGGGCACCAGTGAACTGTAACGCTTTTTCTGCGTTTTTGTTTCCGGAACGGAAAAAGTCTGATCGAAACAGAAACAGCAGAAAAGTGTCAAAAAACAGCAGAATCGTTGTTTTTCGTATTGGAGCCGTATGGAATAATAAAATCATACAAGGAAAAAGGGAGGTTTTATGAGATGATTACAAGACTAGAGGAGATTCCGGTAACGAAAGAAAGCTATCCGTTTGCCAGTGCGGAGCGTTACCTGAAGCTGTCGGAGCGCGGCTATGTGGAGAAGGAATATTATATGTATGGAACGGCAAATGTCTACGAGACAGCCGACGAGCGCGGCGGCGTCTGTGTGCGCACTGCAGATGCACCATACACAAACCGCATCATCGTCCGCGCGCCGCAGGACACTGCAAAATGCAGCGGAAACGTTGTAGTGGAGATCATCAACCCAACGAGTTTTATGGAGATTGACCGCATGTGGATTCTCGGCTGGAAGAAATTTGTACGGGACGGCGATATCTATTTGGGAATCACAAGCAAACCGAATACCATCGCTAAAATGGTAGAGTTTGATGAAAAGCGTTACGGCCGTCTTTCCTGGGCCAACCCGACGCCGGATGTGCCGTTCTCGGAGCGACTGCAGGTCACAGGCGGACTCGGCGATCTGAATCATGATTACGAAACGGGTCTTTTCTGGGACATGCTGACAGACCTGGCGTGGCTGCTGCGCGGCGATGAGGAGCAGAATCCGATTCGGGAATATAAGAGAGAATACGTCTATTTGACGGGCTGGTCACAGTCGGGTTCGTATCTGTTCCGCTATCTGAACAGCTTTGCGTATCGTCCGGAGGTGGCACGCGGTGCGTGTGTATTTGATGGCTACCTTTCCGGAGGAGGAGTCCATTCCCTTGGTATTCCGGTCAACCAGTATGAAACCATGGCTCCGTACCATTACAGTCTGACACGTGTGGAAAAGGCGCGCGAGCCGTTTATCGCTGTGCAGACGGAGAGTGAAAACGGAAGAATGGAAGCATGGCGCATTGCCCAGCAGGACAGCGATGATCCGGAGTTCCTGTTCCGCCAGTATGATGTGACGGGTGCAAGCCATGACACTTCCTATAGCTATGTGGACTACTATCAGAACGATCCGGATCTGGTGCGGATCAACCATCTGCCATTCTATATGGGAAAAAATGAGGAAGGAAACGACTATCCGTCCCAGATTCTTTTTGCGGCAGCATTTCGGAATCTCTTTACCTGGGTACGGACAGGCGCAGCTCCGGCGCACTGTGACCGGATTGCGATTGACAGCGACGGAGAAAACAAAAAGGATGCGTTCGGAAATACGATCGGTGGACTGCGTACCTGCCTCCTTGACTATCCAACCGGAAGATACAGCAATACCAGCGACATTGAAAAAGGCCAGAATTTCCTGGATCCGGAATCGGAAAAGGAAGGATTGTTCGGTTATCAGCAGGCGTTTTCGAAAGAAATGATAAAAGAGCTGTACGGAACATTGGCACATTACCGGGAAATGGCGGAGAAAAACACGAAAGAGCAGGTAACGAAAGGCTTTGTCTGCCGCGAGGATGCGGCGGAGCTGGTTGAGATTGCCGTGCAGCTTGCAAAGAAACGCGGACTGGAATAAAAAACAATAAACAATAAACAGTTACAGTAAAATCAGATTCGAGGAGCGTGCCCGAAAAAAACCGGGCGCGCTCTGCGCAGATAAAGGAGAAAATAAAATGGGGATGAAAGCAGAACAGTGGCGACAAATTATTTTATCATTTGAGAGCAAGAAAACATACAACAATCCATTCCTCGATGTTTCCATCTGGAGTGTTTTTACGGGACCGTCGGGAAGAAGGATCAGAAGAGAAGCATACTGGGACGGCGGAAATACCTATCGGATTGCCTTTGCGCCGACCGAAACCGGAATGTGGAGTTATAGGTTGGAAGCACCGGAGGAGACGGGACTTTCCGGAGTGCAGGGAACGATCGAATGTATTCCATACGAAGGAAATCTTGCTATCTATCAGCACGGATTTCTGAAAGTGCATCCATCAGGAAGATATCTGACGTATGCAGACGGAACACCGTTTTTCTGGCTCGGCGATACGCACTGGGCATTTGCCTTTGGTGAGCGGTGGGACGAGTCGAACCATCCACAGATGACGAGCATGTTCCGCGGCATGGCGGACCGCAGGAAGGAACAGGGTTATAACGTTTATCAGACAAACCTTCGAAGCGACAGCTGGAAGGAGCACAAGAGCCGTTACTGGAAAACGGATGCCGCAGATGATGTGCCGGATGTGGCATTTTACCAGAACGAACTCGACCGCCGCATGCAGTATCTCGCTGACCTCGGCTTTATCAACGCGCTCGGTTTTGCCTGGTCCGGCTCGATCGAGCAGGGTGTGGAGCACCAGAAACATCTGGCGCGCTATATCATTGCCCGCTATGGTGCCCTTCCGGTTGTGTGGACGCTGGCAGGCGAAGTGGCAGGCTACTTCCCGGGAAAGCCGCGGGAAACAGCCATCAAAGGCTGGCGCGAGGTCGCAAAGTATGTGGAAAAAATGGACGGATATGGAACACTGCAGACCGCACATTATACGAATGAGCGTCCGTTTGCAGATTACTATTATGACGAATCGTGGTTTGATTTTGTGCTGAATCAGGCCGGACACGGCGATTTTCCGATCAATCCGTCCTGGTACCGTACCTATTGGAAGGAACACGGAACAAAACCGTTCATTGAAGGAGAGTCTCTGTATGAATACTGTTCCACACTGGAAGAAAACGGAACCCGGCTCTGCACCGATGCAATGCTGCGCCGCGTGGCATATATGGCAGTCCAGACCGGCGGCTGCGGCTATACGTACGGTGCGCAGGGAATCTGGGATAATATCTGGGAGGTAAGTGACATCAACCCGGATTTTAATGCATTCAACAAATTTGGCATCATCTGGGCGAAAGCCATTGACGGCCCCGGAGGCGCACAGATGGGATATCTGAAACGTTTCTATGAGGAACATCATTTTGAGGAGATGGTGCCTTACGATCCGGCAGAAGCAGAGGAGAGTATCAGCCCGTTTGTCAATAAGCTTGCGATTGCCACGATCAGCCGGGATAAAACAAGAGCACTGATTTATTACGGAGAGATGGATGGCACGAGTACACCGCTCGCAGGCCTTTGCGACGGAATCTATGCAATTTCTTGGTTTGATCCGAGAACGGGACAGACAGAAAAAGCAGAAATCCAGGTGGAAGTGCGTGGAAAGTCGTGCATTATGCCAAAGAAACCGGCGGCGGGAGACTGGATGCTGATAGCAGAATGCATAGAAAAAACTGAAAAGTGATCATAAACTATACAAAATGCGGAAAGAAACCGCAGAAAAGTGCAAATTCATCGCAGGATTGTTCTTTTTTGGAGGTAAGAAAGCAGATATAATAAGATCATCAAATGAGTCACGGCCGAAACTCAGAAACGAAATAAAGCAGCAAGACAAAAAGATAAAAAGCGAGGACGAAAGAATGAAAAAGAAAGTAGCAGCGATTTTCATGGCATCCATTATGGCATGCTCCATGGCTGCATGCGGAAGCAGCGGCGGAAGTTCAGATTCCGGAAAGACAGATTCTAAGGATAAGAGTACCGCATCCAGTACAGCAGAGAACGGAAGCGGAGAAGTGGAAAAAATCATCGTAAGCTTCCCGACCTGGACGGGTGCTCCGGCAGACACGGAGAAAGTACAGGAAGCCATCAATGATATCACAAGAGATAAGATTGGTGTTGAAATTGAGCTTTCCATTACTGATTACGGTTCCTTTAACCAGAACACGACGCTGGCGCTTTCCGCAAACGAGGAAGTCGACGTGCTTGTTTGTGTAGGATTCCCATATCAGACCGGAATTCAGCAGGGATATCTTTCCGATCTGGAAGAGAACGATCTTCTTGCAACGTATGGACCGGACATCGCAGAAGCAGTTGGACAGGATAACATTGATGCCTGCCGTGTGAACGGAGTTCTCTATGGTCTTCCAAGCAACCGGGACATTGCACAGGGACGTGGATGCGCAGCGATCGCAACCGAGTATCTCGATGGTATTGGCTACGAAGCAAACACAGACGATGAGATCGTAAAAATCAGTCTGGATGAATTAAATGACATTTATGCACAGCTGCATGAGAAGTATCCGGACAAAGAGGTTTATCGTCCGACAACAGGTTCTATGTCGCAGTTCTCTAACGTAGACTCCCTTGGAGGAAATGTGTTCGGTGTTCTGCTTGACTATGGCCAGAACCTTGATGTTGTAAATCTCTTTGAGAGCGATTTCTACAAGGATTATTGTGCAAGACTGTATGACTACAATCAGAAAGGCTATATCAGTGCCGATGCATCGACCGATACAACAGCAGTCGGAGAGCTTGTAAAAGCCGGAACTCTGATGAGCTATACCACAGGCGGAAAGCCTGGCATCAAAGCGCAGGAGACTACACTGACCGGTCGCGATATGACCATCTTCCAGACACTGGATGACTATATCAGTTCCACATCTGTGGCTAGTATGCCTTGGACCATTCCGATCTCTGCACAGCATAAAGAAGCAGCCATGAAATTCCTGAATGAGTGCTACACAAATGCCGATATCGCAAACCTTCTGGCATGGGGCATCGAGGGAACACATTATAAAATTGGCGATGACGGACTTGCTACTTATGCAGACGGTGTAGATGCATCCAACTCCGGATGGAATCATTCCATGGGATGGATGATGCCGAACCAGTTCCTGACCCATGTATGGGAAGGAAATGATCCGGATCTGTGGACAGAGATGAAAGAGTTTAACACCAATGCAAAGGTTTCCAAAGCAAGCGGTTTCTCCTTTGACAGCACAAATGTGGCAAACGAGCTCACAGCAGTACAGAACGTATACAACGAGTATCAGACCAGCGTAGAGTACGGCTTTGTAGACCCGGAGACCGGAATTGCTGAGATGAACGATAAGATGATGACTGCAGGCCTTCAGAAGATTATCGACGAGAAAAAGGCACAGCTTGCAGCGTGGCAGGAAGCAAACAAATAAAGTTTAAGAATTTAGATCAAAAAATGACTGCGCCGTCCCAAAAACAGGACGGCGCAGGTTGTAAGAAGAGAAAAATCTGTCAAAACCGGAACGCTTTGGGACCGGCTGCGGATAAGAAAAAAAAGGAGAAGGAAAAACATGGCAAGAGTGAAAAGTCAGAAGAGCCAGAAAAGACGAAAAACATTTGTACGTTTTCTGCCGATCTATATTCTGATGCTGCCGGGTCTCATTTATCTGTTTATCAACAATTACATGCCTCTGCCGGGTCTTGTGATTGCATTCAAACAGTACAATGCCGGAAAAGGCATCTACGGAAGTCCATGGGTAGGACTGAAAAACTTTGAATATCTGTTTACGACAAGCGATGCCTTTGTTATTACACGAAATACCATTCTCTACAATGTGGCATTTATCGTAATCAACACAACACTGGCAATCGCAGTAGCTATTGTCTTGAGTGAACTGGAAGGAAAACGGAAGAAAGTTTACCAGAGTGCAATCCTTCTTCCGAACCTCCTCTCCACCGTTATCATCGGATATCTTGTTTTTGCATTCTTCAGTGTAGAAAACGGATTCATTAACAACACGATTTTAAAGGCGCTGGGAAAAGATCCGGTTTCCTGGTATTCGGAACCGAAATACTGGCCGTTTATCCTGGTTTTTGTCAGTGCATGGAAGTCGGTTGGCTACAACTGTATTGTGTATCTGGCAACACTGATGGGATTTGATAAATCCTTCTATGAGTCAGCCAAGATCGATGGTGCAACGAGATGGCAGCAGATCAAATATATCACCCTGCCGCTTTTGCGTCCGACCATTATCATGCTGACCATGATGGCAATCGGAAGAATTTTCTACTCTGACTTCGGTCTCTTTTATCAGGTGCCGATGAACCAGGGAGCTTTGTATTCCACAACAAACACAATTGATACCTACGTATACCGCGGACTGCTTCAGATGGGCAATGTTTCGATGTCTGCCGCAGCCGGTGTTTACCAGTCGATCGTAGGATTTATTCTGGTGCTTGGCGCCAACCTGCTGGTACGTAAAATTGACCGCGACAGCGCGCTGATCTAGGAGGAACGGTATGAAAACAAGAGAAGATAAAATTTATAGCTTTTTCGGCCATCTGATCATGACAATCCTGACACTGCTCGCGATCATTCCGATTCTGCTGATGTTCATTTCCTCATTGACTGACAATGCAACCCTGCTACAGAATGGCTACTCTTTCCTGCCGGAAAAGTGGAGTACCTACGCTTATGAGTGGGTATTCACATCCAGCAGTTCCATGGTAATCAAAGCCTATGGAATGTCCTTTATCCTGACCGCAACCGGCGTTGTATGCAGCCTTGCACTGACAACCTGTCTGGCCTACGGCCTTTCGAAAAAGGGTCTGCCGGGACGAAATGTCCTGACCTTCCTGGTATTCTTTACCATGCTGTTTAATGGAGGCCTTGTACCGACTTATATCAATTACACGACCGTATTCCATGTGAAAGATACGTTCTTCGGGCTACTGGTTCCGTCTCTGATGATGAGCGCATTCAACGTTCTCCTGATGAAGAGCTACTTTGTCACCGGTGTGCCGGATGAAATTCTTGAGGCTGCCTATATTGACGGTGCAAACGAATTCCAGACTATGTGGAAGATCGCCATTCCGCTGTCCAAACCGATTATTACCACCGTTGCCATGTTCTCCGGTATCGCTTACTGGAATGACTGGAACAATGGTTATATCTATCTGACAAAGAGAACGGATCTCTACAGTATCCAGAACCTGCTGAACCGTCTGATGCAGAATATTCAGGCGCTGACGCAGAACGCCAACAACATGGCGCAGGCAGGCGAAGGCCTCTCCCAGATCCCATCCGGAACGGTTCGTATGGCGATGGCAGCACTTGGTATTCTGCCGATCATGATCATTTATCCGTTCATCCAGAAAAACTTTGTAAAAGGTATTACCCTTGGCGGCGTGAAGGGCTGATAAAAAAGTAAGTGAATCCAAAAAATCCGGCTTTCCGATATGCAAAAGGAAGGCCGGATTTTTTTAATTTCTAAACTGCCGTGGTGTCATGCCCGTCGATTTTTTAAACTGGCGGGAGAAGTACGAAATATTCTGGAAGCCGCAGGTGATGGCAATGTCGCGGATGCTCATTTCGCCCTTTGCGAGAAGCTCCTTGGAGCGCGCAATCCGGCGATCGATGACGTAGTTGATGAGAGAACTTCCCGTGTCTTTTTTGAAGAGATGGGACAGATAATCGGCGTTCAGGTATACCATGGCTGCAAGCGTATCGCGATCCAGCTCGTCGGAGAGGTGCGATTCGATATATGCTTTCACGGTGGCAACAGCCGTGTCCTGGGAAGCGGCTGCCTGACGGCTTTGTATGAACAGCAGAAGACTGTTGGAAATCCATTCTCGTAAAGCACCAAACGAGGAGAAGGTCTGCTCCGGGGAAGCAACGGTAATCTGGCGGCGGAAGGCTTCGTCTTCGCTGCCCGGATGATCCATCTGGCGGAACAGCAGCTGCAGGAACTGATAGTAAAAGCCGGTCAGAAATTCCCGTGTAGCAGTGCCGGAGCTTTTCGTCTGATTTAAGAAAGCGAAAACCTCAATCTGAAGCTGTTCCGTTTTTACGGATGTGAGAAGATCGGACCAGCGGTCAGATGGAATCGGCTGAAAAGGCGTCTGAACAGGAGCTTCGGTTTCAGCGGCAAGATCGAAAACGTGATTTTCGTAGGTGACGTTCTTTCCGGCGAAGGCTTTCATGGAAAGAAAAGCTTTTCGCAGGTCTTCCGGGAGACAGACCTTCTGATCAACGAAAAAGTTGATCGAGAACGGAAAATGTGTCACAAAGTCGGTCAGGGCCTGACGGCATCGGCCAATCACGGCGTCCCGAGAGTGTGTGGAGGCCGGGAGAAGCAGAAGATAAAAACCATCAAGCACACGGATCGTCAGCGGCAGCTCGCCGGGTTCAAAAAAATATTCCCGGGCAATATTTTTTAAGGCAAATTCATACAGGGTACGGTTGTCGGTCGGAGAAAAGGAGTTCGTCTGTCCGGTCTGGATCAGAAGCGGGCAGAAGGGCTGATGAATCAGTTTGACATCCAGACGGCGATAGCGGATTTCATCCATCACTTCGGGAGGAGCAGAGGAAATACTGCCATTTAACAGGTCGAGGAAAAACTGTTCCGCAAGCGGGAGCTCACTTTCCTTCCAGTAATTGGCATGAAGGGTGTTGACGTGGTCCTTCTGCTGCTTTTCACATTGCGCACAGGCTTTGTCAAGAGCTTCCAGAAGAGCATGGTCGTCCAGCGGCTTCAACAGATAGTCACTGCTGGAAAGCTTCATAGCGCGGGAAATATATTCAAATTTTGCATAGGCGGTCAGAAAAATGCAGACGGTTTCGTAGTGTGCCTGGCGGATCTGGTCCAGCAGTTCGAGGCCGGAACCGCCGGGCATCTCGATATCACAAATCATCAGATCAATCGGATGCGCGGAAAAGGCTTCCAATGCCTGTGTCAGATTGTAGGCACAGAAAATCTCAAAAAAGTCCGGGCGTAGTGTGCGGATTTTGTTGGAAATGCTTTCGACGGTATAATATTCATCGTCTACAATTAACAGGTTCATAATAACCTCCCAAAACATATTTTTAGCTGTTCCGGTTATCCGTCGATGCGGAAAAAGGGAACGTAAGGAAAATCAATGGTAATCTGAGCGCCTGCGCCGGGGCGGTTGCCAAAAGCAAAAGCTGCGTCGGGAAAAATCTGGCGGAGGCGGAGCACCACGTTTGTGATGCCGATGTGTTCCTGCTCGGAGTTTACATAGGTATCAAGCTTTTGCAGCACGGCAAGTATATCCTCGGAAAAACCGCATCCGGTATCCCAGATACAGATATGAAGACGGGTACACTGATTTTCTTCCTGCGCGGTGATATCGATATGCATGTCCAGCACTTTCCCCATAACGACCTCATATTTGATCGTGTTTTCCACAAAGTTCAGGAGTATAAGCGGCACAACCGTTGCATTTTGCAGCGATTCTTCGCAGGAAGGGAGCAGGCGCAGCGCGCCGGGATAGCGGATGGAGGAAAGCTCCACGTAGTTTTTTACAAGGTTTAGCTCTTCTAAAAGCGAGACGGTCTGGCCGGAGGAAAGCGTATAGCGCAGATGTACACTCAGGTTCTGAAGCATCTGCCGTGCCAGGTCCGCATGGTTATTTTCAGTCAGCTGATAAATGGTGTTCAGGCAGTTGATCATAAAATGCGGCGTGATCTGCTGCTTCAGGTAAAGCGCTTCCAGCTTCTGACGGGCGAGCTGTTTTTCGTAATTCGCGATTTTCAGATCATCGATCTCTTCGACCATATCGTTGAAAGCGGTCGTCATTTTCCGGAATTCGTCGAGCATAGCGTCATCCGGAATCCGCACCTTGAGATCACCGCCGCGGAGCTGTTCCAGCGCATGCGTCAGCATGTGAACCGGGTGAAGAACCCAGCGGTGCAGGGAAGCAGACAGGAGCAGCCAGATTACGAACAGACCGAGCGAAACGATCAGGGCGAGAAGATAAAAGCTGCTCTGATATTTGGTGTATTCCGAAGCCTTTAAAAGCAGGGTCAGCGACAGCGGTGTTTCGTTCAGTTCATGTGAAACAGCCATCCAGGAGGTTCCATCAATGTCGTAGGAAGGATATCGTCGCCATTTCAAGCGGGGAGCCTCCAGGCGGACATCGTTTGACGGGGTGCGCAGAAGAAGGGGACCATCGGAAAAATACAGAAGACTGTCCTGCGTTTTTGTATCGACCAGAGTGCCAAGGAGTGTATCCGTGGAAATGTACGCGCCGAGCAGATATCCGTTCAGGTTCAGAATACGGACAAGGTAATATTTCCCGTTGATTTCGTTGAGATTCCATACAGAGGACGGATCCTCTGTTTTGGCGATTTCACGGATATAGTTCCAGAGGAACGGTGTCGGGTTGGTGGTCTGGTCATAGAGGACCAGGGCATCTGTGGCTTCCTGATAGCAGAAAAAGCCGTCTACGGTATAGTTTGGCGTTGCGTTTTCAAAGCTTTTTTTGATTCGGTTTAATGTGATATACCAGTTGGTTGTCTGTGGTTCTGCTGCGCGGAGGGAAAGAAGATCGGCATCATTTAATGCGAAAACATAGAGGTAGGTTTCCGTGCGGGAAAGATTTTCATCCAGGCTTTTCTGGTACAGAACCAGTGTATTTTCCGAGTTCTCATGGATCCGCTCAAGCATCAGACCGAAAGCGGCTGTGTTGTTGTACGCGACAAGCGCGCAAAAAAGGACGATCATGACTGCAAGCAGAACAAAAATACGAAAACCAAGTGAGTGTATGGAAATTTTGGAAAAGCGTTTTTTCAAAGGACCATCTCCTCTCCTGTACATGTTAGATATATGCTGAATTTTGAGCCAGATAAAAAGAAAATGCCGGAACTGTTCAGCAAAAGGTCCGGCAGACTCTATGGGAAAGTTTACAATAAAAGTGAAAAAACGTCAATAAATACAAGGAAAAAAGAAATAGATATCGGCAAAAGTGATAAAAAAACAACTGAATTATTGTTTAAAAGTTTAATTTAAAAAGATTGACTATTCAAAATACATTTAGTAAAATTAAATTATCGCGATACGAAGCAATACTTATTTTAGAAAGGTGGAACGTATGTTACAGTCTTATACCGAATATGTAAAACGATATGGAATTGCAGAACTGGTTTTCCGGGGACCGTCCGAGGGAAATCCGTTTGCGGAGCAGTGGGTGAAAGGAACGATGGCAGGCCAGGCAGAGGAAAAGCGTGCCGAGGGCTTTTATGATGGAAACGGCGTATACAAACTGCGCTTTATGCCATCCTGCGAAGGAACGTATGAGATTACCGCAGTAACAAGCTGGGGCGATGAGGCAAAGGTGACGGTGGAGGTCAGCGCAGCCGATGAAAACTGCCACGGTCCGGTCCGGGTAGCAAACACCTATCATTTTGCTTACGATGACGGAAAGGAATACTACCCGTGCGGTACGACCTGCTATGTGTGGGAGCTGCAGAGTAAGGAGACTCAGGAGAAAACGTATGAAAGCCTTGCTGCTTCTCCGTTTAATAAGATCCGCTTCTGCGTTTTCCCGAAGCACTATGTCTACAATTTAAAAGAGCCGGCACAGTATCCGTTTGAAATTCGTGAAAATTCTCCGTGGTCTCCGTCTGACTTTGAGACAGAGAAGCTGGAAAAAGCGCCGCGCAATATGTTCGGCGGCATTGATGCCATGATCGAAAACCCGGATGAAGTATGGGATTATACCCGTCCAAATCCTTCTTATTTTGAACACATAGAAAATACGATCGTACGCCTTGGCACCATGGGAATCCAGGCTGATCTGATTTTGTTCCATCCGTACGACCGCTGGGGCTATTCACGCATGAATCTGGAGCAGCAGAACTTTTATTTAAGATACGTTGTTAACCGTTTCAGCGCATACCACAATGTATGGTGGGCTATGGCAAATGAATTTGACCTGTTCCGCTGGAAACCAGTATCCGAGTGGGAGTCCAATGCAGAAACCGTCTGCCGTCAGGATCCGTACCGCCATCTGCGCTCCATTCACAACTGTATGACCATGTACGATCATTCCAGGGGATGGATCACGCACTGCAGTCTGCAGAGAATCGATCTGTACCGTACCGCAGAAAATGTGGAAATCTGGCGCCCGCAGTATGGAAAACCGTGCGTACTCGATGAGATTGCATATGAAGGAAATCTTCCGTTCGGCTGGGGAAATATCAGCGGCGAGGAGATGACACGCCGGTTCTGGGAGGCATATACCAGAGGTGGATATGGCCAGCACGGCGAGACGTATGAAAATGAAAACGGTGTGATCTGGTGGTCACACGGCGGAGAGCTGAGGGGCGGCAGCCCGGCGCGTATTCAGTTCCTGCTGGACATTATGGAAGAAAACGGAGGCTATATGGAGCCGCTTCCGGCATTCTTTGATGAGACTTGCTGCACGAACGGCGCAAGCCATCCGAGAAAAGACTGTATCATGTACTATTTCGGAGCCAACCGCCCATGCCGTCGCCCGTTCCACATGCCGGAAGGCCAGGAGTTTGATGTGGAAGTCATCGACACCTGGAACATGACCATCACCCCGGCAGGCCGCCACAGCGAAGAATTCACGATCGACATGCCGTCAAGACCGTATATGGCTGTGCGACTGGTGAAAGTGAAATAAAAATGTGGGAGAGGAATCTTGAAATTCGGTTCTGCATATGATATACTTGCCGTAGGCAAAGCGAAGCTAAAAGGTTTCAACAACGAAAACCCCGGAGATGGCAGTCTCCGGGTTTTTCTATTCCGTAAAGCGGCTTAAACTTTTGGGCTGGTTGTCCTTCTAATCGTTTTCGTCCAACCATTTGCAGATGAGGTGGCAAATCACACCTGCCATAACGGAAACAATAAGCGAAGTAATAGGCTCCAACAACGTCACCTCCTTTCCAAGTTGCCTTGGTGTAGGTGAGACAACAAAATAAGTATAACATGATATGTGTAGAAACGGTTTGAAAAAACAGAACGTATATTTTGATGAAGTGTTACAGTTCACAGATTCCCTGCGAACTGTAACATTCGCAGCCCTCATTTAAAGTTTTGCTTCGCAAAAGGAGGGCTGCTCACTCCTGAATCACTTTCTTACGCAGCGAAACAGCAGGTGTTTCACTGCTGAGTGAACAGTAACGATGAAGTTGCACAAATATGAAAAAAGTTTATTTTGATCTTGACAACCCTCATCACATATGATAATATACCATCTGTATCACGCCGAAGACAGCAGGTGCCGCAAGGCGTAAGTTTCAAACGCCTGCCGAGGAGAAGTTACACAAGGTTCATGTTATGGAATTTTGAGATCTCTTCGCCAATCTTCGCGAAGAGCTTTTTTTATACTTCCAAAGCGTAGGTACGAAATACTACAAGGAGGTGCAATCATGGCAATCAATGCAAAAATCGATCTGAAGAAGCCGGTCCTGGAAGAGATCAGCGCACAGGTAGAAGGCGCACAGTGCGTGCTGCTGGTAAACTACAGCGGATTAACCGTTGCTCAGGATACTCAGCTGCGTAAAGAGTTAAGAGAAGCAGGCGTTCATTACAAAGTATACAAAAATACAATGATGAAACGTGCATTCGCTGGTACTGCTTTCGAGTCTCTTACCAAAGACCTGGATGGCACAAACGCTATCGCAATCAGCAAGGACGATGCAACAGCTCCGGCAAGAATCATCGCTAAATTTGCAAAAACCGCTCCGAAGCTGGAGATGGTTTCTGGTGTTGTAGAAGGAAACTACTACGACAAAGCTGGAATGGAAGCACTGGCAAACGTTCCGTCAAGAGAAGAACTTCTTGGCAAACTGCTTGGAAGCATCCAGTCCCCGATCGCAAACCTGGCTCGCGTCCTCAACCAGATCGCAGAGTCCAAAGGCGGCGCAGCAGAGGCCTAAGCCTCAAGCGGGCAGCGTGAAATACGCAGCCTGAGAACATTATTCAGAAAATATCCAAGGAGGAAAATAAAATGGCAAAGTTAACAACCGCAGAGTTTATTGACGCTATCAAAGAGTTATCTGTATTAGAGTTAAACGATCTTGTAAAAGCATGTGAGGAAGAGTTCGGCGTATCCGCAGCAGCAGGCGTTGTAGTTGCAGCAGCAGCAGGCGATGCAGCAGCAGCTGAGGAGAAAGACGAGTTCGACGTAGAGCTGACAGAGGTTGGCCCGAACAAAGTTAAAGTTATCAAAGTTGTACGTGAAGCTACAGGACTTGGCCTGAAAGAAGCTAAAGAAGTAGTTGACGGTGCTCCGAAAGTCCTCAAAGAGGGTGCTTCCAAAGCAGAAGCTGAAGAGCTCAAAACTAAACTTGAGGCTGAAGGCGCTAAAGTTACTCTTAAATAATTTAAGCGTAAATCAGAATCTATGGACGCACGGCGGGATTTCCTGCCGTGCGTTTTTTTGGACTGAGTCCATACTTTGTGGCAATAAAGTTAAAAATTGCCGGAAGGTATGGTGATGCCATGTGGTATCAAAATGTAATTGCGACCGTGGAGATAAAATTGAGAATGTGATCTATTTATACAAGACATTTACGGAGGAGTATAAGGGCTAAATATCCCCATGACAGAAAGACTCCGAGAGTACAGAAAGAGAAAACGGGAGGAACGAAAAATGCAGGTACATTCCGTTCTGGAATCTCTACAGCAGGGAATCCTGATCTGCGATCAGCACAGCAGGATTGTGTTCTTTAATCAAGTCTACAGCGATTTCATCGGCGTTCCGCTTGAAATCGCGAAAGGTCATAAAATCACGGAGTACCGCAAATCTGCCATTGCTCCGGAAGTCATTTGGAGCGGCATCCCGGTCGAGGGAATGGTGCGGAGAGAGGGAACACAGGAATACTTTGCAAGTGTTTATCCGATATGGGAAGAGCATCATATCCGCGGAAGCATCTCAATTGTGACGAGTCTCGTACAGTTTGAAAAACGGGAATCAGAGGCTCACATGACGCTGGAAGAGCGGGTGCGCCGCTTTGAACGGCAGGAGATCAAAAATACGTTGTTGCTGTACGGACGGGATATGGAAGGGAAGCAAAAAGCGGCAAAGGAACTCGGAATTTCGCTGGCAACGTTATACAATAAAATCAAAGAATAAGACAGAAGGAGAATGAAATGCCGGAATTTCTGCAGCTTTGGAGCTTTGTGGTATTTTCTGTCTTTGCTGTAACAGAACTCACATAAAAGAGGGATCATGATTTCTAAAATTTTAGAAATTACGATCCCTTTTGTAGTATCTGCCCGGATATCGCATTACAATGATCTCAGATCAAAGAAAGCGAGGCCATAGAACATGAAAAAAATCAGAATCGGAAGCGGCGCAGGCTATGCGGGAGACCGCATTGAGCCGGCAGTGGAGCTGATGGAAAAAGGAAATCTGGACTACATTATTTTCGAGTGTCTGGCGGAGCGCACCGTTGCGATCGGACAGCAGGACAAAGAGAAAGATCCGTCGAAGGGATATAACCAGCTGCTCGACTACCGAATGGAAAAAATTCTCCCGCTGATGGCGAAAAACAAAGTAAAAGTCATTACCAATATGGGAGCTGCCAACCCGGTATCTGCTGCCGAACGGACGTGTGAAATTGCCAGAAAACTGGGTGTCGGAGGATTGAAAATTGCCTGTGTGACCGGCGATGATATTACAGAAGAGCTGGACAAATATGAAAATGAGAAGGTGCTGGAGGATGGCACGCTGTTAAAAGAGAAAAAAGATGTTCTGATTTCCGCAAATGTCTATATGGGCGCAGAAGGCATCACAAAAGCGTTGAAAGAGGGCGCCAATCTTGTCATTACCGGTCGCGTTTCCGATCCTGCACTGACGATCGGACCGCTGGTATATGAATTTGGGTGGAACATTGACGACAACCCGGATCAGATGGGACAGGCGGTTCTCGCAGGCCATCTGCTGGAGTGTGCCGGACAGGTGACAGGCGGCTATTTTGCGGATCCGGGCTACAAGGATGTGCCGGATCTGTGGAAACTTGGATTCCCGCTCCTTGAGATTGACGAGACAGGCGCATTTACCGTGACAAAGGTCGAGGGAAGTGGCGGACTGGTGAGCGTGGATACCTGTAAAGAGCAGATGATCTACGAAATCCACAACCCAGAGGCTTACCTGACCCCGGATGCAACAGCGGACTTTTCAAAGGTGACGTTCCGGCAGGTCGGGGAAAACCAGGTTCGCGCCGAGCATGCGACAACGCATGGAAGACCGGAAACTTTGAAAGTGAGTGTCGGCTACAAGGACTGCTTCATCGGTGAGGGTGAAATTTCCTACGGCGGAAGCAACTGTATGGCACGGGCGGAGCTGGCGGCGGAGATTCTGGAGAAGCGGATTGCACTGACAGGCATCGAACTGGAAGAGTACCGTACTGATTTTATCGGATGCAATTCCCTGTATCGTGATACAATTTCCAAGGAGATCGGAAGTGGAACTCCGTGTGAAGTGCGTCTCCGCGCCGCAGGCAGAACGAAAGACCGGAAAAATGCCGTTCTGCTGGCAAATGAAGTCGAAGCTCTCTACACCAACGGTCCGGCAGGAGGAGGCGGAGCTGTGAAACGGGTGTCCGAGGTTGTCTCGGTCTGCTCAATTTTTGTACCGCGGGATGACGTAACACAGAAGATTCGGTATTTTGAAGTTTGATCGATGCCTCTGATCTTACGGTCAGCAGGAGAAGAGCTGGGATTGTTATAAAACGAAGAGATTGCCGGAACGTGTCTGGAAAACCATTTTCCGCAATCGACAGACAGTAACGAAGGACAGGAAAGGAAGAAGTATGAAATTAAAAGAAATTGCACATGCAAGAACGGGTGACAAAGGCGAGATCTCCAATATTTCGGTGATCCCATATGATGAGAACAATTATGAAATGCTGAAAGAAAAAGTAACAGAAGCACGCGTAGCAGAATACTTCCGCGAAATCTGTCACGGAAAAGTAACCCGCTACGAACTGGACGGAATCCATGCGCTGAACTTTGTCCTCGACAAGACACTCGGCGGCGGTGTCACAAGATCGCTGGCGTTGGATAAACATGGAAAGACACTCGGTATGGCACTGCTGGAAATGGAGGTTTAGGGCAATGGCAGAAGATTTTATGGCGGCAGTGGTGAAACACGTGGAGGAACAGTTTGCGAAAAGCGGCGTTTCCGAAAGCTGTGCAGCATTTGAAAGAAAAGACAGCCAGATCGAGATGCGCGATGGTGTGAAGCTGCATACAATCTATTATTTTCCAAGGGAAGGCGGATCAGGAGAAAACAAGAAATATCCCGTCATCCTGACTCGTACCTGCTATCCGGGAAACGACCGTATTCACCGTGCCTACGGTGAGGGACTGGCGCGCAGAGGTTATGTGTATGTCTACCAGTATTGCCGCGGCAGAGAGCAGTCGGAAGGAAAATGGGAGCCAAACATCAATGAGCGGAACGATGGCATTGACACCATGGATTACCTTGTGGAGCAGCCATGGTGCGAAATCTTAGGCTACTGGGGCCATTCCTACACAAGCATGACCGGCTGGGCGTTCGCTGATGCCGCGGAGGGGAAAGTTGCCGCAATGTTTCTGGAGGACTATGGAACGGATCGTTTTGTATCAGCCTACGAGAAGGGCTGCTTCCGCCACGATATCCTGACCGCATGGTCGATGGAAAATGCGGAAAAACCAGTGAATGCTGACTATCGCGAAAGCTGCCGTTATCTGCCGCAGATTGAAGTGGACGAGGCGCTGTGGGGACAGCGTGTTCCGGCCTACCGCGAATACATCACAAGCCCGAGCCCGGATGCGGCACTCTGGCAGACGAGCTGGTGGAAACAGTTGCGGGAAATTCCATCAAAAACGAAGGTTCCGATTTATCTTTTAAGCGGCTGGTACGATCATCACCACGGCAGCAGTATGAAAACGTGGGAGCGGCTGAATGAGGAGACGAAACAGCACAGCTGGCTCGAAATCGGCGCCTGGAACCACTTTTTCCAGATCTGCCTCGAGGGCAAAGAGGTGCTGCACCCGCAGAATGAAGAAATTCCAAAGATGCTGGAATGGTTTGAGCTGACGCTGAAACAAAAAGAAATTCCGACGCAGCGGATCCGTGCCTATGAGATCGGCGCAGACCGGTGGATTGACATCGTGTCCGACAGACTGGGAGAAAAAGGAACTGCGGGAAGCATGACGCTGTATCTGGATGAGAAAACACTGCGGACAGACACGCCGGAACAGGAAAAAACGAGAAACTACACGTTTGACCCGGCCACTCCCGTCGAGAGCATCGGCGGAGAAGCCCTTCTGCATACGATGCCGCAGATCGGCAGTCATCTCCAGCCGGAACCGGACTATCGTGAGGATGTCCTGAGTTTTGTATCAGAACCGCTGGAAGAAACTTTCACGCTGAACGGAAAAGCTTCCGTCCGTCTGTTCGTGGAAAGTGATTGCGAGGATACGGCATTTACCGCTAAAATCATGGAGGTAACGCCGGAAGGAAAAGCGTACAACATTCGTTCCTCGATTGCAACATTGGAGCAGGGAAAAACGGAGGCCGGAGCCTATGAGGCGGGCAGCGTGGCAGAGGTACAGATTACTATGTGGAATATTGTATACACGATTCCAAAGGGTTCCTGCATTCGTGTAGATGTTTCCTCCTCCGACTTCCCGCAGTACCATGTCCACAGCAATCAGAAAGGGCTGTGGTCGGAAAAAACGGAAAATAAAATTGCACATCAGACCATTCATATGGGCAGAAAAGCTGCTTCCTGCGTGATTTTGCCGCTGATGAAAAAACAGTGAACCGTAACGGTAAAGCGGACATCGGGAAAAATCAAAAAGAAAAAGTAGCATAATCCATTCTTTTGTGATATAGTGGAAACACTATAGGTTTTGCGGTAAACCTAAAGAACGGCCCGCATTATAAAAACAAAATGAACAGGAGAAGAGTAATGGAGAAAAAGTGGTGGCACAAAACGGTCGGATATCAGATTTACCCGAAGAGTTTTCAGGATACCAATGGAGACGGCATAGGAGATCTGAAAGGCGTGATCCGTCATCTTGACAAAATAGAAAAACTGGGAGCCAATGTCATCTGGCTCTGTCCGGTGTTTGCATCCCCGATGGTGGATAACGGATACGATATTTCCGATTACATGGATATCGACCCGTCGTTTGGAACGATGGAGGACATGAAGGAGCTGATTGCGGAGGCAAAAAAACGCGGCATCCGCATTCTGATGGACCTTGTCGTGAATCATTCCTCTGACCGGCATGCGTGGTTTCAGGCGGCACTCAAAGATCCGTTTGGAAAGTACGGAAAGTATTATGTGTTCCGGGAAGGAAAAGACGGCAAAGAGCCGAACAACTGGCGGTCGATTTTTGGCGGCAGCGCGTGGGAGAAAGTACCGGGATATGATAAACTGTATTACCTCCACATCTTCACAAAAGAGCAGCCGGATCTCAATTGGGAGAATCCCAAATTGCGGGAAGAAATTTATGAGATGATTTTAAAATGGATGGATCTGGGACTTGGCGGATTCCGTCTTGATGCGATCAGCCATCTGAAAAAGAATTATCAGTACACCAACCTTCCGCCGGATGGACCGGACGAGTACAATATGGCGTTCGAGTATTTCAACAATGTAGACGGTCTTGCCGATATCTTGTGTGAAATGAAGGAGCGCACCTTTGCGCCGACCGATGCGCTGACGATCGGAGAGTACGATCACATGGGACCGGAGGATGTGGAGGATGTGATTGGGGAAAACGGCAGTTTCTCGTCCGTTTTCGATTTTTGTCACACCCTCGACAATGTGCGTAATCCGAAATGGGGCAATACCGTGGCGCTGTTTGACGATTATCGCGATCAGCTTTTTGCGGCACAGAAAATCGTGGATGGCCGCGGCATGCTCTGTAATTTCCTTGAAAATCATGACAAACCGCGCAGCATCGACCGGTTCCTGATGCCGGAGGATCAGAACCTCTACAGCGAAAAAATGCTTCCGGTCACTAATTTCTTCCTGCCGGGTATTGTGTTCCTGTATCAGGGACAGGAAATCGGCATGCGCGACGACCCGAAACAGTCCATTCAGGGATTCGTTGATAAACCGACCTTTGCTATTTACGACCGCCTGATTGCCGAAGGAAAAACGGATGCGGAAGCGCTCGAGCAGATCAACTGCGAGAGTCGCGAGCACAGCAGAACTCCGATGCAGTGGGATGCATCTGCCGAGGCGGGATTCACAACAGGTACGCCGTGGTTCCCGGTGAATAAAAACTATACGGAACTGAACTATGAGGCCGAGGAAAAAGATCCTGATTCCCTGCTGTGGTTCTACCGCAAAATGGTGGCAGTAAGACGACGTGAAGATCTGGAAGAAACCTTCCTCTACGGAACGCTGATTCCGGAATACGAGACGGTAAGCGGCGTTCTGGCGTACCGCAGGAAGGATGAGAAGAATAATGTTCTGATCCTTACTACTTCTCTTGCGGATGGCATTACATTGCCATTTACAGATACAATCGAAGAAGTACTTCTGAATAACTATGACACCTGCGAGGCAGGCGAGGAAACGATCCGTCTGCAGCCGTATCAGTGTCTGGTGCTGAAGGTGAAGGAATAATTGCAAAAACTAAAACAAAAACCGAAAAATCGGTCCCACAAAAGGAGAAGATCTTTTTGTGGGATCTTTTTTGTGGTACAATACAACAGAAAAAATCTATTATGAGGTGTGGAATGGAAAGAGACGAAGAAATAATGATGAGAGGAACAAAACAGGAAATGCCGGGATTTCGTTTTCGGCTACTCCGGCCGGAGAAGAAACGGGAACTGTGGAATCCGGATTTTGAACTTTTATTTCTGCTTCGTGGGAGCGGAAGAGTCAGCTACGAGGACGGGGAAGTTCACAATCTCCCGATGGGATCTATCTTTGCGATCAACCGGTTTCAGATCTGTGACCTGGATCTGGACGAAGACGGACTTGCTCTGTCGCTCTGCGTTTCAGCGGAGACGATTGATTCATTTCACATTAAGCTGCTGAAATGTGAAGTCAAATGTCAGTCGTTTTTTTATATGGAAGATCAGCAGGAAAAATTTGATTTGATCCGGCGGGATATGGCACGGATCTTTCTTGAGATGTACAAGAATAATGAGGAACAACCGATCTATATGAAAAGCCGTGTGACGGCGCTTCTGGAGGATCTGCTTTTTTACTTTACATCCGGGGAAAAGGTGGAACAGGGCCGGGGCGGAAGGGAACGCATTCAGCGGGCATCAGACTATATTCTGCAGCATTGCCGGGAAGAGATTACGCTGGAGGATCTGGCGGATCATCTTTATCTGAGCCGTGCCTATATTTCACGGAGCTTTCCGCAGTATTTCGGTGTATCATTTCGGGAGTACGTGACGCAGGTGCGCCTGGCGCATGCCGTACAGGAAATGCACAGCGGCGCAACGCTGACGGAGATTGCCTATCACAATGGATTTGTCAATGAGACGGCGATGATCCGCGCATTCCGCAAATACCGCGGTATGACACCGAGCGAATACCGGAAGCAGATGGAATATACAGTAAAACAGCGTGAAAAGAAAGGAAAAGAGCGGGAAGAGGCGGCGGGAGACCATGATATTTTCCAGAGTCTCCTGCAGTATGCAGCGGTCACGGAGCAGGAGATTGAGACGATAAATGAGAGTGCCGTTTCCGTGACAGCGGCAGTAAACGGACGGAAACCAAGAGTGGCAGGCCACTGGAAGCGCGTGATCAATGCTGGTTATGCGGCAAGTGTGCTGAACCGCGAGGTGCAGGATGAGCTGGAACAGCTGGTGCAGGAGCTCGGCTATGAGCTGATCCGCGTAAAAGGAATTCTTGATGATGATATGTGCGTACTTCGGCGGAATATGTGGGGCGAGATTCAGTTCTGCTGGAACTATATTGATGAGGTGATCGATTTCATCCTTTCCACGGGAGCGAAGCCGTTGCTGGAATTCGGCCATATGCCGTTGCTGCTGGCAAAAACAGACCCGGGAAGAACGATGCGTCCGGCGCTAAGCAGCTCTCCGCGGGATCTGGCTGAGTGGCGCATGCTGATTAAAAACCTGATGGAACATCTAAGGGAACGGTATGGAATCAACCAGATGCGGCGCTGGATTTTCAACCCGTGGATCAGCGGAGACGTGATCACGATTGATGGAGGAGATGAGTTCTTTGGGACGTGGAAAGCATCGTACGAGGAGATGAAACGTGTGAGCCCGGATCTTGTAACATGTCTTTCCTTTGGTCTTGGACCGGAGGAACATCTCAAAGCCTTTATCGAAACTATGAAGGAAAAGGAATGTGTGCCGGAAATTTTTGCATTCCGCTCGTTTGGCACGGTGATCTATGGAGAGGAAGAGGAGAAAATGAATCTGATCCAGAACAACGAGAGCATCAATATGATTGTGAGCCGCGACCCGGATTTTCTGCGGAACCGCGGGGAGAAGGTAAAAGGTCTGCTGCAGAAGGCTGGGCTTGGTGCACTGCCGGTTCTGGTGGATGAGTGCAGCAGCAACATCTGGCAGAGGGATCTGTGCAACGATACCTGTTATAAAGCGGCATGGCTGTTTAAAAATCTTCTGGAAAATGAAGAGGCGCTGCAGGGAATTGCGTATTTCTCGGTCAATGACCGTTTGGATGAAGTATTTCCGGCGCGGGAAACGTATCATGGAGGTTTTGGGCTGTTCACGATGAACGGCATTCCAAAGGCGGTCTGCACTGCGCTGCGGCTGCTCGGCAGAATGGGATCTCGTCTGGTGAAGCGTGGGGACGGCTATTTTATCAGCACAGAGCCGGAGAAAAACCAAAGCCAGATTTACCTTTACAACTATGTTCACTACGATATGCTGTACCGCTACCGCCATGCCGTGAATATTTCCCGCACGGACCGTTACCGCGTATTCAATATAGGGGAAATCCGGACCTTTTCAGTGAAGCTGACCGGACTGGAACCGGGAAAATATTGCCTGCGGCTGTATAAAGTGACGAAAGAGCACGGCAGCAGCTACGATGCGTGGGTGCGGATGGGAGCTCCGGAGCGGATGAACCGGATGGAGCGCGCGATGCTGTGCCACAGTGCGGACCCGGAATACCGTGTCTGGGAGCAGGAAACCGACCCGGAAGGCAGCCTCACGGTGCAGGAACGCCTGGAGCCGCACGAGACGGCGCTGATTGAGGTGGAGCAGATTCTGTAAAATCTTCAAAAAATTGCACTCGCGGTGGGAGAATACAGAGAAAGAGTGGAAAAAAAGCAACAATATAAGAAGATCTTGCGGCAATTCGAGTAGAAAAGGACGAAAATATTGTTTATACTGAAAACAACATAAATGCTAAATTCTACAGAAAAGAGGTATTTCAAAATGGGGAAAATATTTGATTACGATGGCGTGCCGGTGCTGCATACCACATCCGGCGATTTAAAAGGTTATTTTTATGACGGTGTTTACATTTACAAAGGAATTCCGTATGCATACGCAGACCGTTTCCAGATGCCGGTTCCGTCCAAATGGGATGGCGTGAAGGATGCGACAAACTACGGCTTTGTATGCCCGCTTCAGAACCAAGATACACCGAACGGCGAGCTTATGGTTCCGCACCGCTACTGGCCGCAGGATGAGCACTGCCAGTCCTTAAATATCTGGACAAACAAACTTGATCCGGAAGCCAAAAAACCGGTTCTCGTATGGTTCCACGGCGGTGGATACGCAGCGGGATCTTCCATCGAGCAGGTTGCGTATGACGGCGTCAGCATCGCAAAGAAAGGTGATTCGATTCTTGTTTCTGTCAACCACAGACTGAATATTTTAGGATATCTGGATCTGTCTCCGTTTGGGGAAAAATACAAAAACTCCGCAAACGCAGGCCACGCCGATATGGTGGCAGCCCTGCAGTGGGTACATGACAATATTGCCCTGTTCGGCGGCGATCCGGAGAATGTAACCATTTTCGGCCAGTCCGGCGGCGGAATGAAGGTGACTGACCTGATGCAGATTCCATCAGCAGACGGTCTGTTCCAGAAAGGTCTTGTCATGAGCGGTGTTATGGAGGACGATCCGCTCGGCGCAGGAGAGAAAGACGGCACGGAGATTATTACGGCAATGATGAAAGCGCTCGGCTTTGACGATGTGGCTCAGCTGGAAACTGTACCGTATCCGCAGCTTGCTGCTGCATATGCAAAAGTGGCTCCGGCGATTGCACAGAGTGGCGGCTACATCGGCGGCGGCCCGAAAAAGGGCGATTACTTCTATGGAAATCCATTCGACGCAGGCTTCCGTGAGCATGCACATCAGATTCCGATGATGATCGGAACCGTATACGGCGAGTTCGCAACGTTTGCACCGGCAGCTTATGATAAGAACAAACTGACAGCGGAAGAGATTCTGGAAATCCTCAAAAAGGTTTATGGAGACAATGCCGAAAAGGTTCTGGACGCTTTCAAAGAAGCATATCCGGAGAAGAACGGCGTAGATGTTCTTGCCATCGACCGTGCAATGCGTGAGCCGACCGTAAAACTTGCCAAACTGTTCGCAAAAGGCGGCGGCAAAGCATATCTCTACAACTTCGCTCTGGAATTCCCGTTCCAGCACGGCAAGCCGGCATGGCACTGCTCCGATATCCCATATTTCTTCGGAAACGCAGATCTCGTAGAAATTTGTGGCATCCCGGATGTCAGCGATAAACTGGAAAGCGAAATCTTCGGAGCACTTCTCGCCTTCGCAAAGAACGGCACCCCGGATCATGCCGGACTCCCGCACTGGCCGGAAGTAGAAGCAGAGGATGCGGATACCATGGTGTTTGACCGCAAAACGGAAGTAAAACACAACTACGATGATAAAGTGTTTGCAGAGATCAACAAAGTTCTGAAACCATGGAGCTTTATGGACATGATGGCTGACAATATTCAGCATTAAAAAGAACGATTCGACGCGGCATAAGCGAAATCGGGATGGAGCTCTGAAATATTAAAAAATTAGAATAAAAAAACCGCCTGTTTGATTTGAAAAATAAAAAAATCAAACAGGCGGTTTTTTCTGAAAATTCGGTGCTTTCAATCACATCTAAAGTATTATTCTAACAGGGTCACGGAAGAAAAACCAGTAAAAAACGGATTGTACTGAAAAAAATACAATCTGTTTTGTTGACACACTTGAAAAAACATGATAATCTAGAAAATGCACTATTATGGCAAGATATGCCTAAAACCTTTTGTTCAGGCATGAGCGGTAATAAATATATTATAACACAAGGGGTGACAACGTCAATGGAGAAAAACAGAATACGTCCGATACCTACCGGAAAAAGTATGCGAATGAGTTACCAGAGACAAAAAGAAGTATTGGAAATGCCCAACTTGATTGAAGTCCAGAAGGATTCCTATGACTGGTTCCTGAGAAGCGGACTCAAGGAAGTCTTTGATGACATTTCACCAATCTCCGACTACGGCGGACGGCTGAGCCTTGAATTCGTAGACTTTACACTGTGTGAAGATGACGTAAAATACTCAATCGAAGAGTGTAAACAGCGTGACGCTACTTATGCGGCACCGTTAAAGGTAAAAGTAAGATTATATAATAAGGAAAAAGACGAGATCACAGAGCACGAAATTTTCATGGGTGATCTGCCGTTGATGACAGCAACAGGAACATTCGTTATCAATGGTGCAGAGCGAGTAATCGTCAGCCAGCTGGTACGTTCCCCTGGTATTTATTACGGCATCGCACATGATAAGCTCGGAAAGAGACTGTTCTCCTGTACCGTAATCCCGAACCGTGGAGCATGGCTGGAGTACGAGACCGATTCCAACGACGTCTTCTATGTCCGCGTAGACCGTACCAGAAAAGTTCCGATCACAGTCCTCATCCGTGCACTTGGAGTAAGCTCCAATGCAGAGATCGTAGAGCTGTTCGGTGAAGAGCCGAAGATTCTTGCAAGCTTCACCAAAGATACTTCCACCAACTATCAGGAAGGTCTTCTCGAGCTGTACAAGAAAATTCGTCCGGGCGAGCCTCTCGCAGTAGAAAATGCAGAGAGCCTCATCATGAGCATGTTCTTTGACCCGCGTCGCTATGACCTGGCAAAGGTAGGCCGTTATAAATTCAACAAGAAACTTGCACTGCGCAGCCGTATCCGCAACCAGATCCTCGCTGAGGATGTTGTAGATCCGTCCACCGGTGAAATCCTTGCAGAAAAAGGTACCACCGTTACTCTGGAACTCGCAGACAAGATTCAGAACGCAGCAGTACCGTATGTATGGATCCAGACCGAGGAGAGAAACGTAAAAGTTCTTTCCAACTTAATGGTAGATCTGAAAGCATGGGTAGATGTTGACGAGGAAGAACTTGGCATCAACGAGAAAGTATACTATCCGGTTCTGGAAAAGATCCTGGAGGAGAATACCGATATCGAAGAGATCAAACAGGCGATCAAACGTGACATCCACGACCTGATTCCGAAACATATCACAAAGGAAGATATTTTCGCTTCCATCAACTACAACATGCATCTGGAATACGGCGCAGGAAATGCCGATGATATCGACCACCTGGGCAACCGTAGAATCCGTGCTGTAGGTGAGCTGCTTCAGAACCAGTACCGCATCGGTCTGTCACGTATGGAGCGTGTGGTACGTGAGCGTATGACAACACAGGACATCGACGGAATTTCTCCGCAGTCCCTGATCAATATCAAACCGGTTACAGCTGCAATCAAAGAGTTCTTCGGATCTTCCCAGCTGTCCCAGTTCATGGATCAGAATAACCCGCTTGGAGAGCTGACGCACAAGAGACGTCTTTCTGCCCTTGGACCTGGCGGTCTGTCCCGTGACCGTGCCGGATTCGAGGTTCGAGACGTTCACTACTCCCATTACGGAAGAATGTGCCCGATCGAGACTCCTGAGGGACCGAACATCGGTCTGATCAACTCTCTGGCATCGTATGCGCGCATCAACGAGTATGGCTTCGTTGAGGCTCCATACAGAAGAATTGACAAATCAGATCCGAAAAATCCGCGTGTTACCGACGAAGTAGTCTACATGACCGCAGATGAAGAGGATAATTACCATGTAGCACAGGCAAATGAGCCGCTGGATGCGGAAGGACACTTCCTCAACAAGAACGTTTCCGGACGTTATCTGGATGAGACCCAGTCCTACGAGCCGCACATGTTTGATTACATGGACGTGTCTCCGAAGATGGTATTCTCCGTTGCTACGGCGTTGATCCCGTTCCTTCAGAACGACGATGCGAACCGTGCGCTGATGGGATCCAACATGCAGCGTCAGGCCGTACCGCTGATGATCACCGATGCTCCTGTTGTAGGAACCGGTATCGAAGCAAAAGCAGCCGTAGACTCCGGTGTCTGCGTCGTTGCAAAAAAAGCAGGAACCATTTCCTATTCCTGCTCCAACGAGATCCGCATGAACAATGATGACGGAACAAAAGATGTTTACCATCTGACCAAATTCATGCGAAGCAACCAGAGCAACTGCTACAACCAGAAACCGATCGTATTTAAAGGTGACCATGTAGAGGCCGGCGAAGTAATCGCAGACGGTCCGTCTACTTACCAGGGCGAGCTTGCTCTTGGTAAAAACCCGCTGATCGGATTTATGACCTGGGAAGGATATAACTACGAGGACGCCGTACTCTTAAGCGAGCGTCTGGTACAGGATGATGTTTACACTTCCATCCACATCGAGGAGTACGAGGCAGAGGCCCGTGACACCAAGCTTGGACCGGAAGAGATCACAAAAGACGTTCCGGGCGTCGGCGATGAAGCCTTAAAAGACCTGGACGAGCGTGGAATCATCCGCATCGGTGCAGAGGTACGTGCCGGTGATATTCTGGTCGGAAAAGTAACTCCGAAGGGAGAAACCGAGCTGACCGCAGAGGAGCGTCTGCTCCGTGCCATCTTTGGCGAGAAAGCAAGAGAAGTACGTGATACTTCCCTGAAAGTACCGCACGGTGAGTATGGTATCATCGTGGACGCCAAAGTATTTACCCGTGAAAACGGCGACGAACTTTCTCCTGGAGTAAACCAGGCAGTCCGCATCTACATCGCACAGAAGAGAAAAATCTCTGTCGGCGATAAGATGGCTGGTCGTCACGGAAACAAGGGTGTCGTTTCCCGTGTACTTCCTGTAGAGGATATGCCGTTCCTGCCGAACGGACGTCCGCTGGACATCGTGCTGAATCCTCTGGGTGTGCCGTCCCGTATGAACATCGGACAGGTGCTGGAGATCCACTTAAGCCTTGCAGCAGCAGCGCTTGGATTCAACGTTTCCACTCCGATCTTCGACGGCGCAAACGAGAAAGATATTCAGGATACCCTGGAACTGGCAAACGATTATGTAAACATGGAATGGGATGCATTCTCCGAGAAATATAAAGATATTCTGCTTCCGGAAGTATATCAGTATCTGGAAGAGCATCTGGATCACAGAGAACTGTGGAAGGGTGTTGATATCGCAAGAGACGGTAAGGTACAGCTCCGCGACGGACGTACCGGTGAGCCGTTCGATGGAAGAACGACAATCGGACACATGCATTACCTGAAACTGCATCACCTGGTAGACGATAAGATTCATGCCCGTTCTACCGGCCCATACTCCCTCGTTACACAGCAGCCTCTGGGTGGTAAAGCTCAGTTCGGTGGACAGCGTTTCGGAGAGATGGAGGTTTGGGCTCTTGAGGCGTACGGTGCATCCTACACGCTGCAGGAGATCCTGACTGTGAAGTCTGACGATGTGGTTGGCCGTGTGAAGACATACGAAGCCATCATCAAGGGCGACAATATTCCGGAGCCTGGTATTCCGGAATCCTTCAAAGTATTGTTGAAAGAGCTGCAGTCCCTGGCACTCGATGTCCGCGTACTGCGTGATGACAATACCGAAGTTAAAATTATGGAATCAGTTGATTACGGTGATACCAACCTGAACCACATCATCGAGGGAGACCGTTACTCTGACAGAGAGGACGAGAGATTTGGTGACTATGGATTCTCCAAGAAAGAATTTGACGGAGAAGAAATGGTAGATGTGGAAGAGGATGAAGAAGAAGACTCTTATCTTGATCTGGATGAAAGTTCAGATGATGACATGTAACTTGTAGATCTTCGCTTTGCGAGGAAAGGGGTAATCAAATGCCAGAAACAGCAAAAAAAGAAAATTACCAGATGAGCTTTGATGCCATCAAAATAGGACTTGCCTCCCCGGAGAAAATCCGGGAGTGGTCCCATGGCGAGGTAAAAAAACCGGAGACCATCAACTACAGAACGCTGAAGCCGGAAAAAGACGGTCTGTTCTGTGAAAGAATCTTCGGACCAAGCAAAGACTGGGAGTGCCATTGCGGTAAATATAAGAAAATTCGCTACAAAGGCGTAATCTGCGACCGATGCGGCGTAGAAGTAACAAAATCCAGTGTGCGCCGTGAGCGTATGGGACACATTGAGCTGGCAGCTCCGGTATCCCACATCTGGTATTTCAAAGGAATTCCGTCCCGTATGGGACTGATCCTGGATCTGTCTCCGAGAACTCTGGAAAAGGTTCTGTATTTCGCAAACTACATCGTTCTTGATGCAGGCGATACCAAATTACAGTACAAACAGGTTCTGACTGAGAAAGAATACCAGGATGCCAGAGAGGAGTTCGGAAACAGCTTCCGTGCAGGTATGGGTGCGGAATCCATCAAAGAGCTTCTGATGGCAATCGATCTGGAAAAAGAGTCTGCTGAATTAAAGGCAGGTCTTAAAGATTCTACCGGACAGAAGAGAGCCCGCATCATCAAGAGACTTGAGGTTGTTGAGGCATTCCGTGAGTCCGGAAACCGTCCGGAGTGGATGATCCTCGATGCGGTTCCGGTTATTCCGCCGGATCTGCGTCCTATGGTACAGCTCGACGGCGGACGTTTTGCAACATCTGACCTGAATGACCTGTACCGCCGTATCATCAACCGTAACAACCGTCTGAAGAGACTGCTGGAACTCGGTGCACCGGATATCATCGTGCGCAACGAGAAACGTATGCTTCAGGAGGCAGTTGATGCCCTGATCGACAACGGACGCCGTGGCCGTCCGGTTACCGGTCCTGGAAACCGTCCGCTGAAATCTCTGTCTGACATGCTGAAGGGTAAATCCGGCCGTTTCCGTCAGAACCTTCTTGGTAAACGTGTTGACTATTCCGGCCGTTCCGTTATCGTCGTAGGACCGGAACTGAAGATTTACCAGTGCGGTCTGCCGAAAGAAATGGCAATCGAGCTGTTCAAACCGTTCGTTATGAAAGAGCTGGTTTCCAACGGTACTGCACACAACATCAAAAACGCAAAGAAAATGGTCGAGAAACTCGAGCCGCAGGTATGGGACGTTCTCGAGGACGTCATCAAAGAGCATCCGGTTATGCTGAACCGTGCCCCTACACTGCATCGTCTGGGTATCCAGGCGTTCGAGCCGATTCTGGTAGAAGGTAAAGCGATTAAGCTGCACCCGCTGGTTTGTACCGCATTCAACGCCGACTTCGACGGTGACCAGATGGCTGTCCATCTGCCGCTGTCTGTAGAAGCGCAGGCAGAGTGCCGTTTCATGCTTCTTTCTCCGAACAACCTGCTGAAACCGTCCGATGGTGGTCCGGTAGCCGTTCCTTCCCAGGATATGGTTCTTGGTATCTACTATCTGACACAGGAGCGTCCGGGCGAGAAGGGCGAAGGAAGCTTCTTCCGCGATATGAACGAAGCCATCCTGGCATACGAGAACGGATACATTACCCTGCAGACCAAGATTACCATCCGCTGCGAAAAAGAGATGGAAGATGGTACTGTAATGCAGCAGAACGTAAGCTCCACACTCGGAAGATTCCTCTTCAATGAGATTCTGCCGCAGGATCTGGGATACGTAGACCGTACGGTTCCGGGTAATGAGCTTGCTCTTGAGGTTGATTTCCTCGTTGCAAAGAAACAGCTGAAACAGATTCTGGAAAAAGTCATCAATACACACGGAGCTACCAAAACCGCAGAGGTTCTGGACTATATCAAGGCAACCGGATATAAATATTCCACCCGTGCAGCCATGACCGTATCCATTTCCGATATGACCGTGCCGCCGCAGAAGCCGGAGATGCTCGCCGAAGCACAGGCAACGGTAGACAAGATTACAAGAAACTTCAAACGTGGTCTGATTACAGACGAAGAGCGTTACAAAGAGGTTGTAGATACCTGGAAGAAGACCGACGATGCGCTGACAAAAGCACTGCTCGACGGACTGGATAAATACAACAACATCTTCATGATGGCTGACTCCGGAGCCCGTGGTTCCGATAAGCAGATCAAACAGCTGGCCGGTATGCGAGGACTGATGGCCGATACAACCGGACATACCATCGAGCTGCCGATCAAGTCAAACTTCCGTGAAGGTCTTCAGGTACTGGAATACTTCATGTCCGCACATGGAGCACGAAAAGGTATGTCCGATACCGCGCTTCGTACCGCCGACTCCGGTTACCTGACCCGTCGTCTGGTAGACGTTTCTCAGGACCTGATCATCCGTGAAATCGACTGTGCCGAGGGCAAGGACGAAATTCCGGGTATGTGGGTCAGCGAGTTCACAGACGGAAAAGAGCAGATCGAGAGTCTGCAGGATCGTATCACAGGCCGTTTCTCCTGCGAGACGATCAAAGACAAGGACGGCAACGTCATTGTAAAAGCAAACCATATGATCACCCCGAAACGTGCTGCCCGTGTCATCAAAGACGGCATCAACGAGAACGGTGAGCATTATACAAAAGTAAAAATCCGTACCATTCTTACCTGCCGTTCCGGTAACGGAATCTGCGCAAAATGCTATGGTGCCAACATGGCAACCGGCGAGGCAGTACAGGTTGGTGAGTCTGTCGGAATTATCGCAGCACAGTCGATCGGTGAGCCTGGTACACAGCTGACCATGCGTACCTTCCATACCGGTGGTGTTGCCGGTGGAGATATCACACAGGGTCTTCCTCGTGTCGAGGAGCTTTTCGAGGCAAGAAAGCCGAAAGGACTTGCCATCATCACCGAAATCGCCGGTGTTGCACAGATCAAAGACACCAAGAAGAAACGCGAAATCGTTGTTACCAATCCGGAAGACGGCGTATCCAAGACATACCTGATCCCTTACGGATCCCGTATTAAGATCGCAGACGGAACTGTTCTGGAAGCCGGAGACGAGCTGACCGAAGGTTCTGTCAACCCGCATGATATCCTGAAGATCAAAGGTGTACGTGCCGTTCAGGATTACATGATCCGCGAGGTACAGAGAGTTTACCGTCTGCAGGGTGTAGAAATCAACGATAAGCATATCGAGGTTATCGTTCGCCAGATGCTGAAGAAGATCCGCATCGAGGAAAACGGAGATACCGAATTCCTTCCGGGCGACATGGTAGACTTCCTGGATTACGACGAGACCAACAAAGCTCTGATCGCAGAAGGCAAAGAGCCGGCAGAAGGAAAACAGGTACTGCTTGGTATCACCAAAGCATCCCTGGCATCCGATTCCTTCCTGTCCGCAGCATCCTTCCAGGAGACCACCAAGGTTCTGACCGACGCTGCTATCAAGGGTAAGGTTGACCATCTGGTAGGCCTGAAAGAGAACGTTATCATCGGTAAACCGATCCCGGCCGGTACCGGTATGAAGTGCTACAGCAACATTCATCTGAATACCGACAGCATGATCGAGGAAGAAGAGGACGAGGATCTGATTCTGACCGAAGATCTTGAGGACGATGCTCCGGCAGCTCCGATGGCAGAAGCTCCGGTTGAAGAACCGTCAGCTGAAGAGGAAGAGCCGATGCTCGACTTCGACTTTGAGGAAATGATTCCGTCAAAGGATGATACCGAGGAGTAAACCCTTCAACAAATAATAGCAAGGATTCTCCCACCTCTATAGGTGGTGAGATGAATTGCAAATAAGAAAGTTAACGGCAGTGGCGGGCGGAGAGAAATCGGTATCCCCCACTGACATGAGGCAAACCACAGTCAGCATTCTGCTGACATGTCAGACTCTGTGAAATTACCGACTGTGGATTGAAACAAGGTTAAAAAATAAATATGTCATTTGTGAAAAGCAGAGAATTTTCGGTTCGCCGGGGTCTCTGCTTTCCTTGTGTTTTCGGGAGCATTTTGTTACAATGGAGACAGAAAAGAGGGAAGCCTATGTGGATAAAAAAATTACCTGGCATCGTGGCAAATGCGGCGGTACTGATTCTGGATATATTTGTGATTCTGATGATTGCAGCGCTGTTTCTCCACCAGCAAACGGCGGGAGAGCGTGTGAAAGAGACGATTACGCGTTTTTCCACGACATCGGAGGAGTATTATTCCGAGGGAGAGGCATACAGCCAGAAGAGCGACCGGGTGCATACGTATGCGGTGAAAGAACAGTCTAAATAAGAGGAAAAGATGAGGTAAACTATGCTCCAGAAGTGGAAAAGAAAAGGAAAAAGATTCCGCCATGTGGAAAAAGACGGAGAAGAGACGACGGAGCTTTCTGTGAAAATACGGGCGGCAAAATTTCGTGATCTGCCGATGAGTCTGCGGATTCTGATCGTGAATCTCAGTCTGTTTCTGATTCTGTGCGCCGTATTTTTTATGGCAGGCGCGTATCTGTATGCGCCGCAGGCGGCAGGACGGAATTACGTGGAAGCATGCCTGGCAGGAGACTGGAACAGTGCATACGATGTATGCCAGTTCCCGGACAGCACGTTTCTGTCGCGGAAGAACTACGTCAATGCAATGACCTGGAAAGCAAAACAGGACGGCACTGACGGGCAGGAAACACCGGAGATCAAGAGCTTTTTCATGCGCAGAAAACAGAATCTTGAGACCGGGGAAAACAGGATTTATACTGTGCGGTACACGTTAAAAGGCATGAGCGACTCGCAGGAAGAAACATTGGAGATCGCCGTCGGGGATACCGTAAAATGGAACTTCAAAGAGTGGTACGTTGTGCCGAAAGACAGCTGCGTGACGGATGTCGAAATCACCGTCCCGGCGGATGCCTCGTTCTATCTGGACGGCGTGCAGGTCGGGAAAAAGTATTTAAAAGAGACAGCAGATAACGTCAGCATCTACAAAATCCCGTATCTCTTCCTCGGCGGCCACACCATTGAACTGACCGAAAAACAGAAAGACCCATACCGCGAGATCGTCCTCGTGCAGGACAACAGCAGCATGGAATTCCTGCCGGATTTAAAACTCAACGATTCCACCGGCAAAACCATCGCCGACCGCGCAGAAGAGTCCCTGGACAAGGTATTCACAGCCGCAGCCGCCGGAAAATCCTTCAGCACCATCAAAAATGAATTTTCCGCCGACACCGCCGTACAGAAAACCGCCAAAGAACAGTACCAGCAGCTCTGCGATGCCTACCTGAACAGCGACACCAACACCGGAATCACCAGCATCACCGTGAGCAGCGTCTCCACAACCGTAACCAACGAATCCAACCAGATGAAGATCGAAACCAACGTGACCGCTGCGATCGAGCGACGAACCCGTTTCCTCCATTTCTTCCGCAAAACCAAAATAGAGACCGTCACCTGGAAACTCGAGTCCGTTGTGACGCTGGAAAACGAAAAATGGGTGATGGGCAGCGATTTCCTGACTAAAATAGGACATGAGGCATAAGGTGTTTGCTTCCGTTGTTCTGGCAACGTTAAAACTTTGCAGTTACTCTTAAGCAGAGAGGATAATCAGGCTGGACAGGTGAAAGACCTGTGATTTGGTGGCAAAGCACCAGAAAGAAACCAGGTTTTTTAAAAGAGAGTGACAAAGAGTGATTTTGTATCCGCTTTTACCATGGGTGCAGAGTCACTCTTTTTTGTGACAAGATGTTAAGAAACGATAAACATTAATTTACCAGAAGTGGAAAAATGTAAGAATTTGTGCCTTGCATCTTAGGTCAGATCACGTTATGATAGTAAGTAGAAAAATGTCGAAAAACGTTTGTGTTACGATGGAAGAAAGTTCCGCAAAGGGGCGGGACGATGGAGTATAAACAGATCATATGGAAAGAAAATCATTGAAACAGAGAAGAAAGCAGATGCGCCGCAGACAGATGATGCAGAAAGTATCACGGATTTCCCTGTGTGTGGTAATCGGCCTTCTTTTTCTTGCGCTTATCTGGAAATTTGCGGGAGCGCAGCTTGCGAAAAAAGGAATTGTACTGAGTAATGACACAGCCGCAAAGACGGTGAGCGAGACGGCGCCAGAGGCGGAGGACGGATCGGGAAATGCGGGAATTAAGAAGCTTGCGGAGACCACGCCGCCGAATGAGACGCCGGGATGGCAGTACAGCTCGTCGGGCTGGTGGTACGCAACGGATGCCACAACGTACTACGTCAACGGCTGGGCAGATATCGACGGAAACCAGTACCATTTTGATTCCAATGGTTACATGGCGACCGGCTGGAAAGCGATCGGCGGAAAAGGCTGTTACTTTGATGACCAGGGTGTTTACCAGCCAGACCGCAACGGCTCGATGATGGTAGCCCTGACCTTTGATGACGGCCCAGGCGTCTATACCAGCACGCTTCTCGATACGCTGGAGCAGTACGGGGCACAGGCGACGTTCTTTATGCTCGGCAGCAATGTGGAAAAATACGGTGCAGATGTGATCCCGCGCATGGCGGCGATCGGCTGTGAGCTTGGAAACCACTCCTATGCGCATCCGAATATGAAAGAACTGAGCACCGACGACGGCCTTGCCCAGTTCCAGATGACGGATGATCTGATCGCCCAGTACAACAACGGACAGGGTGCAACTGTCATCCGTTTCCCGTATGGAAACAGCACCGATGAACTGCTCGCATCTATCGGCCGCCCGAGCATCATGTGGGATGTCGATACCCTGGACTGGCAGACAAAAAATGTACAGGCAAACATCAGCGCCGTTCTCGACAGTGTAAGCCCGGGAGACATTATCCTGATGCATGATATCCACGAGACGACCGTAGAATCGTGTGCAACGATCGTGCCGGAGCTGATCAACCGCGGGTATGAGCTTGTCACGATTCATACTCTTGCAGCGGCAAACGGCGTGGATCTTGCAGCGGGAGAGACGTATTACGGCTTCCATGGCGGAACGACAAACGAATAGAAAACAGAATAGAAAAACGACAAAGAACCGCCGGTTTACTCTCAAATCAAGAGTGAACCGGCGGTTCTTATGTCATTTTATGAAAATTTATTTCATTGCCGCTCTCTTACGAAGTCTGGAATCCAGCTCTTTCTTACGGATACGTAAGGAAACCGGAGTAACCTCAAGAAGCTCGTCCTTGTCGATGAAGTCCAGAGCCTGCTCCAGGGAAAGGATTCTCGGCGGAGTCAGACGCAGTGCCTCGTCGGAGGAAGAAGTACGGGTGTTGGTCAGGTGTTTCGTCTTGCAGACGTTCAGCTCGATATCCTCGGCCTTACCGTTCTGTCCGATAACCATACCGGCGTAAACCTTCTCGCCAGGTCCGATGAACAGAGTACCGCGCTCCTGTGCGGAGTACAGACCGTAGGTAACGGACTCGCCTGCCTCGAAAGCGATCAGGGAACCCTGTTTGCGGTATTCGATGTCGCCCTTGTACGGTGCGTAATCTTCAAACTCGGTGTTCAGGATACCAGTTCCTTTGGTGGAGGTCATGAAGATTCCACGGAAACCAATCAGGCCTCGTGCCGGGATTTCGAACTCCAGACGGGTGGAACCATCGCTTGCGCGGCTCATGCCGTGAAGCTCGCCTTTACGCTCGCTGAGGAGCTGGATGACAGTACCGGAGAACTCGTCCGGAACGTCAACGTATGCGATTTCCATTGGCTCGAGTTTGCGTCCGCGCTCGTCCTCTTTGTAGATAACCTCTGCCTTACTTACTGCGAACTCATATCCCTCACGGCGCATGTTTTCGATCAGGACGGACAGATGCAGCTCACCACGGCCGGAAACCTTGAAGCAGTCTGCGGAATCAGTCTCCTCGACGCGGAGAGAAACGTCAGTGTTCAGCTCACGCATCAGACGGTCACGCAGGTGGCGGGAAGTTACGTATTTACCTTCTTTACCGGCCAGCGGGCTGTCGTTTACGATGAAGTTCATGGAAATAGTCGGCTCGGAGATTTTCTGGAACGGGATGGAAACCGGGTTGTCCAGATCGCCGCAGAGAGTATCTCCGATGTGGATATCCGGGATACCGGAAACAGCAACGATAGAACCGATGCCTGCCTCAGTAACCTCTACTTTTTTCAGTCCGTCAAATTCATACAGTTTGCTGACCTTTACTTTTTTCTTCTTGGTCAGATCGTGGTGGTTGACCAGCATAACGTCCTGGTTCACGCGGATCGTTCCGTTTTCAACTTTGCCGACACCGATACGTCCAACGTATTCGTTGTAGTCGATGGTACTGATCAGAAGCTGTGTGCCAGCTTCCGGATCGCCGGTCGGAGCCGGGATGTATTTCAGGATGGTCTCGAACAGAGGAGTCATATCCTTCGGGGTATCGTTCAGATCGAGTACCGCATGACCCATCTTTGCGGATGCGTACAGAAACGGACAGTCAAGCTGTTCGTCAGATGCATCGAGGTCCATCAGAAGCTCGAGCACTTCGTCGATAACTTCATCCGGGCGGGCTTCCGGGCGGTCGATCTTGTTGATGCAGACGATAACGGACAGATCCAGCTCGAGTGCTTTTTTCAGCACGAATTTGGTCTGCGGCATAGCGCCCTCGAATGCGTCTACAACCAGAATAACGCCGTCTACCATTTTCAGAACTCGCTCAACCTCGCCGCCGAAGTCCGCATGGCCTGGGGTGTCGATGATGTTGATTTTCGTTCCTTTGTAGTAAACTGCTGTATTTTTGGAAAGAATGGTGATTCCACGCTCACGCTCGATATCGTTCGAGTCCATGACACGTTCCTGAACCTCCTGATTGGCACGGAAAACGCCGCTCTGTTTCAGAAGCTCGTCTACCAGTGTAGTTTTACCATGATCGACATGGGCGATGATGGCAACGTTTCTTACATCTTCTCTCGTTGTTTTCATTTCTTCATTCCTCTTCCTATGAGTTGACCCTGCCGGGTTCAATTTTTCAAAATTTCAAGCCGGCCGGGAATGTTTATCACAGCACAAAGGCAGGTGCCTTGCCGTTTTGTCTCTGCTGGATGCCTGCCTATCTGAACTATTATAGCACAGAACAGAGAAAAAAAACAGGGAAGATGTGACATTTTTTGTATTGCAATGGTAGAAAATACGAAGCATGTGGTGCGGTTTTTACAGAAACATATACAAAAAATTGGGCAGAATGCTGATTTGAATAGAAATAAAAAAATCTGGAAAAAAGTGGTTCTGAAAAAGAAATGTGGTTCATACATTAGGATTATAGATCAGCAAAGTACCGATCAGAAATCAATATTCAGAAAGAAAAGACAAAGGAAGGGGATTTTCATTATGGCAGACAAGATGATTGAAAACAATCAGGTGGTTATCATGGGAGAGATTGTCTCCCCGTTTACATTCAGCCATCAGGTATTCGGAGAGGGCTTTTACCTCGTCGATGTGATGGTCAAGCGGTTGAGTGAATCGCAGGACATCATTCCGGTGATGGTCTCCGAGCGGCTGGTGGACGTATCACAGGATTACCAGGGTGAGTGGATCTGCATCAGCGGTCAGTTCCGGTCCTACAACCGCCACGAGGAGAAGAAGAACCGTCTGGTACTCTCCGTATTTGCGCGGGAATTAAGCTTCGTGGAGGAAGAGGACGATTCCGTCAAATCCAACCAGATTTACCTCGATGGATACATATGTAAACCGCCGGTCTACCGGAAAACACCTCTGGGAAGAGAGATCGCCGACCTTCTGATCGCGGTCAACCGTCCGTATGGAAAATCAGATTATATCCCGTGCATCTGCTGGGGACGGAATGCGCGGTATGCCTCTGCGTTTGCCGTGGGCGGCCACGTTCTCATCTGGGGACGGATCCAGAGCCGGGAATATATGAAGCGGCTGAGCGAGACGGAAATGGAAAAGCGGACCGCATATGAGGTTTCGGTGAGCAAGCTGGAATATAGTGAGAGTTAAAGCGCGATCCGCTGTTGACAAGAAAATTTAATGATGCTATAGTAAAAGCAGAACTGAAGTGGATAGAGGTCGCATTACTTCAAGAGTACCTTTTCGGATGCCTCAGCAGCAAAAGAAGAAGAGGAAAAGGGAAGAATGCCGAAGGACATCCGGCGCTGAACCGGTATGCTCCTGGGCGCAGGTTGAAAAAATCTGCGACTGTCATCGAGAGATGGAGAGCTATCTGATCATAGATACTGCGTATGTGTGAATTTGGAGGCGATCTTATCTGGGATGAGGCGCCTCTTTTTTTAACGGAAAGTGAAATTTTCCGTGGGAGATAAGCTCCGGCGACTGATTTCTTATGGTTTTATCTGACACAACATACAGGAGGAAAAGAGAATGTCTATTTTTAAAGGTGCAGCTGTTGCAATTATCACACCGATGACCGAAACACAGGAAGTGAATTACGAAAAACTCGGAGAACTGATTGAGGAGCAGATCGCCGGCGGAACCGACGCCATCGTTATCTGCGGAACCACCGGTGAGGCTTCGACCCTGTCCCATGAGGAGCATCTGGATGCCATCAAATATACCGTGGAAAAAGTAAATCACAGAATCCCGGTAATTGCAGGAACCGGCTCCAACAGCACGGAGACAGCAATTTATCTGTCTCAGGAAGCAGAAAAATACGGCGTGGACGGACTTCTTCTCGTTTCTCCGTATTACAATAAAGCAACACAGAAGGGCTTGATTGCACACTTTACCGCAATCGCAGACAGCGTCAAAGTGCCGGTCATCCTTTACAACATTCAGGGCAGAACCGGCGTAAACATTGCACCGGAAACGATCGTCTATCTGTTCAACAACGTTGAGAATATCGTTGCAGTCAAAGAGGCTTCCGGAAACATTTCCCAGGTCGCAAAAATTATGCAGCTGACCGATGGAAAGATCGATCTGTACTCCGGAAACGACGATCAGGTTGTGCCGATCCTTTCCCTTGGCGGAAGCGGTGTAATCTCCGTTCTTTCCAACGTAGCACCGCGTGAGACCCACGACATGGTACAGAAATTCCTCGACGGCGATGTGGCCGGATCCAGAGAAATCCAGCTGAGAGCACTGCCGCTCATCGATGCGCTGTTCTGCGAAGTAAACCCGATTCCGGTAAAAGCAGCGCTGAACCTGATGGGCAAAGAGGTTGGACCGCTTCGTCTGCCGCTGACCGAGATGGAGCCGCAGAACCAGGAGCGCCTGGCAAAGGCTATGAAAGATTTTGGAATCAAACTGGCTTAAGTTAAGAATACACGAAGTAAAGAAGGAAAAAGACAATGGTTAAAATTATTATGCATGGCTGCAACGGCCATATGGGACAGGTCATCACCGGCCTGGTAAAAGAAGATGCAAATGCAGAAATCATAGCCGGAATCGATATGAACGACAACGGCCAGAACGATTACCCGGTATTCAAAAGCCTGGCAGAATGCGATGTTCCGGCAGACGTAGTCGTTGACTTTTCTTCCTACAAGGCAGCCGACGCACTGCTCGATGCCTGCAAGGAGAAAAAACTTCCACTCGTCCTCTGCACCACAGGCCTCACCGAGGATCAGCTCAAAAAAGTGCAGGAGACCAGCAAAGAAATCCCGGTTCTCCGCTCTGCAAATATGTCCCTTGGTGTGAATACGCTGATGAAACTGGTACAGGCAGCTGCAAAAGTGCTTGCCGAAGCAGGCTTTGATATGGAGATCGTGGAGAAACACCACAAACTGAAATGCGACGCTCCAAGCGGAACCGCCATCGCCCTGGCAGACAGCCTGAACGCGGCAATGGACAACCAGTACCACTACGTATACGACAGAAGCCAGCGCCACGAGCAGCGTGACCCGAAAGAAATCGGAATCTCTGCTGTACGCGGCGGCACCATCGTCGGAGATCACGACGTCATCTTCGCAGGCCCGGACGAGGTTGTTACCCTGTCCCACAGGGCATATTCCAAGGGAGTTTTTGGAAAAGGTGCTGTAGAGGCCGCAAAATTCCTGGCTGGAAAGCCAGCCGGTATGTATGATATGCAGGATGTGATTGCTGCGAAGTAAGGCAGAAGCAGGAAATAGAAAAGATAAAAAAGAAGGCAGGCTGTGTGCAGTTGCACAGCCTGCCTTCTTTTTTATCTTTTCTGTTTTAGCCAATGAGTTTTTTCACTTATGCAGTGTAATAGGAATACGTTCCTCTGTCAAAAAATCTATTTCAGCTCCCGTTCCGCTTTTTCCCAGAGCTCTTCATCAAGATCAGTCAGCGCCAGTGCATCCGCAAGTTCCCGCACCCGTTTTACCGTGAGATAAAAGTAATTGATACCGCAGGTCAGCGTCCGCTTTAAGGAGCGGGCAAGTACACTGCCGTGGGTTTCCAGTTCGGCACGGTCGAACTCGGCGAGATAGCCCTCGAGATCATAGGGGATCTGAAAACATTCGATCTGCCATGTGCTGTTTTCCAACGTCAGAATTGCGAAGTGCGCATGGCCGCCGACATCATCAAGCGCAAGCCCAAGGGATCCTGGATTCAGATACGTTTTTCCTGCGTATTCTTTCTGTTCCTGCTTGTGGCTGTGGCCGCCAAGCAGGATGGAGGCATCGAGATTTTCCAGATGAGAAAGCAGGAGCTCCGGATGCAGCCCGAAATTCCCTCGGATTTCACCAGGTGCGCCGTGGCAGAGCCGAAGTGCCGGGAAAAGGGATTCACGGCAGGTGTCCGGTGTAACTTCTTCCTGCGGCACAAAAACGGGAACCAGTTTCCCGGCTTCATCCAGCTTTCCAATCAGAACACCGTCTGTCGGCAGCTGCTCAAAAAATTTTAGATCCTGATCGGTAAGATTCCGAAACGTGTAATCCAGAAGCCCGCTCGTCGAAGAACCCGCTTTCCAGTTCTGCGGCTGCCAGAGATTCTCAAGCAGATATTCCTCCCGGTTGCCGCGCACCAGATAGCACGGAAACTCCTCCTGCATTTCGCGGAGCACCCCCATCATCCTCTGCGGAAACGGCCCATCCGTCACAAAATCCCCCAGCCCGATGATACCGTCAATTTGCTGCCTGCGAAGAAACTCCATCACCTCCGAGAGTGCATAATAATTCCCATGAAGATCACTGATTACTGCTAATTTCATGTGTTTTCCTTTCTATGTCAAAATCATAAAATGCGAGATACTGTCTTGATTTTATCAAATGGTGAGAAGGAACGCAATTTATAAAAATATAAGCCAGGCAATTGATGAAATGATGGAAGACAGCAAAACGGAAGGCATTGAAAAAGGCAAACTTGAGGTGTTATCAAATTTATTAAAAAAAGGAACGATCAGCATTCAGGATGCCGCCGACTGTATGGCAGTGTCTGTGGCGGAATTTAAGAAGCTGGTCAATAAGTATCCCATCTGATTCCGAAAAACCTGCTGACAGAAAAAGCATGTTATGATAAGATCAAAGGCAGAGAGTTTCGAATATATTTACTGTCGGAGGGAATGTATGATTAATCGGGAAGACATGCTGGAGCTGACGAGGAGGATGACGCCGGCGCGGACTTCGTTTGTGCGGATGGCGGGTTGCTATACGGATTCGGATGGGGAGTATGACGGCAGTTTCAACATTCATTTTCTGAAACTGTCCGGTTCGGAAAAGGCCAGGAATCTGGCGATTGCCAAGAAAATTCCGTTTGCGGAATCGAATGAGAAGCTGCGGGAATACCGTTTTCCGGAAACATCCCAGGGGCCGGGCAGTATCTGGCAGATGCTGATGGCGCTGCGGGAATGCGGACTGAAGAACGATGCGCTGTTGGAAACGTTCTATGATATCCTGATCGAAGGATTGCAGATTCACGGGGCTTATGCCATTTACATGTTTTATGACCGGTATGATATTCCTGCAAAGGCTTCCGATAAAGAGCGCCTGGGGGAATCCGAGGAGATGTTCCCCTATCTGATCTGCGCTGTCTGCCCGTTGGTTGGAGAATACGAGCCGGGAAATCCTATCTGTGGATTTCTGTTCCCTGCCTTTGTGGACCGGAGCGGAGATCTGGAACGGGTTGATATTTATGCAGAGCGTGCAGCGTGGGGCGATCAGATGGCCAGCATTCTTGGCGCGAAGGGCAGAAAATTCAGATGCGGTCTGTAAAAGAAAAAATCGAAAGTGACGGATCAAACCAGGTGCTGATGTGCCTGGCAGTAAAAAAACTTCCCGGCGAACCTGCATATATCGTTCGCCAAGGGAAGTTTTTTAGATACGGGAGCAGCAGAAGTGCATATTTACTGTGCCATCCCCGCTCCATTCTGTGTAGTTGCTCCGTTTTCCTGCGGATTCTGCGTCTCATTGTCGCCGCCGCTTACCACATCGTCCACCGCGCGGCCGACATCCTCAACGCCCTCACCGACACCACGGGTCACATCTTCAGCGGCGTCGCCGACATCATCTCCAAGGGTATTTCTATCCCCGGTATTTGTACCGTTCGTACCGTTGGCATTCCCATCGGTGCCCTCCGTCACATCATTTACATTGTCGTTTGACGGCATCTCTGTCGTATTGACATCGTTTCTGTTATCCGTCTGTCCCATGTCGCTCTCCGTGTTGGTATTGCCATTTCCGGTGTCGTTCGTGGTGTTGTTTCCACAGGCCGTCATCCCGGCCAGTAATACCGCCAATGCCAGCGTCATACACACTCTTCTGATTTTTCTCATCTTCAAAATCTCCTTTCCCTAACAGTGTCTGGACAGTTGCTAGTATTTGAAAAATGCCGGAAAATATACGGAAAAAAGAGGCTTTTGGAAATCTTGACAAAGGAAGAAAAAAACACTAAAACAAAAAGTACGAAAACGGACTAAAAACGAAAACAGGATATATCGAAATGGAAGTCAATCCGGCAAACCGGCGGGAAAAAATCATCAGTCTGACTGAAACGGGAAAACAGTATGCGAGAGAGCTGGTTCTTCCGCTGTTTCAGTCCGAGGAGGAAGCTGCGGCGCAGTTTACGGAGCAGGAGATGAAAGAAGTAATCCGGATGCAGGAAAAATTTGCCGATGCACTGGCAAAGAGTATGGAGGAAAAGGTATCCATAGTTCACAATCTGTCCGCTTCGTGATATGATAACAGCAGAATTCGAAAAGGAGAGAAAGAGAATGAAAGAAGAACTGAAGAAATCCCTTCGCACCTACGGCGCCCTGCTGCTGCTCGGTGTGACCGGCGTTCCGCTCGGTGCGGCAGTCGGTCTGATTGAGGCGCTGTTCTGCCGTCTGCTTTTGAAAGTCACGGCTGTTCGCGTGGCACATCTTTTCTGGTGTCTGCCGTTTCTCGCTATGGCAGGTCTTGTGATCGTGGCAGTCAATCAGAAATTCGGTGGCAGGGGAAAAGGAGGCATGAGTCTGATTTTTGGTGTAGCGTATGAGGAGGAGACAGAGCTTCCGCTTCGCATGATTCCGCTGGCAATGCTCTCAACGGCGTTGACGCATCTGTTCGGTGGAAGTGCCGGCCGCGAGGGCGTTGCCGTTCAGATCGGTGCTGTGTTTTCCTATTTTGCTGGCAAAAAATTACCGTTTAAAAACGCGCCCGGTATCTTTCTGGTAACCGGTATGGCCGCCGGCTTTGCGGGCATGTTCGGAACGCCGATTGCAGCTGTGATCTTTGCGGTAGAGGTGCTCGCTGCGGGTGAAATGCGGTACGAGGCACTGCTTCCGGCGTTTACCGCATCTTTCTCTGCGAGCGCTGTAGCTTCCCTGCTTGGAATCCGCAAAGAAAATCTGGCTGTCCACATCAGCGAAAGCCTGACACCGTTCCTGCTGGTGCGTCTGATTACACTTGGTATTATTTTTGGAATCACAGGCGGCCTCTTCGCCTGGTGCTTAAAGCACACGAAAAAATATCTCGGCGAAAAAATCAAAAATCCGCTGGTACGTGTTTTCTCCATCGGTGTTATCCTTAGCATTCTGTTCCTGCTTCTGTACCGAGGACGGTATTGCGGCTTTGGAACGAATCTGGTGGAAGCGGTATTTCATGGGGAAAAGGTATATGCATATGACTGGGCGCTGAAATTTATCCTGACAATTCTGACACTGTCCGCCGGGTTTCAGGGCGGCGAGGTAACACCGCTGTTTACCATCGGAGCAACCCTGGGAGCAGTCCTTGGCAATCTGTTCGGTATTCCGGTGGAGCTTTCCGCGGCGCTTGGCTATGCGGCGGTTTTCGGTGGCGGAACCAATACCTTACTGGCGGCTATTTTCATCGGCGGCGAGATTTTTGGCTACGATTATCTGCCATATTTCTTTATTGTCTGCACCGCGGCCTACGTATTCAACCGCAACAGCTCGATCTATTCCCGCCAGAAACTGACGAAATACAGCTGCTGATAACAGAAACGTCACAAAGTTATCACACACCGTTACGTGTTACAGTTCACTGGTGCCCAGCGAACTGTAACATTCGCAACCTTCATTTAAAGTTTTGCTTCGCAAAAGGAGGGTTGCTCACACCTGAAACATGTTCTTACGCAGCGAAACAGCAAGTGTTTCACTGCTGAGTGAACAGTAACGGTTACGTTACGATACGGGTTGACGCGTTTCCGGGAATGAGGTTATACTAGAGGTATCATATACGAAAAAGGAGTAACGAATTATGAAAGGTATCGTACTTGCCGGAGGTTCCGGCACACGTCTTTATCCGTTAACTATGGTAACATCGAAACAGCTTCTCCCGATCTATGACAAGCCGATGATCTATTATCCGCTGTCTGTTCTTATGAATGCAGGCATCCGCGACATCCTGATCATCTCCACCCCGCAGGACACCCCGCGTTTCGAGGCACTGCTCGGTGACGGCCATCAGTTCGGTGTACAGCTTTCCTACAAGGTACAGCCAAGCCCGGACGGACTGGCACAGGCCTTCATCATCGGCGAGGAGTTCATCGGGGATGATTCCGTTGCCATGGTGCTCGGCGACAATATCTTCTTCGGACACGGTCTGAACAAACGCCTGAAAGCAGCAGTAGAAAACGCTGAGACCGGAAAAGGCGCAACCGTATTCGGCTATTATGTAGATGATCCGGAGCGTTTCGGAATCGTAGAATTTGACTCCGAGGGAAAAGCCATCTCCATCGAAGAGAAACCGGAGAAACCGAAATCAAACTATTGTGTTACAGGTCTGTATTTCTATGACAACAAAGTCGTAGAGTATGCAAAGAACCTGAAACCGTCACCGCGCGGAGAGCTTGAGATCACCGACTTGAACCGGATCTATCTGGAAGACGGCAGCCTGAACGTTGAGCTTCTCGGACAGGGCTTCACCTGGCTGGATACCGGTACACATGAGAGTCTGGTAGAGGCAACCAACTTCGTAAAAACCATCGAGACGCATCAGCACCGCAAGATTGCGTGCCTCGAGGAGATCGGTTACCTGAACGGCTGGATCGGCAAAGACCAGCTTCTGACCGACATCGAGCCACTGAAGAAAAATCAGTACGGCCAGTATCTGATGGATGTGATGAACGGAAAATATATCGACAAATAAAAGCGAACAGCGTTGAAGAAAACTGCCCCGGAAGAAAAATCCGGGGCAGTTTTTGAAAAAAGTGCTTGACCATGACATAACGTCATCCTTTATACTCATGGTACAAACAGAAAATCAGACTGAAAAACAAGAGACAGACAAAACATAACGATAGCAAAATCAGAAAAAAGGAGAACCATTATGAGAGTATTTGTAACAGGTGTAAAAGGCCAGCTCGGCCATGACGTCATGAATGAACTTGCAAAACGCGGTCATGAAGGAATCGGCGTTGATATTGAAGAAATGGATATCACCGATGCAGAAAGCGTAAGAAAAGTCATTACCGAAGCAAACCCGGATGTCGTAATCCACTGTGCAGCATGGACCGCTGTAGACCTTGCTGAGGATGATGACAAAAAAGAAAAAGTACATCAGGTCAATGCAGTCGGAACCGAGAACATCGCAAAAGTCTGCCATGACCTCGACTGCAAAATGATTTACATCTCTACCGACTACGTATTCGACGGCCAGGGCACCCGCCCGTGGGAGCCGGATGATGAGCGTCATCCGCTGAACGTATACGGCCAGACGAAATATGAGGGTGAGCTTGCCGTAGAAAAATGGGTGAAAAAATTCTACATCGTCCGCATCGCATGGGTATTCGGCGTGAACGGAAAGAACTTCATCAAGACCATGCTGAACCTTGGAAAGACACACGATCATCTGACTGTTGTAGATGATCAGGTAGGAAGCCCGACCTACACCTACGACCTGTCCCGCCTGCTTGTCGACATGGCAGAGAAAGAGAACTACGGCCGCTACCATGCAACAAACGAGGGACTCTGCTCCTGGTATGAGTTCGCCTGCGAGATTTTCAAACAGGCCGCTGAGATCGATCCGGCTTACGGAAAAGTAAGTGTATCACCGGTAAGCTCTGACCAGTACCCGGCAAAAGCAAAACGTCCGTCCAACAGCCGCATGAGCAAAGAGAAACTGACCGAGAACGGATTCGAAAAACTGCCGACCTGGCAGGATGCGCTGCACAGATATCTGCGCGAGATCGAATTCTGATAGCAAACCCCGAAAATAACGCAAAAAGCAGTGCTGAATTTTTTTATCCTCTTCCGGCAAGAAGACACGTTCTGCGGTGGGAGATGAATTTATAGCAAGACCAGAAAATAACGCAAAAAATTCAGCACTGCAGAACGTGAATTACTGCGTCACGGATTTTCGTCGTACCCCGGTACGCCTTCAAATCCGTTCCTTGTAATTCGCGCCCTGCAGCACTGCCTTTTTTGCGTTATTTTCTGGTCTTGCTATAGTTTCTGAGATTGCTATAAACATTTCCAATAGGCGGAGCCCCAGGTAAAACGGGGGCTCCTTTTTCTTATGCAAAACCCATGCATTCAACAGGGAGAATTCCCCTTTTTCTTTTGTGAATATTGACAGAAAATGCCGTTAAATTTCTCACATCGGATCCGAGTATTTCTGTTGACATTTGAACATGAAATTGCCATTATGAGAGCAGAATCTTTACGTATCCGGCGGGGGCAGGAACGTGAAGACAACAGAAGAAGGTATGGGGGATCAAACAATGAAAAAGAGTCTGTTTTATCGGGTAAAAAAGATGCCGCCATCTGCGCAGACCATGCTGCTGTTTGCCGTCGAGGGTGTATTTCTGCAATATATCACATCGATCAACGGTTTCGGCCTGAATCTGTATGCGACAAACATGGGTGCAACCGACAGTCAGATCGGCATTATCCAGATGGTGCCGAACATTGTAGCGTGTGCAGCACTGCTGCCGCTTGGAATTCTGGCGGATCGTCTGAAGTCGACAAAGACGATACCGATGCTTACGCTTCTTGTGATGTGTGCCGGCTATGCATTTCTTGGAAGTGTACCGGCACTCGGCGAGAGACGTATGGAGCTGTTTTTTGTATCACTGGCATTTACTGCGGGGGCACTTGCTATTTACAATGCGCAGTGGCAGGCAATGTTCGGTGCTGCGGTTTCACTGCGGCAGCGAAACGATGTCTATGCCTTTCGGAATCAGTTCATGTTTGTGATTGGCATTCTTGCACCGGTGATCTGCGGGATTCTGATGGGAAGATGCCACACGGCCGATGGAAAGCTTCTGGTACTCCGAAGCTTTTTTTATCTGTGTGCTGTCTGTGTTCTGCTGCAGGCCGCTGCAATCAAAAAAATTCCGGTGGAACAGCAGGAGGAGGGCAAAGCTCCGGCAGAAGCGGGGAAGGCATCCTCACGTTTTTCTGTTTCTGATCTGCTGGAGGCGATCACAAGCGTGGGGAAAAATAAAGCATTGCGCTGGTTTTTCGTGCCGGTGGTCTTTTTCTATATCACCTGGCAGCTTGACTGGAGCATGTGGTATTTAGGACAGGTCAAATATTGCAAAATGTCGGAGATGACACTTTCCATCTGCAACGGTGTTTTCAATATCGGTCAGCTTGCGGCGGTTGGAATGATCGCGAAGGTTGTCCGGAAAAAATCGCCGGATTTTGCACTGATTTTCGCCGGGATCGGTCTTTGCTTCTGCCCGGTTATTATGATTTTGGTTCCACATTTACCGTTGGCGTACCGCGGGGTTACTTTTATTGTTCTGATGACGGTTCTGAACGCTCCACAGTGTGCCGTTGCACTCTGCACGGTACAGATTCTTTTAAATGCCGCACCGGAAAAGAACCGTTCGCTTTTGATCAGCCTCTTTACGATGATGACGACGCTGACCAACAGTGTTCTGCCGTTGCTTGGTGTCCGTCTGTATACGGCACTTGGGGCAGATTTTACGGCACTGTATCGGTTCAATCTGATAGATCTTGGGGTGCGCATTTTATCCACACTCGGGCTGATATGGCGTTATCAGAAGGCGAAAAAAGATGGCTTTCTGACAAAAATTTCGGATTGAGACGGGCCGTAAAAGCCGAAAATAACATTTACAACAGGAACGATATCGTGTATGATAAATGTGGCTTTCTTTGCACGTATGGAAAAGAGAAGCGCAAAAAGGAGTTTAAACAATGAAATGGAATAAATTTACATTAAAAACAAGATCGGAAGTGGAAGACATTGTGATCTCCACTCTGGCCGATGTGGGAATCGAAGGCGTGGAAATTCAGGACAAACAGCCTTTGACCGAGAGCGACAAACAGCAGATGTTCGTGGATATCATGCCGGATATTCCGGATGACGACGGCATTGCCTATCTGAATTTTTACCTCGATGTGGATGAGGACAAGGAGAAGGTTCTTGCAGATGTCCGCGCGGCACTTGCAGAAATGCAGGAGTTCCTGGATCTTGGAGAGTGCACCATCACAGAGTCTGAGACAGAGGACAAGGACTGGATCAACAACTGGAAACAGTATTTCAAACAGTTCTATGTGGACGACATTCTGATCATCCCGTCCTGGGAGGAAGTAAAGCCGGAAGACCGGGATAAAATGATCATCCATATCGATCCGGGCACAGCCTTTGGAACGGGTATGCATGAGACAACACAGCTTTGCATCCGTCAGTTAAAGAAATATGTGACAAAGGATACCGAGCTGCTTGATGTCGGAACCGGAAGCGGTATTCTTTCGATTATTGCACTGAAGCTTGGTGCGCGTCATGCGGTCGGAACAGATCTCGATCCGTGTGCGGTTCCTGCAGTTGAGGAAAACAAAGAAGTCAATGGAATTCCGGTAGAAGCTTTTGATATGATGATCGGAAATATCATTGATGACAAAGAAGTACAGGACAGAGTCGGATACGAGAAATACGATATCGTTACCGCCAATATTCTTGCAGATGTTCTCGTTCCGCTGACGCCGGTAATCGTACACCAGATGAAGCCGGGCGCTGTTTATATCACATCCGGCATTCTCGATGTGAAAGAGGAAGTTGTCAAAGAGGCAGTCGTTGCAGCGGGACTTGAAGTAGTTGAAGTTACACATCAGGGCGAATGGGTTTCTGTTACAGCAAGAAAACCGATGTAAATTAAGAAAAGCGAAACACCAGAAGAGAAAGAGAACAGATTCATGTACCGTTTTTTTGTAGAAGAAAGTCAGATTTATGACGGCACTGTCCACATCACGGGCAGTGACGTTAATCACATCAAAAATGTGCTCCGCATGCGGCCGGGCGAAAAAATACTGGTCAGTACCGGAGGCGAAAAGGAATATCATTGTGCCGTTTCGGATTTCCCGGAAGGGGAGGTTCTTGCCGCAGTAGAAGAAGTCACAGCAGCAGACAGAGAACTCCCGTCCGGAATTGTACTGTTTCAGGGTCTGCCAAAAGGTGACAAAATGGAACTGATCATCCAAAAAGCAGTGGAACTTGGTGCGACGGAAATTGTTCCGGTGGAGATGAAACGCTGCGTTGTGAAGCTGGACCGGAAAAAGGCGGAAAAGAAAGCAGAGCGTTGGCAGACGATCGCGCTTGGTGCGGCAAAGCAGTCCAAACGGATGCAGATTCCGACGGTACACATGCCTGTTACATTTCAGCAGGCGCTTGCAATGATGGCAGAATCAGACGTTCGCCTGATGCCGTATGAGAACGCAGAGGGGATGGAAGGAACGAGAAGAATTCTGGAATCCATTGAACCGGGTGAATCTATTGCGATCCTGATCGGACCGGAGGGCGGCATCGACGAAGCGGAAGTGGAAATGGCCATGAAGGAAAAGGTAGAGCCGATTACGCTCGGAAAGCGCATTCTGCGCACGGAAACGGCCGGAATGACCGTGCTTTCCATTCTGGTGTATCTTTTAGAAGGAAGGGAACGAACAAGATAATGGAAGCATATCTGGACAATTCCGCAACCACCTGTGTTTATCAGGAAACCGCAGATCTCGTCTGTGATCTGATGGTAAATCATTATGGAAATCCGTCTGCGATGCATCAAAAAGGGGTAGAAGCAGAACAATATATCAGAACCGCCCAGGAAACGCTGGCAAAGATTCTGAAAGTCAAAGAAAAAGAAATTTTCTTTACCTCCGGTGGCACAGAGTCCGACAACTGGGCGCTCGTCGGAACAGCAATGGCAAATAAGAGAACGGGAAACCACATCATCACAAGCGCGATCGAGCACCCGGCCGTGTCGGCACCGCTGGCATTTCTGGAGGAGCAGGGATTCCGTATTACGCGCCTGCCGGTAAATAAAGAAGGCCTTGTGGATGTGAACGAACTCGAAGAAGCGATCACGCCGGAGACGATTCTCGTTTCGATTATGTATGTCAACAATGAGATCGGTTCTGTTGAGCCAATCGGGGAGATCGGACGCAGAATCAAGGCGAAAAATCCGAAAACGTATTTTCATGTCGATGCGATCCAGGCGTTCGGCAAATACCGGATTTATCCGAAACGGATGGGCATCGACATGCTCTCCGTGAGCGGCCACAAGATCCACGGACCGAAGGGAAGCGGCTTTTTATATATTGATGAGAAAGTAAAAATCCGTCCGCTGATCTTAGGCGGCGGCCAGCAGAACGGCATGCGTTCCGGAACCGACAATGTGCCGGGCATCGCAGGCCTTGCGAAATCCGCTGAGATCGTTTACAGGCATTTTGACGAGCAGACTGCGCAGATGCGTGCCTGCAAACACCGTCTGATCGAAGGCTTGCGGGAGCTGGACGATGTGGTCATCCATGGCATGCCGGAAGAAGAGGGTGCGCCGCAGATTGTCAATGCATCGTTCTTAAATGTGCGTAGTGAAGTGCTGCTGCACACGCTGGAGGACCGCCAGATCTACGTTTCCGCCGGAAGCGCCTGCTCATCACACAAGAGAGCCGGAAGCCCGACGCTGACTGCCATCGGCGCATCGAAAGCCGAGATGGAGTCTGCCGTGCGGTTCAGCTTCAGCGAATTTACGACACTGGAACAGATTGATTACACCCTGGATACGCTGCGCGAGGTACTGCCGATGCTGCGCAGATTTACCAGGAAATAATAGAAAGAGGAAAATTATGATTACAATACAGCCGGAAATTGAAATCCTGAGCACCGAATCCTACGAGGATATGCTGCGCCGGATCGAGAAAATCGGAAGAGTCTGCTACAAGAGCGAGGAGCGCATTGGAGAAGGCACTGCAGAGAAATTCATCGCAGGCATCATCAAACGCGGCCATGAATCCGTCATTGAGCACGGCTCCATCACCGTAAAAGTAACGTGCGACCGCGGCGTGACCCATGAGATCGTCCGCCACCGTATCGCAAGCTACAGCCAGGAGAGCACCCGCTACTGCAACTATTCGAAAGATAAATTTGGAAACCAGATCACCTGTATCGATCTGGCAACCGGATTTTCCTATGATCTGGACGACGAGAACGACCGTAAAAAATACGAGGTATGGCAGAAAGCAATGGAAGCTGCAGAGCAGTATTACTTCCAGATGCTCGAACTCGGAGCAAAGCCGGAGGAGGCAAGAAGCATTCTTCCGAACTCCCTGAAAACCGAGATCGTCATGACCATGAACTTAAGAGAGTGGCGCCACTTTATCCGGCTTCGAAGCGCCAACGCCGCACATCCGCAGATGCGTCAGGTATCTGACCTGATCCTGAAGAAATTTTCTGAGGAATATCCTCTGTTCTTCCGTGATCTGGCTGAGAAAAAAGGAGAATAAAAAACGATGATGTACAAAGCATTTCTGGTAAAATATGCCGAGATCGGCATTAAAGGAAAGAACCGTCATCTGTTCGAGAAAGCGCTCTGCGTACAGATGGAGCACGCGCTTGCCCCGGTAGACGGAAATTTCCAGGTCACCCGTGAGATGGGACGAATCTATGTCAACACCGAAGGAGACTTTGATTACGAGGGCGCTGTCGATGCGCTGACAAGAGTTTTCGGTATCGCCGAGATCTGCCCGGTTGTCATTTTAGAGGACACCGGCTTTGAAGATCTGGCAGAGGCAGTGGTTTCCTACGTGAAAGAGCTGTACCCGACCGAGGAGAAAACCTTTAAGGTATGCGCACGCCGTGCGAACAAAAACTATCCGATGCACACAATGGAAGTCAACTGCGAGCTGGGCGGCCGCATCCTCGATGTCTGCCCGAACCTCAAAGTAGACGTTCACGAGCCGGATATCTATCTGAACGTCGAGCTGCGTCAGAAGATTTATCTGTACTGCGAGAGCATCGCAGGCCCTGGCGGTATGCCGGTCGGCACAAACGGACAGGCCATGCTGCTGCTTTCCGGCGGTATCGACAGTCCGGTTGCCGGATACATGATCGCAAAACGCGGTGTTAAGATTGATGCCGTTTACTTCCACGCTCCGCCGTACACCAGCGAGAGAGCCAAACAGAAGGTTGTGGATCTTGCAAAACTCGTTGCACGCTACAGCGGCCCGATCCGTCTGCATGTGGTCAACTTCACCGAGATCCAGCTTGCAATCTACGAAAAATGCCCGCACGACGAGCTGACCATCATCATGCGCCGTTATATGATGAAGATCGCAGAAGCGTTTGCACGTCAGGACAAATGCCTTGGCCTGATCACCGGAGAGAGTATCGGACAGGTGGCAAGCCAGACGATGCATTCCCTCGCCGTTACCAACGAAGTCTGCACCATGCCGGTCTTCCGTCCGCTGATCGGTTTCGACAAACAGGAGATCGTCGATATTTCCGAAAAAATCGGTACGTACGAGACATCTGTTCTGCCGTATGAGGACTGCTGCACGATCTTCGTTGCAAAGCATCCGGTGACAAAACCGAACCTGAATGTCATCAAATGCTCCGAGCGCCATCTGGACGACGTGATCGACGAGATGATGGAACGCGCAGTTTCTACCGCAGAGACGATCGAGGTCTGCTAAGGAAAACTTGCTTTAAAGAACAAAAAGGCCGGATCTTGTTTTGGGGGTTCTGAAAAACAAGATCCGGTCCTGATGATAAACAAAGACAAAAAAAGAGCCGCGGCGAGTGCGCGGCCCTTATGTTCTATCGTAATTATACAATGTACGGAGCAAGAACATCAAGTACGGTCTGAAGAGCATCTCCATCAGCATGGACGTTCAGGTCGATCGGTTTGGAAAGGTCGAGGCTGAAGATTCCCATGATGGATTTTGCGTCGATTACGTATCTTCCGGATACCAGATCGAAATCAAAATCGAATTTGGAAATGTCGTTGACGAAAGATTTTACTTTGTCGATAGAATTAAGAGAAATCTGTACTGTTTTCATGTTTGTAATCCTCCCTGTTATTTGGTTAACATTATTTATTACCCTCATTTAACAGCTTTATCTTACCGTCTGGAGGGGAAAAAGTCAATGCGAAAACATACAAAGATAAAGTGGAATCTTCGTGATTTTTAATAATAAAGATGAAGAAGAAAGGAGTATGGCATGAAAAAAACGGTAGCTTTGCATAATCTTGGGTGTAAAGTGAACGCATATGAGCTGGAAGCCATCCAGCAGCTCCTCGAAAACAGAGGGTACGAGATCGTGCCTTTTGCACCGGGAGCGGATGTTTACATTATCAATACGTGTACCGTGACGAACATTGCGGACCGGAAATCGCGGCAGATGCTGCACAAAGCGAAAAAGATGAATCCCGATGCGGTTGTCGTGGCCTGCGGCTGTTATGTGCAGGCGGCTGGGGAAAAACTCGAAGAGGATACGGCGATTGATCTGATCATCGGAAATAATAAGAAGAAAGATCTTGTGGATATTCTGGAAAACTTTCTGGCAGAACGTGAGGATGGTGGAAAACCATCCGACGCGGAGTGTAAGAGCTTCCTCGTGGATATGACACACAACCGTGAGTACGAGACACTCTCGATCAGCAAAACGGCGGAGCACACCCGCGCATTCCTGAAAGTACAGGATGGATGCAATCAGTTCTGTACTTATTGTATTATCCCGTACGCGCGCGGCAGAGTCAGAAGCCGCCGCCAGAGTGATGTGGTAGAAGAAGTAAAACGTCTGGCAGAGGCCGGTTATCAGGAAGTAGTGCTGACGGGTATCCACCTTTCCTCCTACGGACTCGATTTCCCGGAGGGCGAAAAAGAGACGCTGCTCGACCTCATCCGTGCTGTTGATGCAGTGGACGGCATCAGAAGAATCCGTCTCGGATCCCTGGAGCCGGGCATCATCACCGAAGAGTTTGCAGAGGCGATCGCCGCAATGCCGAAGGTGTGCCCGCATTTCCATCTTTCGCTGCAGAGCGGAAGCAATGGAACACTGAAGCGGATGAACCGGAAATATACCGCAGAAGAATACAAACACAAATGCGATCTTCTGCGTAAGGTATATGGAAATCCGGCGCTGACGACCGATGTGATTGTCGGTTTCCCGCAGGAGAGTGAGGAGGAGTTTGAAGAGTCGCGCGCCTTTGTCGAGGACATTCATTTCTTCGAGACTCACATCTTCAAGTATTCGAGAAGAGAAGGCACCCGCGCCGCAGCGATGACAGGCCAGATTCCGGAGCAGGAGAAGACGAAGCGCAGCCACGTTCTGCTGGAACTGGACGAGAGACGGAGACAGGAATATATGGAAGGCTTCCTCGGAAAAGAGCTGGAAGTGCTCATGGAAGAAGAAGTCGAGATCGACGGCGTCCATTACTGGACGGGACACACGAGAGAATATCTGCGCGTTGCCGTTCTTTCAGAAGAAAATCTCATGAATCAGATGGTGCTTGTCACCCCGGCGAGAATCCATGGAAAAGACTGTCTGATGTAGGAAATGATACCAATCCGGAAGATCTGATAGAAAAAAGAGCCGGAACGAAAAAGTTCGTTGCACTTTTTGAGGGTTCGTGGTAGAATACCCCGTGAGCCTGCAAAAAGGCGGGCAGACGAAGAAGAAAAACAGCGGCTGGCAGAACGAACGAAGAAGTGAGGGATGTCGGCTGCTTTCGCGTCTAAAAAGTATAATCTGTAATTCGTAGTAATTCGTAATGAAATGTTCGGCCGCAGATGCGGCAAAGGGTAAAAATCGTGATCAAAGAAGAGATTGTCAGAGAACTTTATGCAATTGCAGGGGAAGATGCGGTACAGACCGCAGAACCGATGAAAAATCATACGACCTTCCGTGTGGGCGGTCCGGCAGATTATTTCGTCGCTCCTCATACAGAAGAAGAAATTAGAAAAATCGTGGCTCTCTGCGAAGAAAAAGAGATCCCGTGGTTCGTCACCGGAAACGGCAGCAATCTCGTTGTAAGTGACGAGGGCTACCACGGTGTGATTCTTTCGGTTTACAAAAACTTTCAGGGAATCGAAGTGGAAGGAAACAGAATCCGGGCGAAAGCCGGAAGCATGCTCGTATCCATCAGCCGGGCGGCAAGAGAAGCCGGTCTTTCCGGTATGGAGTTTGCCTCCGGAATCCCTGGAACTTTAGGCGGCGGCGTCCGTATGAACGCGGGAGCCTACGGCGGAGAGATGAAGGATATTGTACAGAATGTCACTGTACTCACAAGAGAAGGTGAGATCCGGAAACTGGAAAAAGAAGAGCTCGGCTTCGGCTACCGTGCCAGCGTCATCAAAGACAGAGGCTACGTCGTACTTGGAGCAGAACTTATGCTTGTTCCGGGAGATAAAGAAGAAATTCTTGCCCGCATGCAGGAATTGAAAAACAAGCGGGTAGAGAAACAGCCGCTCGAGTATCCGAGCGCCGGCAGCGCATTCAAGCGGCCGGAAGGCTATTTTGCAGGCAAGCTTGTGATGGATGCCGGATTTTCCGGCTACGCAGTCGGCGGTGCAAAAGTATCTGAAAAACACTGCGGCTTTCTGATCAATGCAGGTGGTGCAACCGCATCGGATGTGATGGAACTGATCCGTCAGATCCAGGCAAAAGTAAAAGAACAGTTTGGCGTACAGCTTGAGCCGGAAATCCAGTTCCTCGGGGAATTCTGATTTTCGTTATCCACCAAAGGAGAAAAAACATGCGTTTTGTAATTGTGACCGGCATGTCCGGTGCGGGAAAAAGTACAGCGTTGAAAATGCTGGAGGACGCGGAATATTTCTGCGTCGATAACCTTCCGATCCCGCTGGTTGAAAAATTTGCACAGCTTACCGCCGACGGTACTTCCGGAGAAATCCAGAAAGTGGCAGTCGGAATCGATATCCGAAGCGGCCAGGCGCTCCCGGACCTGCAGAATGTTCTGGAGTGGATGAGCATCAACGGAATCTGCTATGAGATCCTGTTTCTGGACGCGTCCGATGACGTGCTGGTCAAACGATACAAAGAGACGAGAAGAACGCACCCGCTGGCAGGCCTTGGACGGGTGGATGAGGGAATTAGAAAAGAGCGCAAAGCACTTGAGTTCCTGAAAAAAGATGCGGACTACATTCTCGATACGAGCCAGCTTCTCACAAGAGAGCTGAAAGCGGAGCTCGATAAGATTTTCGTGCAGGATCAGAAATTCAAAAATCTGATGATTACCGTGCTCTCATTTGGATTCAAATACGGAATCCCGGCGGATTCGGACCTTGTTTTCGATGTGCGGTTCCTGCCGAATCCCTACTACGTAGAAGGCATGCGCCCGCTCTCCGGCAACGATGCTCCGGTGCGGGATTATGTGATGGGATTTGAGACAGCGCAGGTGTTTGCGGAAAAATTAGAGGATATGATCCGTTTTCTGATTCCGAATTATATTTCCGAGGGCAAGCATCAGCTCATTATCAGCATCGGCTGTACCGGTGGAAAACACCGTTCCGTAACCCTTGCCAACGAGCTGTACCGGCGTCTTTCCAACGCGAAGGACTATGGAATCCGGATTGAGCACCGGGATCTGGAAAAAGACGCCATCCGAAAAGGAATTTAGAGGTGGAAGGATGTCATTCTCAAGCGAGGTAAAAGAGGAATTATCGAGACATCTTCCGACGGCACGCCACTGCCAGATTGCGGAAACAGCGGCGATCCTGTCACTCTGCGGACAGATTTCCGAGAAGGATGGGACGATACGGATTCAGACAGAGAATGCGTATGTGGCAAGAAAGTACTTTACTTTATTGAAAAAAACATTTAATATAGAGGCAGAGCTTGCAGTTAAGCTGAATCAGAAGGAAAATACGTATCTGATCCGCGTAAATGACAGGGAAGAAACCCGTCAGATTCTGCAGGCAGTGAAGTTACACGAGACAGACCGGCAGTTAGCAATGCCGATTCCGGCTGTTGTGGTACAGCGTCAGTGCTGCAAACGGGCATTTCTGCGGGGCGCATTTTTAGCGTCCGGTTCCATCAGCGATCCCAACCGGTTTTACCATCTCGAAATTGTCTGCCCCGATGCGCCGAGAGCAGAACAGGTGCAGGAACTTCTGAAAAGCTTTGGAATTGATGCACGGATCGTTCTCCGGAAAAACCACCATGTGGTTTATATGAAAGAAGGCGCACAGATTGTGGAGATGCTTGGCATCATGGAAGCCAACATCGCACTTATGAATCTGGAAAACGTGCGGATCTTAAAAGAAATGCGCGGCAGTGTCAACCGAAAGGTGAACTGTGAAACTGCCAACATCAACAAAACGGTCAGCGCGGCGATCCGCCAGATCGAAGATATCCGGTATATCGAAGAAACCACAGGCTTTTCTTCTCTGCCGGAACCGCTGGAGCAGATGGCAAGGCTCCGCTTACAATACCCGGAAGCATCGCTTCTGGAACTGGGCAAGATGTTAACGCCGGTTGTTGGTAAATCCGGAGTTAATCATAGATTAAGGAAACTAAAAGAGATTGCAGAAGATTTGCGAAGGAAACAAGGAGGAGAAGTATTATGATTAAGAAACCAATCACAATTCGTCTTTCAAGCGGCCTGGAGGCGAGACCAGTTGCCATGCTGGTACAGGTAGCGAGCCAGTACGAAAGTGAAATCTACGTCGAGAGCGGCAGAAAAAAAGTAAATGCGAAGAGCATTATGGGTATGATGACACTTGGTCTGGACAATGGCGAGGAAGTTACCGTGACCGCAAACGGAAAAGACGAGAGCGAAGCCATGGACGGCGTTGAAAAATATTTAAGCAGTCCTTTTGCTGAATAATCTTACTGCACTTATAGCATGAACATAGAGCAAAACGGCATGTCAGAAAATTTTGACATGCCGTTTTGCTATGCTTTTTTATGTGAAATCAGACGAAAATCAGACCACGTTCTTCGCGCGGAACCAGTAGGTATAGAAATAGGAAAAACCGAGCGATTCATACAGTGTGATCGCAGGCGTGTTTCCCTCGACAACCTGAAGATATGCTTTCGTTGCACCGAGCCGGATTCCCTCGGAGAGGATTGTGCGGCAGATCGAGGAAGCGTAGTGGCGGTGGCGGTACGCAGGATGCACATGGATGGCATAGACACCGACGTAATCGCGGTCGCGGATGCCAAGGCCGGTGGCAACGATCGTTCCGGTTTCATCCTGGATGGAGGTACAGATGGTTTCTTTTGGAATAGCGCGGTACATCGAAGGAACGACCATGCGGTGCATCACGTTCGTCGTGCTCTTTAAAGCAAAGAGGCTGTCAATCCATTTCGGCGGGATAAAGCTGCTGACGGTCACGGCAACGGCAGGATCCTTTTTGGCAAAGTTCGCCAGATCCATTGTCATGACGTGCGTCGTGTGCTGGACTACATAGCCGCGGTCGGCGAGCATTGCATCAAAGCCGGGATTGACAAGCGGACTGATCTTGAAAATTGCCGGTGTACCCCAGCGACGGTAGATCTCCTCACAGTACTGCACTTTTTCCTCCACCGGAATCGTGGACGGCCCGATCTGCTCGACGCTGTTGGTCCGGTGTGTATAAAAATAAGAAAAACGAAGAATCCATCCGTCGTACAGCTCGATCTGGTGAGACGGCCATGCGTTCAGGGAAAGATCTTCGATGGTTTTGATCAGTGTATTCATATGAAAGTATTCCCCCTTTGGTTATGCATATAGTATAGAAGAAACAGGACAGATCTTCAAGAAAAAATCGAAAAATTCGACACGCGGAACCGGGCGGCCGGGACACGATGCGTAACGTTTTCTTGCATAATCGAAGAAAAGGGGTTATAATAGGGGGCAAAGACTGAGAATACAAGGAGAATTGAATATGTCAAAATTACTGAAGGTAATTGTGAATACGCTGCTTCTGCTTGCAATCCTGTCAGCAGGCGCACTGGTGATTCCGCCGTTTGCCGGCATCACGACACTTGTCTCAGACGGGATGGGAAATACCAACATTTCCCGCGGCGCTGTTACGTACGCAAAGAAGACAGATACGTCATCGGTTGCGACGGGAGACAAAATCCTGGTTGATGACAATTCCGGAAAGTATATCTATACGATACAGTCCCTCGACATCGCTGCCGGAACCGCATCCGTAAAAAATGTGATCAGTGGAGACACAACGGAAATTACCGTGAGAGCAACCGTGAGCAAAGTGATCATCACGATTCCGGTGATCGGCTTTCTGTCGATGGCGGCGCAGAGCAGAGAGGGAATCATGATCATCGGACTTGCCATTCTGTTTCTGGTCATTCTGTTCATCCTTTCCGAGGTATGGAAACGTGATGAAGAAGAGGAGGATGATGAAGAAGAGGAAGAAGACGAGGACGATGAGAAAGCGTCCGAAGAGCTTCGCAGCAGAAAGAAAGCTGCTCTGGAAGAAAAAAAGAAACGGGAAGAACAGGAAATGATCGAACAGTTGAGAGCAGCCGACCAGAAAACGGCAGAAGAAGAGAAACAGGACGAATTTGAAATTCCGGATCTGGAAGAAGAAGGAACGGAGCAGGTGTCCTTTAATACCGTCGATCTGCAGAACCTTGTAAGAGGAGAAGAAACCGAAGAAATTCCGGAAACCGTGGAAGAAACGGAAATCGTCGAAGAAGCTGCCGCAGAAGAAACAGCGGAAGAAGTGACAGAAGAAACCGAAGAAACGGAATCTGCAGAGCCGGAAACTGTGGAAGAAATCGAAGAGTTTGAAGAAACCATCGAAGAGCCGGAAGAAGAGCCGGAGCCGGAACCGTCCGAGCCGATCGAACTTGCCATGCCGGTTTACACGGCGGAAGAACTCCTCCAGAAGGCCCACGCAGCCGGAGATGACCCGAAAGTCATTGAAGATCCTGCAACCGGCATCACAATCTTAGATTATTCCGACATTCTGTAACTATTCAGAGCCATGCGAACGAAAAGAAAAGAACGCGAATCATGCTTGCATGAATGAACGTTCTTTTCTTTTTGTTCATATGGCAAGAAGCCACATCGAGATGCATCGCAGCGGAATCGAGATGGGGCTCTGAATAGTTGGAAAACGTCAAAAAAGAGAGAAATATAGGAAAAGTGCACAACACGGCACCCCTATATTTCTCTTTTTGCATAAAAACGGATAAATCGAAAAAAATAAAAAAAAACCTTGATTTTTCGTGGAGTTTCTTGTATACTAACAACTGTTGTGACATTGATAGCGTTGAAGCGCGAGGTTGCCGCTGAGAAACAGCGGGTTTTCCGTGGAGCGAATGTCAAGTTAAAGAAACTGGCGACAAGTCACTGTACCCACAATTAAGTCCACCTGTAAGAGTGGAAACGACCGTGTGCAAACATTAGGACACACACGGGTAAGTGTACAGTCACCGCTTGTCGTACTCGTAAAAGTGCGAAAAGGAGGCGACTTTTTTTATGGCAAGTCAAGTAATGAGAATTACACTGAAAGCGTATGATCATCAGTTAGTAGATGCATCTGCACAGAAAATTATTGAAACTGTAAAGAAGAACGGAGCAACGGTGAGCGGACCAGTACCGCTTCCAACGAAGAAAGAGGTAGTAACAATCCTTCGTGCCGTTCATAAGTACAAAGATTCCCGTGAGCAGTTCGAGCAGAGAACCCACAAGAGACTGATTGATATCATCGCACCTACCCAGAAAACAGTGGATGCATTATCAAGACTGGAAATGCCGGCTGGTGTTTACATCGACATCAAGATGAAAAACAAATAAGATCAGCTGCAAAAAGTCCGGGATCAGCCCCCGGCCATCAATCAAGCAAGCAATAGATGATATAGAAGCAACACTCATTCGAAGGAATCAACATCCCTAAGGGTCATAGTGTTCCACTTATATCAACTGTTCGCTAGAATGAACTTCTTTATAATAGGAAGTTCCGCTGTAGATAAAACAGGAGGTAAAAGGAATGAAGAAAGCAATCTTAGCTACAAAAGTCGGAATGACTCAGATCTTCGACGAAAACGGTGTTTTAGTACCGGTAACTGTATTGCAGGCAGGTCCGTGTGTTGTAACACAGGTGAAAACCGCAGACAACGACGGGTACAGTGCAATTCAGGTAGGCTTCGGCGAGAAGAAAGAAAACCGTGTGAACAAACCGATGAAAGGCCAGTTCGCAAAAGCAGGCGTTTCCTGCAAAAGATATCTGAAAGAGTTCAGATTTGAAGACGCTGAAACCTATACATTAGGACAGGAAATCAAGGCCGATATCTTTGGCGCAGGCGATAAAATCGACGCTACTGCAACAAGCAAAGGTAAAGGATTCCAGGGTGCCATCAAGAGACATGGTCAGTCCAGAGGACCTATGGCTCATGGTTCCAAATATCATCGTCACGCAGGTTCCAATGGTGCTTGCTCCGATCCGAGTAAAGTATTCAAAGGAAAAAGAATGCCAGGACAGATGGGTGGAAAGAAAATCACCGTACAGAACCTGGAAATCGTAAAAGTTGACGTAGAGAACAATTTACTGTTAGTCAAAGGTGCTGTACCAGGACCGAAAAAATCCATGGTTACCATCAAAGAGACAGTAAAATGCGGTAAATAAGTTCGTTGAAAGGAGGAACACACGTAATGGCTAACGTATCTGTATTAAATATGGAAGGCAAAGAAGTTGGCAGCATGGAGCTTAATGATGCAGTGTTCGGTGTAGAAATCAACGAGCATCTGGTACATCAGGCTGTAGTGCTTCAGCTTGCAAATAATCGTCAGGGAACTCAGAAAGCTAAAACCCGTTCCGAAGTAAGCGGTGGCGGAAGAAAACCGTGGAGACAGAAAGGAACAGGTCACGCAAGACAGGGTTCAACAAGAGCTCCTCAGTGGACAGGCGGCGGAGTTGTATTCGCTCCAGTACCAAGAGATTACTCTTTCAAAATGAACAAGAAAGAGAAAAGAGCTGCATTAAAATCCGTTCTGACAAGCAAAGTTCAGGAGAACAAATTCATCGTTCTTGATGAGCTGAAACTTGCAGAAGTTAAAACAAAAGAGATGAAGAAAGTGCTTGATAACCTCAAAGTAAACAACGCACTGGTAATCATCGGAGATGACAGCGAAAACGTAGCACTTTCCGCAAGAAATATTGCCGGCGTTCAGACTGCATCTGTTAATACCATCAATGTATTCGACATGCTGAAATACAACACCATCATCGCAACCAAGAGCAGTGTTGCATCTATCGAGGAGGTGTACGCATAATGGCAGATATCAGATATTACGACGTAATCCTGAAACCAATCGTAACTGAGAAGAGCATGAACGCTATGGGCGAGAAGAAATACACATTTATGGTTCACCCGGAAGCAAACAAATCTCAGATTAAAGAAGCAGTTGAGAAAATGTTCGAAGGAACAAAAGTAAAAAGCGTAAACACCATGAACATGGACGGAAAGAACAAACGTCGTGGAATGGTAGTTGGAAAAACTGCAAAGAGCAAGAAAGCAATCGTTGCTCTGACCGAGGACAGCAAAGACATCGAAATCTTCGAAGGACTTTAATTAGCAGCTGTTCGAAATATGCACACATAAGTGCGATACGAAATGAAAGGAGAACAAAGTAATGGGAATCAAAAGCTTTAACCCATATACACCTTCCAGAAGACACATGACCTCCTCTGATTTCAACGAAATCACGAAGAGCACACCGGAGAAATCTCTGGTAGTGTCCCTGAAGAAAAACGCTGGTCGTAACAACCAGGGTAAAATCACTGTAAGACACCGCGGAGGCGGAAGCAGAAGAAAATACAGAATCATCGACTTTAAGAGAAGAAAAGATGATGTTCCGGCAATCGTTAAATCGATCGAGTACGATCCGAACAGAACAGCAAACATCGCTCTGATCTGCTATGCAGACGGCGAGAAAGCATACATCCTGGCTCCGGAAGGACTGAAAGTTGGCATGAAGGTTATGAGCGGCGCTGCTGCCGAGGTAAGACCTGGAAACTGCCTGCCGCTGTCCGAGATTCCGGTTGGTACCATGGTTCACAACGTAGAGCTTCATGCAGGCAAAGGCGGACAGCTTGTTCGTGCAGCTGGTAATGGCGCTCAGCTGATGGCTAAAGAAGGCAAATACGCAACCCTTCGTCTTCCGTCTGGAGAGATGAGAATGGTTCCGATCAACTGCCGTGCATCCATCGGTGTTGTTGGAAATGGCGAGCACAGCCTGATCAACATTGGTAAAGCAGGACGGAAACGTAACATGGGTATCCGCCCGACTGTACGTGGCTCTGTCATGAACCCGAATGACCATCCACATGGTGGTGGAGAAGGAAAGACCGGTATCGGACGTCCGGGCCCGTCTACTCCTTGGGGAAAACCGGCTCTTGGCCTGAAGACCAGAGCAAAGAACAAGCAGTCTAACAAGTACATCGTAAGAAGACGCGATGGAAAAGCTTTATCGAAATAAGGAGGTAAACGATGTCTCGTTCATTAAAAAAAGGACCATTTGCAGATGAAAGCCTGTTAAAGAAAGTTGACGCTGCAAACGCTTCAGGAGATAAAACAGTCATTAAAACCTGGTCACGTCGTTCTACAATCTTCCCGTCATTCGTTGGACACACAATCGCTGTTCATGACGGAAGAAAACATGTGCCGGTATACGTTACAGAGGATATGGTTGGACACAAACTCGGTGAGTTCGTAGCAACCAGAACCTACAGAGGTCACGGCAAGGACGAGAAGAAATCCGGCGTCCGCTAAGTAGAATGATTTGAGAGAGGAGGTTTTTTAGCAATGGCTAAAGGACATAGAAGTCAGATTAAAAGAGCAAGAAATGCTAACAAAGATACCAGACCGTCTGCAAAGTTATCCTACGCTAGAATGTCTGCGCAGAAAGCTGGATTTGTTTTAGATGCAATCCGCGGTAAAGACGTAACAACCGCACTTGGTATTGTAACTTATAACCCGAGATATGCCTCCAGCGTAGTGAAAAAACTGCTGGAGTCCGCAATCGCAAACGCTGAGAACAACAACGGTCTTTCCAGAGAAAACCTGTATGTAGCTGAGTGCTTCGCTAACAATGCTCCGACCATGAAGAGAATTCATCCGAGAGCACAGGGCAGAGCTTACAGAATCCTGAAGAGAAACAGCCACATCACGATTGTGTTAGACGAGAAATAAGGAGGACATGTCATGGGACAGAAAGTTAATCCACACGGCCTGAGAGTCGGTGTTATTAAAGACTGGGATTCCAAATGGTATGCCGAGGGTGATTTCGCAGATAACCTCGTAGAGGACTACAACATCCGCACATACCTGAAGAAGAAACTGTACAGCGCAGGTGTTTCCAAGATCGAAATCGAAAGAGCATCTGACAGAGTAAAAGTTATCATCTACACCGCAAAACCGGGCGTTGTTATCGGTAAAGGCGGAGCAGAGATCGAGAAAGTAAAAGCTGAAGTTCAGAAACTGACTGACAAAAAGCTTATCGTAGATATCAAAGAAGTAAAAAGACCGGACCGCGATGCACAGCTCGTTGCTGAGAACATTGCATTACAGCTGGAAAACCGTATTTCCTTCCGTCGTGCTATGAAGTCTACCATGCAGCGTACGATGAGAGCTGGCGCTAAGGGAATCAAAACATCTGTATCCGGACGTCTTGGTGGAGCTGATATGGCTCGTACCGAGTTCTACAGCGAGGGAACTATTCCGCTGCAGACCCTGCGTGCCGATATCGATTATGGATTCGCTGAAGCAGATACCACTTACGGTAAAGTTGGCGTAAAAGCATGGATCTACAATGGCGAAGTACTTCCAACCAGAACTAAAAAGGAAGGGAGCGAGAATTAATTATGTTAATGCCGAAGAGAGTAAAACGTCGTAAACAGTTCCGTGGTTCCATGAAGGGTAAAGCCCTCAGAGGAAACAAAATTAACTACGGTGAATTTGGTCTCGTAGCCCTTGAGCCATGCTGGATCAAATCCAACCAGATCGAGGCAGCCCGTATCGCCATGACACGTTACATCAAACGTGGTGGTAAAGTTTGGATCAAAATTTTCCCGGACAAACCAGTAACCGCACAGCCGGCTGAAACCCGAATGGGTTCCGGAAAAGGTTCTCTGGAGTACTGGGTAGCAGTAGTAAAACCAGGCCGTGTAATGTTCGAAATCGCAGGTGTTCCGGAAGAAACAGCCCGCGAGGCATTACGTCTTGCCATGCATAAGTTACCATGTAAATGCAAAGTTGTTTCTCGTGCAGACTTAGAAGGCGGTGATAACAGTGAAAACTAACGAATTTGTAAAAGATTTAAATACAAAGAGCGCAGCTGAGCTGAATGACGAATTAGTAGCTGCTAAAAAGGAACTCTTCAATTTAAGATTCCAGAATGCAACCAACCAGCTTGACAATACCAGCCGAATCAAAGAGGTTCGCAAAAATATTGCAAGAATCCAGACTGTTATTGCCCAGAAGGCAAACGCAGCTGAGTAATTAGGAGGAAAATATCGTGGAAGAAAGAAATCTTAGAAAAACTCGCGTGGGCAAAGTTGTCAGCGATAAGATGGATAAGACTATCGTGGTTGCCATCGAAGACCATGTAAAACATCCTCTGTACAAGAAAATTGTAAAAAGCACATATAAGCTGAAAGCACACGATGCAAACAACGAGTGCCATGTAGGTGATACCGTACGAGTTATGGAAACAAGACCTTTATCCAAAGATAAGAGATGGAGACTTGTGGAGATCGTTGAGAAAGCGAAATAAATAAGAGATCAGAATGCTAAAGGAGGAATACCAGCATGATTCAGCAGGAAACTAGACTGAAAGTCGCTGACAACACCGGTGCAAAAGAAATCTTATGCATTCGTGTTATGGGCGGTTCTACAAGAAGATATGCCAACATTGGTGATGTAATCGTTGCTTCGGTCAAAGATGCAACACCAGGCGGCGTTGTTAAAAAAGGTGACGTAGTAAAAGCTGTTGTTGTAAGAAGCGTAAAAGGCGCTCGTCGTAAAGACGGTTCTTACATCAAATTTGATGAGAACGCAGCAGTTATTATCAAAGATGACAAAACTCCAAAAGGAACCCGTATTTTTGGACCAGTAGCCAGAGAGCTTCGTGAGAAACAGTTCATGAAGATTGTTTCCTTAGCTCCGGAAGTATTATAGGAGGACAGCTATGTCAATGAAGATTAAAAAAGGCGATACCGTAAAGGTAATCGCCGGCAAAGATAAAGACAAAACCGGCAAAGTAGTCAGCGTTGACGTAAAGAACAACCGTGTTGTTGTTGAAGGCGTAAACATGATTACAAAGCATGAGAAACCGTCTATGAGCAATCAGCAGGGCGGAATCGTTAACAAAGAAGCTCCTATCGATGCATCCAACGTAATGCTGGTTGTAAAAGGAGTTCCGACCCGCGTTGGAATCAAAGTTGAGATGGTTGAGAAAAACGGCAAAACAAAAGCTGTTAGAACCCGCGTTGCAAAAGCAAAAGAGCTGAACGGCGCAGTAATTGATTAAGGAAGAGAGGAGGCAAAACCGTGAGTAGACTGAAAGATCTTTACAACGAGCAGATCGTTGATGCAATGACCAAAAAATTTGGATACAAAAACGTGATGGAAGTGCCGAAGCTCTCCAAAATCGTAATCAACATGGGTGTTGGTGAAGCTAAGGAGAACGCTAAACTTCTGGACGCTGCAATCAGTGATATGGAAGCTATCACCGGACAGAAAGCAGTTACCACCAAAGCGAAAAATTCCGTAGCAAACTTTAAAATCCGTGAGGGTATGCCGATCGGATGCAAAGTTACCCTTCGTGGCGAGAAAATGTACGAGTTCGCAGACCGCCTGATCAACCTGGCACTGCCTCGTGTACGTGACTTCCGCGGCGTAAATCCGAACGCTTTCGATGGCAGAGGAAACTATGCTCTTGGTATCAAAGAGCAGCTGATTTTCCCAGAGATCGAGTATGATAAAGTTGATAAAGTCAGAGGTATGGACATTATCTTCGTTACCACTGCTAACACAGATGAAGAAGCTCGTGAATTACTGACATTATTCAACATGCCATTCGCAAAGTAATAGGAGGAATTGATTCATGGCTAAAACAGCAATGAAAATCAAACAGCAGCGCAAAGCTAAATTCTCTACAAGAGAATACAATCGTTGCAGAATTTGTGGCCGTCCACACGCATATTTAAGAAAATACGGAATCTGCAGAATCTGCTTCCGTGAATTAGCATACAAAGGCCAGATTCCTGGCGTTAAGAAAGCTAGTTGGTAAAATTTTAGAAGGAGGCAAATTCAAATGAGTATGAGTGATCCGATTGCAGATATGCTTACAAGAATCCGTAACGCTAACACTGCAAAACATGATACAGTAGATGTTCCGGCATCCAAAATGAAAATCGCAATCGCTGATATCCTGGTAAACGAGGGATACATTGCAAAATATGAACTCAGCGATGAGGGTGCATTCCAGAATATGCACATCACCCTGAAATACGGCGCTGACAAAAACGAGAAGATCATCACCGGTCTGAAGAGAATCTCCAAACCGGGTCTGAGAATCTATGTTGGCAAAGATGAGCTGCCGAGAGTACTTGGCGGACTTGGAATCGCTATTCTTTCCACAAACCAGGGTGTTATCACCGATAAAGAAGCTCGTAAGCTGCAGGTCGGCGGCGAGGTTCTGGCATTCGTTTGGTAATAGAAACGAAACAAGGCAACTGAAAACAGAGAGAGCTTAAAGCTCTCTCCGAAAATCTAAGTTAATAGGAGGAAATTGGTATGTCACGTATTGGAAGACTGCCAGTGGCAATTCCTGCAGGTGTAACAGTAGACATCCAGGAAAACAACCACGTTGTAGTAAAAGGACCAAAAGGAACATTAGAGAGAACTCTCCCGTCTGAAATGACCATCAAACTGGAAGACGGACACGTAGTAGTTACAAGACCGAACGATCTGAAGAAAATGAAAGCTCTTCATGGTCTGACCAGAACTCTGATCCACAACATGGTAATTGGTGTTAGCGAAGGCTATACCAAAACACTGGAAGTAAACGGTGTAGGTTACAGAGCTGCAAAACAGGGCAACAAATTAGTTCTGTCTCTTGGATATTCTCATCCGGTAGAGATGATCGATCCGGAAGGACTCTCCTCCGCTGTAGACGGCAACAAGATCATTGTTTCCGGTATCAGCAAAGAGAAAGTTGGCCAGTATGCCGCTGAAATCAGAGACAAGAGAAGACCTGAGCCATACAAGGGCAAGGGAATCAAGTATGCTGATGAAGTGATCAGACGTAAAGTTGGTAAGACTGGTAAGAAATAATTAAGGAGAGTGTGAACATGATTAGTAAAGTATCAAGAGCGCAGATGCGCCAGAAAAAGCATAGAAGATTACGTAATCATATCGTAGGTACTGCACAGCGTCCGCGTCTGTGTGTATTCCGCAGCAATAACCATATGTATGCTCAGATTATCGACGATACGATTGGAAATACTTTAGTTTCTGCTTCTACTCTTCAGAAAGATGTTAAAGCAGAGCTTGAGAAAACCAACAATGTAGATGCAGCAGCATATCTTGGAACCGTTCTTGGAAAGAAAGCTGTAGAAGCAGGTATTACTGAAGTTGTATTTGACCGTGGCGGATTCATCTACCAGGGAAAAATCCAGGCATTCGCAGACGCAGCTAGAGAAGCTGGGCTGGTATTCTAAGAAAGGAAGGAAAAGAACACATGAAGCATACAATTATTGATGCAAGCCAGTTCGAACTGGAAGAAAAAGTCGTATCAATTAAGCGTGTTACAAAAGTTGTTAAAGGTGGTCGTAACTTCCGTTTCACAGCTTTAGTAGTTGTCGGCGACGGCAATGGACACGTAGGCGCAGGCCTTGGAAAAGCAGCCGAGATTCCGGAAGCTATCCGCAAAGGTAAAGAAGACGCTATGAAGAAACTGGTAAGCGTAGCAATCAATGAGAACGGAAGTATCACTCATGACTACGTAGGTAAATTCGGAAGCGCAGAGGTTCTGTTAAAGAAAGCTCCTGAAGGTACTGGTGTCATCGCTGGTGGCCCAGCCCGTGCCGTAATCGAGTTAGCTGGTATTAAGAACATCCGTACAAAATCCCTTGGATCCAGAAATAAGCAGAACGTAGTTCTGGCTACCATCGCTGGTCTGTCTGAGCTGAAGACTCCAGAAGAAGTAGCAAGACTTCGCGGCAAATCTACAAACGAGATCTTTGCTTAAGGAGGATGTGAAAAATGGCAGATAAATTAAAAGTAACACTGGTGAAATCCCCGATCGGATGTGTTCCGAAACACAGAAGAACCGTGGAAGCACTGGGTCTGAAAAAAGTTAACAAGACGGTAGAACTGCCGGATAACGCAGCAGTTCGCGGCATGGTTAATCAGGTTTCTTACCTGGTTAAAGTAGAAGAAGCATAAGGAGGTACCGTAATGGACTTATCTAATTTACAGCCGGCTGAAGGTTCCAGACAGAACGATAACTTCCGCAGAGGCCGTGGACATGGTTCAGGAAATGGTAAAACAGCAGGTAAAGGCCACAAAGGACAGAAAGCACGTTCCGGAGCACCGAGACCGGGATTTGAAGGTGGTCAGATGCCTTTATACAGACGTCTTCCGAAGAGAGGTTTCAAAAACAGAAACTCCAAGGAAATCGTTGGAATCAATGTAGATGCTCTGAATCGTTATGAGGACGGAGCTGTTGTAACCGTAGAAACTATGATTGAGACTGGTCTTGTTTCCAATCCGAGAGATGGCGTAAAAATCCTTGGAAACGGTGAAGTCACCAAAAAACTCACTGTAAAAGCAAATGCTTTCAGCGAGAGCGCAAAGGCAAAAATTGAAGCGGCAGGTGGAACAGTCGAGGTGATCTAATGTTTAAGACCTTTATCAATGCATTTAAGGTCAAAGATGTTCGTCGCAAAATATTTTATGTGCTTATGATGCTTGTTGTCATCCGGTTAGGCTCTCAGATGCCTGTACCGGGTGTCAATACAAGCTTTTTTGCGAATTATTTTGCAAATAATACGAATGAGGCATTCAGCTTCCTGAATGCATTCACGGGCGGCGGTTTCGACCGTTTCTCCATCTTTGCTCTGAGTATTACACCGTACATTACTTCTTCCATCATTATTCAGCTGCTCACCATTGCAATTCCACGACTTGAGGAAATGCAGCGTGACGGCGAAGAGGGAAGAAAGAAAATGACTGCGATTACTCGTTATGTGACAGTAGGTCTTGCATTGTTTGAGTCTGTTGCCATGGCAGTAGGCTTTGGACGCCAGGGACTCCTCACCACTTTTAACGCAGTTAATGTGATTGTTGTAGTGGCAGCTCTGACAGCCGGTTCTGCCTTCCTTATGTGGGTGGGAGAACAGATCAACGACAAGGGCGTTGGAAATGGTATTTCTATGGTCCTGTTAATCAACATCCTTTCCAGAATCCCGCAGGATATGGTAACCCTTTACGAAACCTTCGTAAAAGGCAAAACCATCGCGCGTGGTCTGCTGATGTGGATTATCATCGCTGTTGTGATCATCGCTGTTGTTGTGCTGGTACTGATCCTGAATGGCGCTGAGAGAAGAATTCCGGTACAGTATTCCAAGAAAATGGCCGGAAGAAAAATGGTTGGCGGACAGTCATCCAATATTCCGCTGAAGGTAAATACAGCGGGCGTTATCCCGATCATCTTTGCATCATCCATCATGTCTTTCCCATCGATTATCCTGTCGTTTGTCGGAAAGTCGGATATCAAAGGTATCGGCGGAACGCTGATCAAGATGCTGAATTCCAACAACTGGTTTGATAAAACCAATCCAGTTGCTTCGCTGGGCCTGATTCTCTACATTGTCCTTGTTATTTTCTTCGCTTATTTCTATACCTCCATCACCTTCAACCCGATGGAAGTTGCAGATAACATGAAAAAACAGGGCGGCTTTATCCCAGGCATCCGCCCGGGTAAATCCACGGTAGATTATCTGAACAATCTGCTCAGCTATATTATTTTTATCGGTGCAGCAGGTCTTACCATTGTTGCAGTGATTCCATTTTTCTTTAATGGATTTTTCAAAGCGAATGTATCCTTTGGAGGTACTTCTCTGATCATTATTGCCAGCGTAATTCTGGAAACCTTAAAACAGATTGAATCCATGATGCTGGTACGCAATTACAAAGGATTCTTAAACGATTAAGGCATAAGAGGGACTGTCTGGATAAGACAGGCCCTTTCTTTTGTTTAAAGCGCTTTTAAAGAGGCTTTAACAGAGAAAATTTTTGCTATTGTGGTTTATTTTATGGTATAATAGGGTAAATTACACGCAGTGGATTGCTGCAAATTCAAACATGGGAGGAAAAGCGCATGAAAATTATTATGTTGGGGGCACCTGGTGCCGGAAAAGGTACACAGGCAAAACAGATCGCTGCAAAATATGAGATTCCTCATATTTCAACCGGCGATATCTTCCGCGCAAATATCAAAGAGGGAACCGAGCTTGGAAAGAAAGCGAAAGCATTCATGGACAAGGGAGAACTCGTTCCAGACGAGCTGACCTGCGATCTTGTTGTAGACCGTATTTCCAAACCGGACGCAGCAAAGGGCTACGTGCTGGATGGCTTCCCAAGAACGATTCCGCAGGCAGAGGCACTGACCAAAGCCCTGGAAGCACGCGGAGAGAAAATTGACTACGCAATCAATGTAGAAGTACCGGATGAAAATATCGTTCACCGTATGGGCGGACGCCGTGCCTGCATCGGATGCGGAGCAACCTATCATGTAGAATTTAACGCACCAAAGGTAGAAGATGTATGCGATACCTGCGGCGGCGAGCTGGTTCTCCGTGATGACGATAAACCTGAGACCGTACAGAAGAGACTGTCTGTATACCATGCTCAGACACAGCCTCTGATTGACTACTATAAGAAAGCCAATGTTCTGGTGGAAGTTGACGGAACCCAGGATATCAACGTGGTATTTCAGGATATAGTAAAGATTTTAGGAGCGTAAAGGATGTCCATATCAATTAAAACTGCCCGGGAAATTGAAAAAATGCGCCGTGCCGGTGAACTGCTGGAGAAGGTACACGATGAATTAGGCCGCGCCATCCATCCGGGAATGTCAACCTGGGAAATCAACAAGCTCGGAGAAGAGATGATCCGCAGCTTCGGATGCACTCCCAACTTTTTAAACTATAATGGGTATCCGGCTTCGATCTGCGTTTCTGTGAACGAAGAAGTGGTTCACGGAATCCCAAGTAAAAAACGGATTCTGAAAGAGGGCGACATTGTCAGCCTGGATGCGGGACTTATCTATGAAGGATACCATTCCGACGCAGCCCGCACACACGCGGTCGGTGAGATCTCGCCGGAGGCAAGAAAACTGGTGGAAGTAACACGCCAGGCCTTTTTTGAAGGAATCAAATACGCAAAAGCAGGCCATCATCTTCATGAGATTTCGGCGGCGATCGGTGCATACGCAGAGAGCTTCGGCTACGGCGTTGTCCGCGACCTGGTAGGCCACGGCATCGGAACGCACCTGCACGAAGATCCGGCAGTGCCGAACTTCGCACAGCCAAGCCGCGGCGTCCGTCTGCAGCCTGGCATGACGCTCGCCATCGAGCCGATGATCACAGCCGGAGGCTATGCAGTCAGATGGCTGGATGATGACTGGACCGTTGTGACAGAAGACGGCTCTCTTGCCGCACATTATGAGAACACGATTCTGATTACGGAGGGAGAACCGGAAATTCTGACACTTTCGCATACGGAGGAGGATTTATGAAACCGATTGTGAAAGGAATGTTTGCCAGAAGCCTGGCCGGCCACGATAAAGGAAAGCTGTATGTGATTTCGGATGTACAGGAGCCATACGTATTCCTGGTGGACGGAAAAATCCGTACCGCCAACCGGCCGAAAAAGAAGAAGCTGATTCACGTACAGCCGGATTACGAAATGACGGATGCGGTTCGTGATGAAGATATCCGTAAGGCATTAAAAGAAAAAAGTTGCAAAGAGTTGAAGGAGGATTAATCAATGTCTAAGGCAGATGTAATTGAAGTAGAGGGAACTGTCCTCGAGAAATTACCAAACGCAATGTTTAAAGTAGAACTGGAAAATAAACACGTTGTACTGGCTCATATCAGCGGAAAGCTGCGTATGAACTTTATCCGTATTCTTCCGGGAGACAAAGTAACCATCGAGCTGTCCCCATACGATCTGGACAAGGGACGTATTATCTGGAGAGATAAATAAGAAATACGATAAAAAAAGCCATCCGGCATGCCGGATGGCTTTTTCTCTGTATGTGTTTCTCTGTATTCATCCCCAATAACAGTAACCGTTCTACAGAACAAAGATTTCGATCACCGGCCTTCAGATTTCTGACAGCCACAAAGCAAGCACCAGTCTGCAAACCCTGCAGCATCCGCGGCGGCGGGCATCTGAATTTCTTTTCAGTCCCTTTTGAAACCTTCCAGATGTATTATGCAATATTTTAATAGAAAAAGCAATGAAAAAAGTATAAAATTTTATGAAAACTTTTTGTAAAAACCAGGAGAATTTGTGCACTTTTGAAACAAAATTTTTAAACCGTCAGAAAAAAAAGAAAAAGTGAAAAGACAGGAGAAAAGAGCGGCCGGAAAACCGTGAAAATGACAGATGAGGGCTCGAAAGCGACAGAAGAATATATGTTTGTGAATTCTGTGTGAAGTTGAAATATTTGGTTGAATTCTCAAAATAATGTGATACAATGCAATAGAGAAACTTTACGGAGAAATTTTACCGGGAAGGATCTCCTGTGCGGTGCGGTAAAATCCATGTACCGGCAGAAATCAGGGAAACATTTTATGAAACAGCAGGCTGCAGTCTGAAAAAAATTCGGATCTGCAGCAATGGCATCGCTGCTCCTTACAGATAACAGGAAAGGAAAATGTGCAATGACAAAAAGGGGAAAGAAAAAAGGCCTTGTTGCAGCATTGAGCGTAGTTGCAGTGATTGTTTTACTTGCCGCTGCATATGGAATCTTCTGTCTGATCATCGAGGATGACAAAATCTGGGCAGATGCTTCTATTAACGGAGTAAACATTCAGGGAATGAGCAAAAAAGAAGCTGCGCAGACAGTAGAACAGAAGTTTGAAGAAGATTATAAAGATACAGCTGTTACCGTTGAGCTGGATGGTCAGCAGTATACGATGAACGTATTTCCAATGCTGGGGATGGATGCTTCCGCAGAAATTGAAAAAGCATATGAAAAAGGCCATGGAAATCTTCTGGTTCGCGGTCTGGAGTGGGTCGAGATGAAATGGGGAAAGGCAGAGAAGCTTTCCTATGATGTGCAGCCGACTGCGACCCATCCAGATGAGGTGGAAGGAATTGTACAGGCATCCGGCATTCAGGATTACAACTCCATGCAGGATACTACATATGAAGTAACAGATACCGGCCTGATCGTGCATAAAGGCATTTCCGGAACCAGACCGGATGTGGATGCCTTAAAACAGCAGATCCAGACGAATGTGACAGCAATGAATTTCCAGGATGTAATTTCCTGCCCGACGGCAGAAAATCAGCTGACAGAACCGGATTTTGCCGGAATTGCAAGCCAGATTTATACCGATCCCGTCAATGCGACGCTGGATCCGGATAACGGATATTCCGTTGTGGCATCGAAAAACGGAACCTCAATGAATGCGGACAATGCGAAAGCCGAGTATGAGAGTGCAGAAGAAAATACGGATATCACGATTCCGTTTACATTTACCGAGCCGGAGATTACAACCGAGAAGATGAACGCAAACCTGTTTAAAGACACGCTTGGAAGTTACAGCTCCAGCGCAGCGGGTGGAACGAGCGGAAGAATTCACAACGTCGGACTTACGGCATCTATATGCAACGGACAGATTGTTCTGCCGGGAGAAACCTTCTCTTTTAATGGTGTCGTAGGTGATACAACGGCGGAAAAAGGATATCAGGAGGCAGCAGGCTATCAGGATGGCAAAGTCGTCCAGGTACTTGGAGGAGGCGAATGCCAGGTGTCCTCCACACTGTTTTCCGCTATTTTGTACACAGACCTTGATGTGGTGGAAAGAGCCAACCATTCGATGCCGGTACATTATGTGCCGTCTGGAATGGATGCAACCGTATTCTGGGATTCACCGGATTTCAAATTTGAAAATAATCATAAGTACCCGGTGAAAATTGTGATGAATATGGACAGCAGTGACACACTGACCGTAAAAATTCTCGGAACAAAAGAAAACGACTATACCATTGAGCCAAGGGTAAAGCAGATCGATGAAATGAGTAATGTAACGTATCGTGATTACAAAGATGCAAGCGGAAATGTAGTAAAATCAGAATCCGTATGCGCAAGCAAATACAAACCGCTGAACTCAGGATCATGATGCAAAAAAAGATGTTACCTGTAAAAACAGACGGGACAGAGAAAAAAAATCTGTCCTGCCTGTTTTTTTTTCTTACCGGTGGGAGAAATGAAAAAATGCACAGAAAAGGAGCAAAAAAAAGTGAAAAAATATGTAAAAAATTCCTTGCATTTCCGGGGACAAAATGCTATACTATAAAACGAACTTTTGCGCGTGGACTTTTTTCTAACCCACAAAAAGAAAGCGCATCCCAAAAGTTTACAACAGAAAATTCCCCTACACGGGGCGCTAGGAGCAAAGAAAGGAGGATTCATCATGAAGGTTAGATCTTCTGTAAAACCGATCTGCGAGAAATGCAAAGTTATCAAAAGAAAAGGTAGCATCAGAATCATTTGTGAGAATCCAAAGCACAAACAGCGCCAGGGCTAATCCGTCATTAGGCTTGATCGTAATTGTGCAGATTTTAAGTGCGGCTGCAGCAAAGATGCGCGTGAGTGCGTTGTTTTGCTGTTAATATTATAAAGTGAGACACCTGGCAGACAAAGCAGCCAGGACACCTCCGGCGGATGGACGCGCGGAGCGCAGACATCCCTTATAATATTGCTTAATACTCCCATCTGTCAGGTGGCAGAAGGAGAAAGGTCGTGCGAACACGGCTGGATACACGCATACCTGTATCCCAATTAGGAAAATATTAATGTTTTAGAAAAATGGAGGACAAAGTACATGGCTCGTATAGCTGGTGTAGACTTACCAAGAGACAAACGTGTTGAGATTGGTCTGACCTATATCTACGGAATCGGTAGAACAAGTGCAGATCGTATCTTAAAAGAGGCTGGAGTAAATCCAGATACACGCTGCAGAGATTTGACAGACGATGAAGTAAAGAGACTCAGCGCAGTTATCGATGAGACTCAGGTTGTAGAGGGAGATCTTCGTAGAGAAATCGCTATGAACATCAAACGTCTGCAGGAGATCGGATGCTACAGAGGTATCCGTCATCGTAAAGGCCTTCCGGTTCGTGGTCAGAAAACAAAGACCAACGCAAGAACCCGCAAAGGTCCTAAGAGAACTGTTGCAAATAAGAAGAAATAATTTAACCAGTAGTCCAATATAAGATTAAGAAAGTGTAGGTTAGTTTTAAAATGGCAAAAGTGACAAAGAAAACGACAAAACGTCGTGTCAGAAAAAACGTTGAACACGGACAGGCACATATCCAGTCTTCCTTCAATAATACAATCGTAACACTGACTGATGCAGAAGGAAACGCTCTTTCATGGGCAAGTGCCGGCGGTCTGGGATTTAGAGGTTCAAGAAAATCTACTCCATACGCAGCTCAGATGGCTGCAGAAACTGCTACCAAAGCAGCGCTGGTTCATGGCTTAAAGACTGTTGACGTTATGGTAAAAGGACCAGGATCAGGTCGTGAAGCTGCAATCCGTGCCCTTCAGGCATGCGGTCTTGAAGTTACAAGCATCCGCGACGTAACACCGGTTCCGCACAACGGATGCCGCCCACCAAAACGTAGAAGAGTCTGATTAGGAGGTTAAGAACATGGCAGTAAATAGAGTACCAGTCCTGAAAAGATGCAGATCCCTCGGAATGGATCCTGTATATCTTGGAATTGATAAGAAGTCCACAAGACAGCTGAAAAGAGCAAACAGAAAAATGTCTGAGTATGGTCTTCAGTTAAGAGAAAAACAGAAAGCAAAATTCATCTACGGCGTTCTGGAGAAACCTTTTGTTAACTATTACAAAAAGGCTGACAGAATGGAAGGACAGACTGGTGAGAACCTGATGATCCTTCTTGAGCTCCGTCTGGACAACGTTCTGTTCCGTATGGGAATGGCTAGAACCAGAAAAGAAGCACGTCAGATCGTTGACCACAAACACGTTCTGGTTAACGGCAAACAGGTAAATATCCCGTCTTACCTTGTAAGCGCTGGTGATACCATCGAAATCAAAGAGGGTAAAAAATCCTCTCAGAGATATAAAGACATCGTAGAGGTTACAGGCGGCCGTCTGACTCCAGAATGGATCGAGGCTGATCTTGAGGCACTCAAAGGTGTTGTAAAAGAGCGTCCTACCCGCGAAATGATCGATGTTCCGGTTGACGAAGTGCAGATCGTCGAGCTGTATTCTAAATAAAGAATCGCCATACGCGGAAGGCTTTATTCCCATGAGTAATGAGCCAACCAATTTAAAAGGAGGGGCTTTCGAGTGTTTGATTTTAACAAACCGAAAATTGAAATTACTGAGATTTCTGATGACAAGAAGTACGGCAGATTTGTGGTTGAACCTCTGGAAAGAGGCTACGGTATCACATTAGGTAATTCTCTTCGCAGAATTATGCTTTCTTCCCTCCCTGGAGCAGCAGTAAGCCAGGTTAAAATCGAGGGCGTTCTTCATGAATTCAGCTCCATCCCTGGAGTAAAAGAAGACGTTACAGAAATCATCATGAACCTGAAGAGCCTTGCAATCCGCAATAACAGCGTAACCAACGAAGCAAAAGTTGCTTATATTGAGTTCGAGGGCGAGGGAGTTGTAAGAGCATCCGATATTCAGGTAGATCAGGATATTGAGATCATGAATCCGGATCAGGTAATCGCAACCCTGAACGGCGGCCCGGACAGCAAGCTGTACATGGAGCTGACGATCACAAAAGGCCGCGGTTATATCAGTGCTGACAAAGGCAAGAGCGATGACATGCCGATCGGCGTTCTCGCTGTGGATGCTATCTATACACCGGTTGAGCGTGTAAACCTCAAAGTGGAGAACACCCGTGTAGGTCAGATTACCGATTACGATAAACTGACACTGGATGTTTACACCAGAGGAACACTGGATCCGGACGAGGCAGTCAGCCTGGCAGCTAAGGTTTTAAGCGAGCATCTGAAACTCTTCATCGATCTGTCTGAGAATGCGAAGACAGCAGAAGTTATGATCGAGAAAGAGGACAATGAGAAAGAGAAAGTTCTGGAGATGAACATCGACGAGCTTGAGCTTTCCGTGCGTTCCTATAACTGCTTGAAACGTGCCGGTATCAATACCGTAGAAGAGCTGTGCAACAAAACTTCCGAAGACATGATGAAGGTTCGTAACCTGGGCCGCAAGTCTCTGGAAGAGGTACTTGCAAAGCTGAAAGAACTGGGACTGTCACTGAGTCCTGGGGACGGAGAATAAATCACAGCGATTTATCTTTCCGTTTGATTTGTAGACGAAAACCCCCTGTCAGTAAGTCCGAGGCAGCATGACTTGCGGGTTCCACAAATGGAGGAAAATTTAAAATGGCAAAATATAGAAAACTTGGCAGAACATCTGACCAGAGAAAAGCATTATTAAGAAACCAGGTAACCAACCTTCTGTATCACGGAAAAATCGTTACCACTGAGACCAAAGCGAAAGAGATCCGCAAGATCGCTGAAAGCATGATCGCACTGGCTGTAAAAGAGAAAGATAACTTTGAGACTGTTACCGTTACTGCTAAAGTAGCTCGCAAAGATGCTGATGGCAAACGTGTGAAAGAAGTAAAAGACGGCAAAAAAGTTACCGTATACGATGAAGTTCAGAAAGAGATCAAAAAAGATCTTCCGTCCAGACTTCACGCTAGACGTCAGATGGCAAGCTTCTTCTATCCTGTAACAGAGGTTCCGACCGAAGCAGCAGGACGCAAGAAAAACACCAAGTCCATCGATATGCCACAGAAAATGTTCGATGAGATCGCTCCGAAATATGCAGACCGTAACGGCGGATATACCCGTATCATCAAGATCGGACCGCGTAAAGGTGATGCAGCTATGGAAGTTGTAATCGAGCTGGTTTAATCTGTAAATAGTTTTGAAATTCGCAGGGGCTGCCTCTTAGTAGGTGGCTCCTGTTTTGTTGTATATCATATTTTATATGACACAATTGCGAAATTGTGGCAATGTACGGGGTTGCATCTGCTTTGCGAATAAGGTACAATACAGAATACAGAACAGCTAAAATGGGATACAAAGGAGAGCATTTGCATGGAGAGCAAGAAAAAAATGTTGTTTATTTTTAATCCGTTTTCCGGAAAAGCACAGATTAAAAGTAAACTGTTTGAAATTATCGATGTTTTTGTAAAAGGCGGATATGAAGTCATTGTCCACCCGACGCAGGCAGTCGGAGATGGTTTCGAAAAGACAAAGGAGCTTGCGCCGCAGGTGGATCTCGTTGTCTGCAGCGGGGGCGACGGAACACTGGATGAAGTTGTCAGCGGTCTGATGGAAGTGGATCAGCGCGTTCCGATCGGTTATATTCCGGCCGGAAGCACCAATGACTTTGCAAACAGTCTTTCTATTTCGAAAGATATGGTACAGGCGGCAAAGGATATCATCGAGGGAAACCTGTATTCCTGTGATGTGGGAGCGTTCAACAACGACAGCTTTGTCTACATCGCTGCATTCGGCCTTTTCACGGATGTTTCCTATGAGACAGATCAGCACATGAAAAACATTCTCGGCCATCTGGCATACCTGCTGGAGGGATCCAAACGGATCTGGAATGTGCCGACGTACTGGATTAAAGTCGAGGCAAACGGGGAAACCTTTGAGGGAGAGTATATCTACGGTATGGTGACGAATGCCAAGTCCGTCGGCGGCTTCAAAAACCTGCCGGGACAGGATGTACGCCTGGATGACGGACTCTTCGAGGTAACCCTGATCAAACGCCCGAAAAACCCGCTGGAACTGAATGAGATCATTGCGTCCCTGCTGATGCAGGAGGATCACACAGACCTCATCGATTCGTTCAAGACCGACCGCATCATCATCGAGTCCAACCAGGAGATTTCCTGGACTCTGGACGGCGAATACGGCGGAGATCACGGCTATGTCTGCATCGAAGCGCGCAAACATGCCATGGAACTGGTTCTGAACAATAAGTAGGCACGGCTTTTTGATAAGTTTTTCACAAAAAAGTGCAAAAAAATGGATTTCGCTACGAAAATCATTTGGCATTTGCAGAAAGATGTTGTATAATAAAACCAGTTATGAAAGTAACAAGTATGCCGTAAGCCTGAAAACGGTACACGGCACAATTACAGACACAGGAGGTCATTTGAGCTATGTTAGTATCAGCAAAAGAAATGTTGGACAAAGCAAAAGCTGGCCACTATGCAGTTGGTCAGTTTAACATCAACAACCTGGAGTGGACAAAATCCATCCTTCTTACCGCACAGGAGATGAATTCTCCGGTTATCCTTGGTGTATCTGAGGGTGCAGGAAAATACATGACAGGTTTCAAAACTGTAGCTGCTATGGTAAAAGCTATGATCGAAGAACTGAACATCACTGTTCCGGTTGCTCTGCATCTGGACCACGGAACCTACGAAGGATGTTACAAATGCATCGAAGCAGGTTTCTCATCCATCATGTTTGACGGATCTCATTATCCGATCGAAGAGAACGTTGCAAAAACAAAAGAACTGGTAGCTGTTTGCAAAGAGAAAGGAATGTCTCTGGAAGCAGAAGTTGGTTCTATCGGTGGAGAAGAAGATGGTGTTGTAGGTATGGGCGAATGCGCTGATCCGAACGAGTGCAAGATGATTGCAGACCTCGGTGTAGATATGCTTGCAGCAGGTATCGGCAATATCCACGGTGTATACCCGGCTAACTGGCAGGGACTGAGCTTTGAGACTCTGGCAGCTGTACAGGAGCTGACAGGAACTATGCCGCTCGTTCTTCACGGTGGTACAGGTATCCCGGATGACATGATCAAGAAAGCCATTGACCTTGGCGTTTCCAAAATCAATGTAAATACAGAGTGCCAGCTTGCATTCGCAGCAGCTACACGTAAATACATCGAAGAGGGAAAAGATCAGCAGGGTAAAGGATTCGATCCTCGTAAACTGCTTGCTCCTGGCGCAGAAGCTATCAAAGCTACTGTAAGAGAAAAAATCGAACTGTTCGGTTCTGCAAACAAAGCCTGAGTTTAAGCACGAAAATGCTGTGCAGGATTCCTGGGGGACTTCCTCCTCAGGGTCCGCACAGTATTTTTTTTCGCGAGCAACGAGTCAAAGTCTGTGCTTGCACGAGACCTTGACGACTGCCGCGAAAGCTTTCATCGAATCCGCTAATTTTTTCGCCTGAATTAGGAAAGTTTTGTAAAATAATACGAAAAAGGGACTGAGTTCAAAAAAGCACTTGCGTTTTTTAAGTTTTTGAGTTATTTTAGTATCAGTTGGAAATCAAATCCATATGCGAATGTAAAACAAGGGCGTTCTACAAAAACTTAGCTTTCCTTAGCTGCTTTTTGAGAACCCCTTTTTCTTGTATCAGGACCTTTTTAGAGTCCGGCGGGAAGGTCGCATCGCAAAATTCACAAATGGAAAGGAAGAAAGAAAATGGGAGAATATGTAAATCCAGCCAAAATTTTTGGCGAAAATGTATTCAATGACACTGTAATGCAGGAACGTCTTCCAAAAAATGTTTACAAGAAGCTGAAAAAGATCATCGAAGAAGGCGGTGAGCTGGATCTTGCTACTGCAGATACGATTGCACATGAGATGAAAGAATGGGCAATTGAAAAAGGAGCAACACACTATACACACTGGTTCCAGCCACTGACCGGTGCAACTGCAGAAAAGCACGATTCTTTTATCACAGCACCGATGCCGAACGGCAAAGTACTGATGAGCTTCTCCGGTAAAGAGCTGATCAAAGGCGAGCCGGATGCATCTTCTTTCCCGTCCGGTGGACTGCGTGCTACCTTTGAGGCAAGAGGATATACAGCATGGGACTGCACCTCACCGGCTTTCGTTCGTCAGGACGCAGCAGGCGCAACCCTCTGCATTCCGACTGCATTCTGCTCCTACACAGGAGAGGCGCTTGACCAGAAAACACCGCTTCTTCGTTCCATGGAAGCTCTGAATGTACAGTCCCTGCGTCTGTTAAAACTGTTCGGAAACACCACTTCCAAGAAAGTAACTCCTTCCGTAGGACCGGAGCAGGAATACTTCCTGGTAGATGCAGAGAAATTCCTGCAGAGAAAAGACCTGATCTACACCGGACGTACCCTGTTTGGCGCAATGCCTCCAAAAGGACAGGAGATGGACGATCACTATTTCGGAACCATCCGTCAGAGAATTGCTTCCTTTATGAAGGATGTCAACATTGAGCTGTGGAAGATGGGTGTTACAGCAAAGACACAGCACAATGAGGTTGCACCGGCACAGCACGAGCTGGCTTCCATTTATTCCGAGGCAAACGTAGCAGTTGACAACAACCAGCTCGTTATGCAGACTTTAAAGAGAGTTGCATGCCAGCACGGACTGAAATGCCTGCTGCATGAGAAACCGTTCGCAGGTGTCAACGGTTCCGGTAAACACGACAACTGGTCCATCACCACAGATGACGGCATCAACCTTCTTGAGCCGGGCAAAACACCGCACGAGAACATTCAGTTCCTGCTCGTATTAAGCTGCGTTCTGAAAGCCGTTGATGTTCACGCAGATCTGCTTCGTGAGTCCGCAGCCGATCCGGGAAACGATCACAGACTGGGAGCTAACGAGGCGCCGCCAGCTATTATTTCTGTATTCCTTGGAGAGCAGCTGGAGGATGTTGTAGAGCAGCTCATCAGCACCGGAAATGCAACAAAGAGCAAAAAAGAGGGCGTTCTGGAGACTGGTGTTAAGACACTTCCGGATCTCAAGAAAGACGCTACCGACCGTAACAGAACCTCACCGTTCGCCTTCACCGGAAACAAATTCGAGTTCCGTATGGTTGGTTCCCGTGATTCCGTTGCAGCTCCGAACATCGTACTGAACACCATCGTTGCAGAAGCATTCCGCGATGCATGCGATGTACTAGAAGGCGCTGAAAACTTCGAGGACGCTGTCCATGATCTGATCAAGAAGAACTTAAGTGAGCATCAGAGAATCATCTTCAATGGCGACGGATATGCAGATGAGTGGTTAGCTGAGGCAGAGAGAAGAGGACTTCCGAACATCAAATCCATGGTGTATGCAATCCCGGCACTGACCACTGACACCGCAATCAAACTGTTCGGCGATTTCAAAGTATTCACCGAGGCAGAGCTGGTATCCCGTGCAGAAGTTAAATTCGAGAACTATGCAAAGACCATCAACATCGAAGCAAAGACCATGATCGACATGGCAAGCAAACAGATCATCCCGGCAGTCATCAAATATGCGACTTCCCTGGCTGGATCTATCAACACCATCACCGCAGCAGGTGTTACAGCAGTTGGTGTACAGAAAAATCTGCTGAACGAGACAAGTGCACTGCTTGAGAAAACCCAGAAAGCACTCGACGAGCTGATCGCAATCGAGAATGCAGGATGCGAGATGGAAGACGGCGAAGCAAAAGCAAAATACTACTACGAGAAAGTTGCTCCGGCTATGGAGGCACTCCGTGCACCGGTTGACAAACTGGAGATGATCGTAGACAAAGAGATGTGGCCGATGCCGTCCTACGGCGATCTGATGTTTGAGGTTTAATCCGCAGACGGTCTGATAAATTGTAAAAATTCTGTGAAAACAGGGCAGAAAAAGAGGCTGTTTTTGACAACAGCCTCTTTTTTTAGTATAATGAAGATTAGCTGTTGCCAGAAGAAAAAGGCGGACAGCGCTGCCGGAAGAAACGGCAGGAAAACATGGAGGAAACGCTTCTGGATTTCGAAGGAAAACAGAAGTATACAGAACAATGAATGCAGAACTGGAAATTTTAGGTGTGAAGCTGAAACATTACCGCGTCGATGCGGCGATGGAGATTGCAGAGGAATACCTCTCAAACGATAAGCTGAACACCATCGGGATTGTTACGATGCAGATGCTGATGCAGGCGAGCAAGGAACCGACGTGGAAACAGTATATCGAAGATCTGGATCTGACGGTCATCGGGGAAACCGAGGTGCTGGAGGCAGCAGGAATTGACCCGGAGACGCCGTCCTATGAGGAAGTGGAGACGAACGAGTTCATCGCACGCTTTTTCTGGGGACTGATTCAGAAGAAAAGCCGGATTTTCGTACTGGGCGACACTGGGGAAGAACTGCAGACACTGCAGAAATATCTGACAGAAACGTATCCCGGCATTGAGATCGGAGGCGGTGCTGTCGTCGAGACGCTGGAGGAATCCGCGTTTGACAGCCTGGTCAACGAGATCAACAGCCAGACGACGGACGTGATTGTGAGCGGCCTTGCAGGAACGCGGCAGGATCGTTTCGTTCTGGAAAACAGCAGCAAAATCAGCGCAAAAATCTGGCTGAGCCTTGGCGAGCATTCGACGCTGCAGAACGAGGCCGGTATAAAAACGAGCTGGTGGGGAACTCTGCTAAAGAAGAATACGTTCAAGTGGATGGTAACAAAATATAACAGCGAAAAGGACGGTTGAAGTTCATGAACTGGATACGGAACAAACAGCAGTGGAGAGATTATCTGCTGATTACGCTGGGAACCGCGGTCATGGCGGTTGCGACCAGCTCGATTTACGACCCGGCGGGGCTTGTTACCGGAGGATTTTCCGGTCTTGCAATCGTCATCAAACAACTGAGCCAGATGCTGTTCGGAAAAGGAGTTCCGCTCTGGGTGACGAACCTTGTGCTGAACATTCCGCTCTTTCTGTTCGGAATCCGTATGAGCCGCGATTTTCTGGTGAAAACCATCTTCGGAACCCTGATGAATACGTTCTGGATTGCCGTTCTCCCGGTGCTGCAGCTGGTGCCGGATGACAGGATGCTTTCCGCACTGTTCGGCGGCGTTCTGATGGGAGCAGGCATCGGCCTCGTCTTCATCGGAAACGGTACGACGGGCGGAACGGATATGATGGCGGCTCTGATCCAGAGAAAGCTGCGCCACTATTCCGTTGCACAGGTTATGCAGGTGCTTGATGGAATCATCGTCATCGCCGGTATTTTTGTCTTCGGTATCCACGCTTCGCTCTATGCGATCGTGGCAATCTACGTGACGACGAAAATGACGGATGCCCTGATGGAAGGTATGAATTATGCGAAATCCGCGTTTATCATTACCGCGCATCCGGAGCAGGTAGCCGATGAGCTCATGAAAGAACTCGACCGCGGCGCGTCCGGCATCCACATCAAGGGAATGTACACGGGCGAAGAGCGTATGATGGTATTCTGTGTTGTGGGCAAAAAACAGATCCCGCAGCTCAAACAGATCGTAGGAACGATCGATCCGGACGCGTTTGTCGTTGTGTCGGATGCAAGAGAGGTCTTAGGAGAGGGCTTCCAGACGGATTTTTCCTGACCTTTTTACGTAATTTGTGGTATAAATGTTGTGTTTTCTCTTCCTTTTTTGTCTATTTTGTATTAAAATAAGTATATCTGTGAGGTACTTTGCATCAGGCGCAGAACCATAGGGGTGTGGATATGCCTGGCAATGAAAGCGGGTGCAGCCGGAGACAAACTATAGGATGAAAGAGGGAAGAAAATATGATTTCAAATCAGATTTTACAGAGTACCATTGAGGGAATCAAAAATATTTCGCGTGTCGAACTCTGCGTGACTGATGTAGAAGGAAAGGTTCTGGTAACGACGTTTCCGGAGGTTGAGATCAGCCAGAATGATATTGTAACGTTTGCGCAGTCTCAGGCAGATTCCCAGACCATGAAAAACTATCAGTTTTTTAAAGTATACGATGAACACCAGCTGGAGTACATTCTGGTTGTAAAAGGCGGAAACGATGACATTCACCTGATCGGGAAAATGGTTACCTTCCAGATTCAGGGCCTCCTTACCGCCTACAAGGAGCGCTTCGATAAAGACAACTTTATCAAGAATCTGCTGCTCGACAACCTGCTGCTGGTCGACATCTACAACAGGGCGAAGAAATTACATATTGAAGTGGAAGCACGCCGCCTTGTATTTATTCTTGAGACAAATCCGGATAAAAACAGCGGGGCGCTCGAGAGCGTCAAGAGTCTGCTCGGTACCAAATCCGGTGACTTTATAACTGCAGTTGATGAGAAAAACATCATCATCGTAAAAGAACTTGCTCCAGGTGAGGATTATGCCCAGATGAACAAAGTGGCAGCCACCATTCTGGAAGCAGCAGGAAGAGATGAGGAGGGGAAAACCCACGTTGCTTACGGTACCATTGTCAAGGAGATCAAAGAAGTATCGCGTTCCTATAAAGAAGCCAGAATGGCGATGGACGTCGGAAAAATTTTCTCCGCTGAGAATGATATCTATGCATACAGCTCACTGGGCATTGGCCGTCTGATTTACCAGCTTCCGATCCCACTGTGCAAAATGTTCATCAAAGAAATTTTCGGCAACAAATCGCCGGATGACTTTGATGAGGAGACACTGACAACGATCAATAAATTCTTTGAAAATTCTCTGAATGTCTCGGAAACCTCGAGACAGCTTTATATACACCGAAATACCCTTGTCTATCGGCTGGATAAGCTGCAGAAGAGCACGGGACTCGATCTTAGAGTTTTTGAAGATGCGATCACATTCAAGATTGCGCTTATGGTTGTGCAGTACATGAAATACATGGAAACGCTCGATTATTAAGCGAGAACCCTTGAAGGAGGAATTGCATGATAACATTGGATAGTGTAAGTAAGAGTTACGCGAAAGGCCAGCCGGCCGTCAACAACGTATCCTTACACATCGAGAAGGGGGAATTCGTCTTTATCGTGGGAAACAGCGGTTCTGGAAAATCGACGCTGATCAAGCTCCTTTTGAAAGAACTCGAGCCCACATCCGGTACCATTAAGGTAAACGGACAGATCTTAAATAAAATGAAACGCTGGAGAGTGCCGAAATACCGCCGCGGTGTCGGCGTCGTATTCCAGGATTTCCGCCTTTTAAAAGACCGGAATGTCTATGAAAACGTAGCATTCGCACAGCGTGTCATCGAGAAACCGAACCGCGTCATCAAAAAGCGCGTGCCGGAAGTCCTGACGCTGGTCGGACTGGCAGAGAAGTACAAATCCTTCCCGAAGGAGCTTTCCGGAGGAGAGCAGCAGCGAGTTGCCGTGGCAAGAGCCATTGTCAACCGGCCTGACATTCTTCTGGCGGACGAGCCGACCGGAAACCTGGACCCGGGAAACTCCATGGAGATTATGAAGCTCCTGGAGGAAATCAACAACAGAGGAACGACCGTTCTTGTGGTAACCCACAACCGTGAGATCGTCAACTCCATGAAAAAACGCGTTATTACCATGCGAAAAGGCGTGGTAGTCAGCGATGAGAAGGAGGGCGAGTACCATGAGGTTTAGTACACTGGGCTACAGCATCAAACAGGGTGTCAAAAACATCTGGAGAAACAAGATGTTCTCGCTGGCATCCATCGCAACCATGGGAGCCTGTATCTTTCTGTTCGGTATCTTCTTTGCGGTTGTCATCAACTTTAACTACATCGTAAAAAATGCCGAGACAGACGTATCCATGACCGTCTTCTTCAACGAAGATGTGGATCAGGCGACGATCGATGAGATCGGAACGGAGATCAAGGCCAAGACCGATGTGGTCAAGGAATGTAAGTATGTTTCCGCGGATGAGACGTGGGAAAACTTTGCAAAACAGTATTTCGAAGGAAAAGAGGAATACAAGGACGGCTTTAAGCCAAACGACAACCCGCTCGCAACTTCTGCTCACTACGAGGTTTACGTATACCAGGTAGAGACGCAGGATGCACTGGCTGAGTATATCCGCTCGCTGGACGGTGTCCGTGAGGTTAAACAGGCCGAGGGCGCAACAACAACGTTGACGACGATGAACCGTGTCATTGGCTACGTTTCCATCGCGATCATCCTGATTCTTCTTGCCGTATCTGTTTTCCTGATCAGCAATACCGTCACGATCGGTATTTCGGTCCGGAAAGAGGAGATCGGTATCATGAAGCTGATCGGTGCGACGAACCTGTTTGTAAGGGCTCCGTTCCTGATCGAGGGTATCCTGATCGGTCTCGTCGGAGCAGCGATTCCGCTGGGGCTGCTGTACGTTGTATACAACAGAGTCATCAGCTACGTTATGACGGAGTTCAGCGTACTGTCGAACTTTATGGCATTCATGCCGGTATCGGCCGTATTCCGGATTCTGCTTCCGGTCGGACTCATTCTCGGTATGGGAATCGGACTTGTCGGCAGTATCTTTACGATTCGAAAACACTTGAAAGTCTGATAGGATTAGACAATATAATAAAGTAAAAATAAGTCCCGGAATCCGTCAAAAGATTCCGGGATCTTTCGATTGGGAGGCATATTTTGGAAGAACTGATGAAGGAAGAAAAAGAGGGCGTAAAAGCGGCAGAGCAGGAAAAACCGAAAAAGCGCAGAAACAGAAAGAAAAACCGAAAAAATGAGATGCGGAAGAGCTACTTTGCGGGCATGATTTCCATGCTGGCGCTTGTAATGATCGTGCTTGTCGGAACAACGTTTCTTTGGCCGGGAAGCAGTGCGGACCACCCCGGCGGCTTCTGGTCGTGGCGGAAGACGGCGGCGATCAAAGCGATGATCAGCCAGCTTTACGCGGGCGATGTGGATGACACAGAGCTGTCGGATGCGATGTATAAAGGGATGATCAGCGGCCTCGGCGACAAGTATTCTACGTATTACACGAAAGAGGAATACGAAGCGATCAAGACAGCGCAGGAGGGCTACTATCAGGGTATCGGTGTTACGGTGACGCTGGACGGCGATAAGCTGCAGGTCACCGGCGTACAGGACGATACCCCGGCGGCGAAGGCCGGTATTCAGGCGGATGACCGCATTGTGAAGATTGACGGGCAGACACTCGAAGGCTTAAGCCTCAACGATGCGGTCGGTCTTCTGAAAAACAGCGAGAACGATACCGTGACGCTTTCCATCGAGCGGGAAGGCGAGGCGGATCTGATTGAAACGGAAGTCAAAAAAGAGAAGCTTGCGGCGATTGTGGCAGACGGTAAAATGCTGGACGACAAGATCGGCTATCTGGCCATCAGCGAGTTTACAGGGCTTACCTCCGAGCAGTTCCAGAAAGCATACCAGTCACTGCAGGATCAGGGCATGGAGCGCCTGATCATCGACCTGCGCGGCAATCCGGGCGGCCTTGTGACGGCAGTCTGCGACACCCTGCGCCAGATCCTGCCGGAGGGACTCATCGTATATACCGAGGATAAAAACGGAAAACGGGAAGAGTATACCTGCGACGGCGATACCCCGATCTCGATTCCACTCGTCGTGCTGGTCAATGAAAATACGGCAAGTGCGGCAGAAATCTTCACGGGAGCAGTCAAAGATTACGGCATCGGAACGATTGTCGGAACGACGACATTCGGAAAAGGCATTGTCCAGAATACATTCCAGCTCTCGGACGGCAGCGTGGTGAAACTGACGATTGCCCATTATTACACGCCGCTCGGAAACGACATCCACAAGGTCGGCATTACGCCGGATGTCGAGGTGGAGCTGCCGGATGACGCGACGAGCGATGTGCAGATCGAAAAAGCGTTGGAAGTTGTCAAAGGACTGGAAAGTGCGGAATAAAATAAGAATTTTTACAGAAAAGCAGGAAAAAGGTAGGAAAAAAAGCACGAACGTGTTATCTTAGTAGAGGAGCCGAAAACAGATCTTGGCAGGCTCTAAAAGAAAGTGAGGAAAGACAGATGAACTTTACAGAAAGAAGAAAACAGGTTTTTGATAAAATGGACCAGGATTCCGCACTGCTTTTGTTTTCTGGAATCGAGCTGCATGTCAGCGCAGACGAATATCTGCCGTTTGAAGCAAACCGCAACTTTTTCTATCTGACCGGCCTTCGCAGAGATCACATGATCCTGATGATGAAAAAGACCGCAAAAGAGGAGAAATCCATTCTGTTTATCGAGGAAGCGGATCTGAACCAGGAGAGATGGTTTGGAAGAAAAGTAACCGTATCTGAGGCACAGGAGATCACCGGAATCGATGACGTTCGTTTCCTGGATTCCTTTGAGGGCATGGTAAACCGTCTGATGGCACGCGAGGACATCGGAACCCTGTATTTCGACTGCTACCGCTATCAGGTCGAGGATCTGCCGGATTACAACATGGTAAAGGCAGAGGAGTTCGCAAAGAAATTTCCAGGCAGACCGATTAAAAACATTGCTCCTGTCATCGCAGCACTGCGGATGCAGAAAGATGAGGATGAGATCGCTCTCGTCCGCCAGGCAATCAAGATCACCGACGACGCGCTGAAATTCGTGATGAAGAATCTGAAACCGGGCTGCACCGAGTATCAGGCACAGGCTGATTTCGAGTACAAGATTTTCCACGAGGGAGCAGACGGAACGGCATTCCCGACGATCGCAGGAAGCGGTGCAAACGGAACGATGCTGCACTACGACACCAACCGTGACGTGTGCGAGGATGAGACCCTGCTTCTGATGGACCTCGGAGCAAAATTCCAGGGCTACTGCGCAGATATCACCAGAACGTATCCAGTCAACGGAAAATATACGGACCGTCAGAGACAGGTTTACGACGTTGTTCTGGCAGCAAACCGCGCCGTTGCAAAAGCAGCAAAACCGGGTATGACATTAAAAGAGCTCGACGATATCGCAAAGGATGTTCTCGGCGAGGGCTGTGTGAAACTTGGCCTGATCGAGAAGAAAGAGGATGTCGGAACCTATTACATGCACGGCGTTTCCCATCACCTCGGCATCGATGTACACGATGTGACCGCGGCATGGAACGACAAGCTGCGTCCGGGTGCCATTATTACCGACGAGCCTGGTTTGTATATTGACGAATGGGAAATCGGTATCCGGATTGAGGACGATATTCTGATTACAGAAAACGGCAGCGAGGTTCTCTCTGAAGCCGTGATGCGTGATCCGGATCAGATTGAAGCGTTTATGCAGGAAAAGTAAAAAAATGACATCGGAAGATGCCAAACCGAAACAAAGCCCAAAGAAAAGAGGCGCAAAAAATCCTGAAAATTTTCCGGAAAAGCAGGAAAAGGTCAGGAACAGATGAAAAGGAGAAAACAAGATGAAAATTGCAGTCACATACGATAACGGGAATATTTTCCAGCACTTTGGAAAAACAGAGAACTTTAAAGTTTATGAAGTAGAAGACAATAAAGTGGTTTCCAGCGAAGTGATCGGATCCAACGGAACCGGCCACGGCGCACTGGCAGGCCTTCTTTCCGAGCAGGGCGTGGATGTTCTGATCTGCGGCGGCATCGGCGGCGGTGCACAGGCAGCTCTTGCTGAGGCAGGCGTAGAGCTCTGCTCCGGAGCGGAAGGAGATGTGGATGCAGCGGTGGAAGCTTACTTAAACGGAACGCTCACATCTGCAGGTGCAACCTGCGATCACCACGATCACGAGGAAGGTCATTCCTGCGGCGACCACTGCGGAAGCCATGAGGAAGAGGAGAGCTCCTGCGGCGGTTCCTGCGGAACCTGCGGCGGCGGATGCGGTGCACCGACTCCGGTTATGGAAGGTAAGAATGTCGGAAAAACCTGCCGTACCCACTACAGAGGAACCTTCAACGATGGAACCCAGTTTGATTCTTCCTACGACCGCGGCGAACCGCTCGAGTTCATCTGCGGTGTGGGCCAGATGATCCGCGGCTTCGATGCAGCCGTTGCAGAGATGGAAGTCGGCGAAAAAGTCAACATCCATCTGATGCCGGAGGAGGCTTACGGAATGCCGGATCCGAACGCAATTTTCACCGTTGCGATCGCACAGCTTCCGGGAGCAGAGGAAGTAGAGGTCGGACAGCAGGTTTATCTGCAGAACCAGTACGGCCAGCCGTTCCCGGTAAAAGTTACCGCAAAAGACGAGACCAATATCACGTTTGATGCCAACCATGAGATGGCTGGAAAAGAGCTGAATTTTGAGATTGAGCTGGTTGAAGTGAAATAAAAAAATGCATAAAAAGAGTGTCAGGGCGAAGGAGCCAGGCACTCTTTTTTGATGCGCAGAAAAATCAACGATTCCCATTTCCGATTTCCGTTATTTTTTGTAAAAGTAAACAAAAAATGACCAAAATTCATTTTTTGCCATTTCAAATATTGACTAATAGTCATTTAAGTTGTAAGATGTGGTACTAGAAAAACAAGTTAAAAATGAATCAGAGGAGATGAATGAAAATGGTTAAAGTTGGCAAATGGATTGCCAAGCACAGGATTCTGATGCTGATCATTGGATTTCTGCTGATTATTCCGTCAGTCATCGGAATGGCAGCAACGAAAGTAAACTATGATCTGCTCAGCTATCTGCCGGAGCATCTGGAAACTGTAAAAGGACAGGACATTCTGGTAGATGAATATGGCATGGGTGCGTTCTCTATGGTTGTCGTGGAAAACATGGAAATGAAGGACGTACAGAAACTCGAAGAAAAATTCGAGCAGGTAAACCACGTAAAAGAAGTTTTATGGTATGACGATGTGGCAGACATCAGCGTGCCGGTTGAGATGATCCCGGAAAAACTCCGGAAAGCATTCTACAATGGGGATGCAACCATGATGCTCGTTCTGTTCGACAATACGACTTCTTCCGATGACTCCATGGAGGCAATCGAGGATCTTCGTAAAATTGCGAACGAGCAGTGCTTCATCGGCGGTATGACCGGTGTTGTTACCGATATCAAAAACGTAGCATTAAAAGAGCTGCCGGTTTACGTTGTCATCGCCGCAGTTTTGAGCCTCGTTGTCATCGAGCTGACATCGACTTCCTTCGTTGTTCCGATCCTGTTCCTGTTAAGTATCGGACTTGCAATCCTTTACAACCTGGGAAGCAACGTGTTCCTTGGTGAGACTTCCTACATCACAAAAGCGCTGACCGCCGTGCTGCAGCTTGGTGTTACGATGGACTACTCCATCTTCCTGCTGAACAGTTTCGAGGAGAATAAAAAGCGTTTCCCGGATGACAAAGAGCGTGCGATGGGCCATGCAATCGCCAACACGTTCAAATCCGTAGCCGGAAGCTCCGTTACCACCGTAGCCGGTTTCCTGGCACTGTGTGTTATGACCTTTGCCCTTGGCCGCGACCTTGGTATCGTTATGGCAAAAGGTGTTTTGATCGGCGTTGTCTGCTGTGTCACCGTCCTGCCGGCCATGGTTCTGGTATTTGACAAGGCAATTGAGAAAACGAGACACAAACCGCTGGTAAAAAGCCTGGATAAACCGTCCGCCTTTATCACCAAACATTATAAAGTATGGGTTGTGATCTTCCTGGTTCTGCTGTTCCCGTCGATCTACGGAAACAATCATACCCAGATTTATTACAACATCGCACGTTCCCTTCCATCTACCCTGGACTGTAACGTGGCAAACGATGAAGTAAAAGCGCAGTTCAACGTCAGCAACATGCACATCGTCATGATGGACCGCGATATGGACTCCAAACAGAAAAAGAAAATGATGGATGAGATCGGCAAGGTAAAAGGTGTCAAATCAACCATCAGCATGGGCTCCCTGCTCGGCCCGACCATTCCGGAATCCATGATCCCGGAAAATCTCCGAAGCATGCTGCAGAGCGATGAGTATGAGCTTGCATTTGTGAGCTCTGAATATGAGTCCGCAACAGATGAAGTAAACGAACAGGTCAAAGCGATTGACAAAATCGTAAAATCCTACGATAAAGATGGAATGGTCATCGGTGAAGCACCGTTGATGAAAGACCTGCAGGATGTTACCGATGCTGACCTTGTCAACGTAAACGTGCTTTCCATTGGTGCAATCTTTATCATCATTCTGCTGATCTTCAAATCGATTTCTCTGCCGATTATTCTGGTAGCAGTCATCGAGTTTGCAATTATGCTGAATATGGCAATCCCGTATTATCAGGGAACCAGCCTTCCATTCGTGGCCAGCATCGTAATCGGAGCGATTCAGCTCGGTGCAACCGTGGACTACGCGATCTTGATGACAACCCGTTATCAGAAAGAGCGCCAGAATGGAAAAGACAAGAAGGAAGCTATCAGTATTGCCCATAAGACCAGTATGCCGTCCATCATCAGCAGTGGTCTGAGCTTCTTTGCCGCAACCTTCGGTGTGGCCTGCTACTCCCAGGTTGAGATGATCGGTTCCATCTGTACTCTGCTTGCGCGGGGCGCGATCATCAGTATGGTCGTTGTTATCCTGATTCTGCCGGCAATGTTTATGATTTTCGATAAACTGATCTGTAAGACATCGATTGGATTTTTAAAGAAGAAAACAAAATAAAGTATGACAAATCCCCTGTACCGGAAGTAGCTGGTGCGGGGGAATTTTTTTGCTTTGCGTTCAAATTTCTGATATGACGGATAAGATTCTGCCACGGATTGAAGACTGGAAGAACCGGCCACTGGACGAGGTCTATCCTATTCTCCACATCGATGCAATCCATTATTCTGTAAGGGATAATGGCGTGATCCGAAAGCTTGCTGCTTATCCAATGCGTCGTAAAACCCCTTGCTGTGGGGAGTGTCAAATGGAAGAAGTATACCGGAAAAGAAGAAGGATAATACGGAAAATCTGAAAAGATAAAAACTACTCTTTATGAAGCGTATTCTCATAGTGACAGATCACTGGATGATATCCTGGCGTTTATTGAAGGAAGAGATGATGATATTGACTGGTGAGGGATGGGGAAAACAGTCTTTAGGGTACTTTTTTCAGGAAGTTCACAAAATAGGTAACTGTTTCATTTGATAAATATAGTATATTCTGGAAACGTGTTCTGTGTGTGGTGAGAAAATTAAGGGTTTCTAAAATAATGAACATTATATTGACAGAAATACTCCGGGGAAAAATAAAAATCCCCGGAGTATTTTTACGTGTTTCTATCTAAAAGCACCATCAAAAATCATATCAGCAAATCTTACATTCCGGTCACTCACCGCACCAGACAATTCAAACATTCCTTTAGTACTATCTGTGACAATCAAAGTCAAGGTATTTTCATGAAAATAGAATTTCCATGTTTGTGAATGCCCGGTTTCCTGCCAGCATATAGTCAAAATAAGGGTACTCTGGTCTACCCAACTGTGATGGGCAGCATATTTCCAAATACGGTTTCTCTGTTCGTCTCCAATAAGTGGGCTATTTGACGGAATTTCAATTGCATATGTGGTTTCTCCAAACAAATCAACAGTACAGGAACTGTGAATAGTCTGTATTTCATCGATTACAAACTCCATACGGCTGTTGCCAATCTCAAAGCGAAGAGTATGTTTTTCATCTGATGTACGACTGCGTAAATCAAATTCTTTTCCCTGAAGCATATGCATTAGATAAGAAGCACTCGGCGAATATACAACGGGAGTTTCCCACTGGTTCATTACGTTTTTCATGTATTGGTAACACCATGCATCACGAGGTTTCGGCTGCTCAGTTATGTTATTAAGGATATACTTTTCAATCAGAGGGAAAATTCTGCTTCCATCCGTTTCTTCAGCAGTAGTTGTAATAACCATATCCATTTTCGGAAATACCATGCAATACTGGCCAAATGCTCCATCAGCACGATAGCTCCCCGGACTGTTCTCCCAAATTTGATATCCATAGTGGCGGCCCCATCCGGCACATCCCTGCACGTTTGTGGAAATGTGGGGGTATGATGCCTCCGTAACCCATTCTTCCGTGAGAATGCGTATGCCATTGTAAACACCTTTATGTAAGTACAAAAGTCCCAGTTTTGTGAGATCACGTGGAGCAATCAAAAGCCCCCATGCTCCAGTGTTAACATCTCCATGTTTATCCCAACTGACATCTGTAATCTCCAGAGGATCAAATAGATGCGTCTGTAACCAATCTTTCAGGCACATGCCAGTCACACGGCTGATAAGTTCTGACAGCATATAAGTTCCTCCGGAATTATAGACAAAATGAGTTCCTGGCTCATATACCATTTTTCTGGTAAAAAAGATTTCCGGCCAGGGTCTTATGCCATTGCACATATCTCCCACTGTATCCACGCCATGACCCGTACTCATAGTCAAAAGATGGCAAATTTTTATGGTACGGGCTGCATCATCCATGTCCAAATCTCGACATTCCGGAAAATAATCAAGAAGGAAATCATCTACCCGCAACAAACCTTCTTTTACCGCAATCCCTATAGCCGTGGATGTAAATGTTTTGCTTACGGAATATACCAATCTTTTATCAAGTGCACAAAACGGATATTTGGAAACTTCTGCTATCGCTTTATCATGGCGAACAATATGAAGAGTCCGCAATTTATAATTTATTTCATCACATTCTTTCAGAAACTGGGCAATAGCTACAGAGGAAATGCCTACATCTTCAGGAATATAAAATTTATTGAATAATTGTGTCATTAGAATTCTCTCCTTTATTGAGTATTTCTCAATTTTATAACTTCTTCATCTGCATTCATAAAGTTACTAATCAAAACTAACAAAATGCTACAGACCAAAGGAACGACTGCATATCCGCATCTTTCAGCAAACAGGGTGACAGAAGATTGTGCAATGCCATTATTTGCAGCCTGAGCGTCATATTTACACAGAGACAAAGTGTGTGTCTGGTCAATGATAAAACCGCTTGAAAATTCTGTCACTGCGTTGATAATACGTCCGGCAGACATCATAAAAGCAATAAACGACATGGACAACAGCAGATTGTCGGTCAGATACAGTGTTAAAAAGAACCAAGAATACCACCCAGACAATTAGATCCACAGCCAAAAAGTGCGTATCCAAACATTTGAGATTTTGCAATCTCTCCATTATTCTTATCTCTCATTGTGATAATCCTCCAAGATTATTTTAAGTTTTTTACGCGCGCTTTTACTTATCTGAAAGATATCATAGATAGTATATTGTAAGATATAGGAGAATTAACCTTTGAATTTAGTAATATTGACCAGTCATTTTTATAACACTCGTTTTATAGTAACTCATTAACTAACGTACCTTGAAAATTTCATATAAGACAACAAATATTTCATATTAGTAGTGTTTTCCATTAACATACATTCAGATTCTTTGTTACTTTTTTAGCTGTTTGCTGAAAGTAAGGTGCACTGATCCAGACTGTCCAGATATGCTGACAGTTTCTTAAAATTCAATGCCGCAAGTTTAATTCCGAACCGAAGCTTTGTGGCTAAAAGTCCTCTGACCGGCATTGCCCTGTCTGCTTGATATAGCTGCAGCTTTTCGGGGCATTTCCGGCAGGACAGCTGATAACCCTGGTCCCTTCTTCTGTGAATAAGAAATTATTCATTCTTAGCAAAAGACATGGGATCACCTCACAAATAATCTGAGATCATGATACCATTTCCTGACATAAATTTGTTGTTTTGTATGAAATTTTCAAGGTTCGCACGGGTGTACCTTTTGCCCCCCCTAATCATAAAATGGATTTTTTGTTATCATTTTTCTATAATTTCCAGGGGTTTTCGAATAATATTTTTTAAACTGAGCGATAAAACTTCCCTCATCCGAAAAGCCCACCTCCTGAGCGATTTCAGAGATCCGTGTGTTTGTGTCCTTAAGCAATTGTTCTGCATGAATAACCCTGCACTGTGTCACATACTGATTAAATGTCATACCTGTATTTTTTTTGAATAAACGGCAAAAATATTCTTTGGAGAAGAAAAAACGTTCTGCTACTTCACTGGTCTTGAGATTGCTGCTGTAGTTTTCATGAACATAATTAAGAACATGTTCAAAACGCTGAAAACTTTCCGAACTTGTCGCTTCGAACTTTTCCCGTTTCATACAACATTCTGTTGCAAGAATATACACAATTTCACAAATTTGTTTGATTGCATAAATATTCATATATGCTGCATCTTGTGTTTTACATTTCTTATTCATTTCTTCAAGAAGTAACTGTATCTTCCGTTCTGCCATATTGTTAAGAATAAAGTAACAGTTATCATAATCTGGAATCACTTTTTTTAGAAAATCGTAGCTGATTTGTATCGTAACCCCTGTAACGCAGATCCCGCCCTGTGGAAAAAAAGGGATAGACGAATGGACTTCTCTGCTGTTTATCACAACAACATGTGAAGGCGTTACATCTTCAATTCTTCCATTTATAAAGAAGCGGGAAGAGCCTTCAAAAACCGTATTTATTTCCAACTCTTGATGCCAGTGACTTTTTATGATTGCACTGTCCGCCCGGGTATGGCGAATCAATCGTCCAGGAACGATTCCGTTTAGTTTTACTTTTTCATAAATTCCATAATCTTTCATTCGTTATACCTCCCTGTCTGGATTTCAATCAAATAGGAGAGAGTGATTATTTTCCGTCATCAATAAACGTAGTACGCATTTCTGTATCCCATAGAGATATGTGTAGTATTCTCATTGCGAGAACTCATGTAAAGTATATCAGATTAATTTAAAAATGTCTAATAAGTATGATATGGGTGTCAAAACACTCATTTTATAGTAACTCATTAACTAACGTACCTTGAAAATTTCATATAAGACAACAAATATTTCATATTAGTAGTGTTTTCCATTAACATACATTCAGATTCTTTGTTACTTTTTTAGCTGTTTGCTGAAAGTAAGGCGCACTGATCCAGACTGTCCAGATATGCTGACAGTTTCTTAAAATTCAATGCCGCAAGTTTAATTCCGAACCGAAGCTTTGTGGCTAAAAGTCCTCTGACCGGCATTGCCCTGTCTGCTTGATATAGCTGCAGCTTTTCGGGGCATTTCCGGCAGGACAGCTGATAACCCTGGTCCCTTCTT
>NZ_QUGO01000009.1:170609-180456 GCF_003479105.1 Blautia sp. AF19-13LB
GCAGGACAGCTGATAACCCTGGTCCCTTCTTCTGTGAATAAGAAATTATTCATTCTTAGAAAAAGACATAGGATCACCTCACAAATAATCTGAGATCATGATCCCATTTCCTGACATAAATTTATTGTTTTATATGAAATTTTCAAGGTTCGCACGGGTGTACCTTTTTTTACAAAAATGATTAGTCAATATTTCTAAATTTAAAGGTTAATTCTCCTGTATCTTCCAATATACTATCCATGATATCTTTTAGATAAGTAAAAAACGCGCGTGAAAATCTAAAATAATCTTGGAGAGTTATTGCAATGAGAGACAAATAATAGAGGTATTGTAAAATCTCAAATGTTTGGCCTTATAGTAGGACTTTCTAAGAATATAGGGAGGAATAACATGAAAAGGAAGAAAATTTTAGCTCTGTTTATGGTAGCAGCACTCTGCGTTGGAACAGTGGCAGGATGTGGCTCCAAGGATACGAAAAGCAGTAAGAGCGAAAGCGGCAAGAATGAAAACAGCGAGAGCAGTACTGGGGACAGTAAGGATGATTTGTCACCTATAACTTTCAAGTACTACAATGCAGACGGAAAAAATGGTAACTGGGAAAATCCTGTTGCTCAGGCGATTACTGAAGCCACAGGTGTGACTTTGGATATTTCCTATCCGGTAGCCAGTACAGGTGATCCTGACGAGGATATATCTTTGATGATTGCTGAGGACGAATATCCAGATATGATTTATGCTAAGCAAAGTGTAAACAGTCTGTATGAGGCAGGTGCACTTATTGATATGACAGATCTGATCGAGGAATATGGTCCAAATATTAAAAAAATGTACGGCGATGAGTTTGAAAAGCTGAAATGGGGTTCTGGAGATGAAGGAATATATCAGCTTTCTTATGCTGGTGTAGGATACCAGACTTTGGTAACCGGAGGAAACTGCCAGATACAGTACGCAGCTCTTAAGGAAAATAATTATGAATATCCTAAGACTCTGGAGGAGTATGAAGCCCTGATCAAGCAGTACCTGGCAGCACATCCTAAAACCGATGATGGTCTGGATACCATTGGTATTTCCATGAGTGCTGCTGACTGGCACTGGCTCATTACACTCAGTAATCCCGCTGGATTTATTGCTGATGGTGCACCGGATAACGGTTCCTGGCTTGTTGATGATAACTATAACTGCATTTACAAGCATGTGAGTGATAAAGAAAAAGAATATTTCAGATGGCTGAGTCGTATGTATGATGAGGGAATTCTGGATCCAAACTTTGCAACACAGACAGATGACGATTACATTGCAAAGCTTGCCAGCGGACGTGTTGTAGCTATTACTGATGCATTTTGGCATTATGCACAGGCGGAAGCAACATTGAAAGCAGAAGGAAAACTGGATAAAACATATTGTCCGCTTCCTGTGACAATTGATGCTGAGACGAAGGCACCCACACTGATGTATCAGGGTCTTCAGGTTGGATACGGAATGGCAATCACAAAGAGCTGTGAGGATCCGGTTCGTGCAATTAAATTCCTTGATTATCTCTGCTCCGATGAGGGTGCAGTACTTTACAAATGGGGTGTTGAAGGAGAAAACTATTTTGTAGATGAGAATGGAATGAGATATCGTACGGAAGAAGAGATTGCAAAAGCAAGTTCTGATCCGGATTACGGAAAAAATACTGGTATTGGCAATTATACGGGATTTCCGATTTATGGAGACGGTGCAGTGGATGAAAATGGTAATCCTTACACACCTGTTACGAGAGAATCTGTAATTGCAGAGTATAACGAGGAGCAGAAGGCAGCTTGTGAAGCATGGAATGTAGAGATGCTGACCGATATCTTCCCGCAGCCAGATGAATTCGAAACACCGCCGTATTCCCCACTTTGGGCATATGCGACACCGCAGGAGATTACGAACAATGTGGAAATTCTGAATGAGATTGCATGGCCGGGACTGATTAAGTGCGTAACAGAAAGTGTAGATAATTTTGATGCAAACTGGGATAAGCTGATTGCGGATTATGAGGCTAATGGATTGGAAGAAACAGAACAGATGATGACAGATTTCCTGGCAGAAAAAATTTCATAAACAAAAATATGGAAACTGATAAAGGGACCTGATTCGTAAGGAGTCAGGTTCTTTTCATAAATGGATAAGAGGGGAATAGAAATGAAAGGCAGGGAAAAAATATGAAAAGTAATACGATATATCCGCCGATGTCCGAACGTGAGATCAGCGGTGCTGCAATATCGAGAGAAGCGGCGACGCAGGGAATGGTACTTTTAAAAAACATAAATGGGGTTCTTCCGTTAAAGGGCAGGGGAAAGATTGCCTTGTTTGGAAACGGAGCTGCCAGAACAATCCGCGGCGGAACGGGATCGGGAGATCCTTTTAACGGCGGTCTTTCCGGCGGTGGTGATCAGGATGTGGATCAGTCTCTGCGTTATCATATTAATATTCTGAATGCTATGGAAACAGAAGGTTTTGAGATTGTGAACCGGGAACAGCAGATGGCGTGGGCCAGATGCTATGATCTGGCCAAAAGAGAGATGAAGGACCAGGTCATGAGTGTTTTTGCGTTTCCGGAGGAACCGCTGACAACAGAAAAACTGGAAGAATATGCAAAAGAAACAGAAACTGCTATTTGTGTCATTTCGAGAAATTCCGGTGAGGGAAATGATCGTTTCATGAAAAAAGAAGTATCCATTGGGGATAAAAAGTATGAAATTGGAGATTACAGGCTTTCTGCAGTGGAGATGGATAATCTTAAAAAGCTGCGGTCAGCTTTTTCTTCATTGATACTGGTGCTGAATGTTCCGGGCTCCATATCGGTGCAGGATCTGGAGGCGGCTTGTGCGGATGCTATTCTTCTCATGGGGCAGGCAGGACAGGAGGGAGGAGCCGCCGTTACCGATATTCTCACAGGTAAGGCAACACCGTCAGGAAAGCTGACCGCAACCTGGGCAAAAAAATATGAAGATTATCCTACGGCAGGCAATTTCCTTCAGGATTTTAATAAGGCAGTATATACGGAAGGAATTTATGTAGGTTATCGTTACTTTGATACATTTAATGTTGAGCCGGGTTATCCTTTTGGTTATGGACTCTCCTATACGACATTTGCACTGGGAAATCTGGAGGCATCGCTGGATGAGGATACACTGGTTCTTGGCGTAACAGTAGAAAATACAGGAGCGTTTGCCGGACGTGAAGTTGTGCAGATATATGTTTCTGCACCGGTATCGGAGATGGATATGCCGGAACAGGAGCTGAAAGGTTTCCAAAAAACGATGTTACTGGCACCGGGCGAAAAGGAAGATATCAAAATCCGCATACCGCTGCGTAATCTTGCATCTTATAGTGAAAATGCAGGAGGTTATATTCTGTCAAAAGGAGATTATGGAGTGCGTATCGGTACTTCTTCCAGAGATACAAAACCGGTGTGCAAGATTCGGCTGGAACAAACTGCTTTGACAGAACAGGTATTGGTGGAGCTTCCGTTAACGGAAACTTTGGAGGAAAAGAAGGGGTTAACTGACCGAAAGGATGAAACTATATGGAAGGATGTACCGGTTCTTCTGGCTGTGCAGATACCGGAAACGCTGGATTCGCGTTCAGCCTATAGCGATGAAAAGGTGGTTACATATGCGACAGATACCAGCTATCAGCCGGTTATGCCTTACGAAACAGTACGGTATGTGGAAAAGAAAGAATGGAAGCTGAATGATGTGGCTTCGGGCAGAGTGTCAATGGAAGAATTTGCCGCACAGCTTGATGCTGCACAATTGGCGGATCTTTGCTGTGGTACAGGCTGGGGTGTGCAGGATGAGAACAATCCTGTGATTGGAGCCAGTTCGGAATCTGTACCTGGAGCGGCAGGGGAAACAACACACGCACTGGAAAGTTATGGTGTTTCTTCTATTGTATTGGCAGACGGTCCGGGCGGTGTGCGTATCACACAGCAGTTTGAGGCAACCGATCTGGAATCGGGGGAAAAGAGGCAGGTATACCATTACTGTACGGCATGGCCGGTGGGTACGCTTCTTGCTCAGTCTTTTGATCCGGAAATTTTGGAACAGGTAGGATGCGGAATGGCAGCAGATATGCAGGCAATGCGGATTGATTTGCTTCTGGGACCAGGAATGAATATTCAGCGTGATCCTATGTGCGGACGAAATTTTGAATATTTTTCTGAAGATCCTCTCATATCTGGAAAGATGGCGTCAGCAATGGTACGCGGTCTTCAGAGCCTGCCAGGAGGAGGTGGATGCATTAAGCATTATGCAGCTAATAATCAGGAGACGAATCGGAATGCTGTGGATTCTGTGATTGGTCAGCGGGCACTGAGGGAGATTTATCTGGAACCCTATAAAATTGCTATTCAGGAATCTCAACCGTTGTCTATCATGAGTTCCTACAATCTGATCAACGGTGTTCCTACAGCAGATAGTTATGACTTATGTACGGATCTTGCCCGCGGAGAATGGGGATTTGAAGGTCTGATCATGACTGATTGGAACGGAGGCAGCAGTACACCCTGGAAATCCATGCATGCCGGAAATGATTTGATTATGCCGGGAGGAAAAGGAAGGGCCATGAATATTCTTCAGGCTGTGAGAACAGTTATGCCAGAGTTTGATGAACGTGGGCAGGTAATTATGGTGCAGGAAGTACCATTTGCACCGGTTTTCGCAGCCAGCTGGAATTCCTTTACAGTTGATCCGGAAGGACCGGATACAGTCATGGCACCTCTGGGTGAAGGACATACTGCCGAGATGAAGGATGGAGAGATTTTGGTTGATGGGGAAAAAGTCTACATGCAGGCAAATGATATGAAAACATTTTTCAATGATCCGGCAAGTTTTGTGCCAAAGATATGCCCGGCCAATGAGGAAGTTGCTTTTATTTTAGATGATGGCAGAGCAATCGGATACAAAGGACATTTAGATAAGAAACCTCGTCTGTGTCTCGGAGATGTGCAAAGATGTGCAGTCCATAATCTTCGGATCATTCTGAAATGTATGGGATTATAGTAGATGGGTATCAATAATTATTGTATAATGAGGTGAAAAAGTTTAGAAAATGAGAGGATGACTGAAGTCGGAAAAGAGATTGGATATGAAAATACGGAAAACTTTTTTCGTGCGTTTAAAAAGCATTATCATATGACTCCCTCTCAGTATCGGGCTGCAATACAGGAAGAGACTAATATGCAAACTGTATGTGGAGATAGAGATGTAATAAAACGGTAACAAAAAAATGACAAAATGGTAATGAAATAAGATATACATAAAATTACTAAAGAAAGGTGGAATACAAAATGGGAAATTGTTTTTACTGTAGTAAGGCAGAACCGGTAGTTCAGACTAAGGCGGGTAAGATACGGGGATTTAAGATGAATTCTACATACACTTTCCATGGCATCAAGTATGCTGATGCTGATCGCTTTCAAATGCCAAGAGAGGTAAAACCATGGAAAGGTATTAAAAATGCTCTGGCCTATGGTTATGTGTGCCCTATGCTGATGCAGGATCATCCGTTGATGGAGGTTATGATCCCACATCGTTACTGGCCAATGGATGAGAATTGTCAGTATCTGAATATTTGGACACAGAGTCTGGATCCGGAAGCAAAAAAACCGGTTATGGTATGGTTGCACGGAGGTGGATTCTTTGCAGGCTCATCCATTGAACAGGTGGCGTATGAGGGAGATCATCTGAGTGAGTACGGAGATGTGGTTGTCGTGTCATTGAACCATCGTCTGAATATTTTGGGATATCTTGATTTATCTGCTTATGGGGAAAAATACTACAATTCTGCTAATGTGGGAAATGCAGATATGGTCGCAGCCCTTCATTGGATTCAGGACAATATTGCTAGTTTTGGCGGAGATCCAGGTAATGTAACCCTGTTTGGTCAGTCCGGTGGTGGAATGAAAGTTTATTCCCTGATGAATACACCGGCTGCAGAAGGTTTATTCCATAAGGGGATTATCCAGAGCGGCGTAATAGAAGAAGGTAAAAAAGAGGCAGAGGATGACGGTACCGCAATTGTGGAGGCCCTTCTGACGGAATTGAAGTTGGAATCCGTTGAGGATTTGGAAACGATTCCTTACTATTTCCTTGCGGAAGCATATAATAAGGTGTCACCCAAGCTGCAGGAGAAAGGACTCTACGTGGGAGGAGAGCCGAGAGCAAATTCATGGTATGCCGGTGATCCGCGCAGAGTAGGATTTACCGATGGAGCAAAAAAGATTCCGGTGATAGTGGGTAGCGTTTTTGGAGAATTTGATTTCAAGCCGGTTCTGGAGAATAGGGATGAACTGACCCGTGAGGAAACGATGAAACTTCTGGAAAAATGCTTTCAGGAGGATGCAGAAGAGATTGCAGCAGAATTCGAAAAAGCATATCCGAATAATCGCCTTGTAGATGTTCTGTCGCTGGATTATATTTTCCGTTATGCATCGAAAGATTTCATTGCGAAGAAGTCAGTACATAAGGAAGCTCCCGTATATTCCTACATGTTTAATTATGAATTCCCATATGAGGGAGGAAAACTGGCATGGCATTGCTCTGAAATCCCGTTTGTTTTCCATAATATTGACCGAATTCCTATCTGCAATGTGCCGGGAGAAACAGACCGCCTGCAGGAGAGAATATGTGGTGCCTGGATAAACTTTGCGAGATACGGAAATCCTTCCGTTCCTTCTCTTCCGCAGTGGCCGGTATGTGAGCCAGGTAAAGAGGCAATTATGATTTTTGACAATATCTGCGAAGTTAAAGATAATTATGACCACAGGCTGATGGAGCTTCTTGTTAAACATGCTCCGGCATTTACTGTACCATTAGATGAGGATGCAGAAAATGTATTTATGCACTGATGCGGAAAGGATGGAATGCATATGGCAAAGCTGACTACATATCAGGTGACGGAGATTGCAAAAGACACCTGGGTTATCAATGAGGCTGGTATGACAGCCATGTTTTTGTTAAAAGGTACGGAACGTGCATTACTCATCGATACGGGTGTCGGAATGACAGACCTGAAAAAGCTGATTTCCTGGCTGACTCCGCTTCCCTATGATGTAGTGCTGACACATGGACATCCGGATCATATCGGAGGAGCTGCTCAGTTTGAAGAGGTATATATTCACGAAAAAGATGAGGATAGTCTTAAACCGATAAATTATGATAGCATCGCAGATTATGTGGAACTTTTGGGAAATATGGGAGCTTACGATGTGTATGACTGTAGCCCTGCGGATATCCGGCGGATACAAAAGATGCCAAAATGTCTTCCTTTGAAGGAGGGGATGGTGTTTGAGCTGGGGGGACGCAGTATCGAGGTAATTGAGACACCGGGTCATACATCGGGAGGCTGTTGTTTCCTTGATCGGAAAGAGCGAATCCTGTTTTCTGGAGATGCCTGCAATGGTAATCTGCTCTGCAGAGACAGTATTAATACACTATTGGGAGCTCTGGATAAAATCAAGTCCTATGAAAGTGAATTTGACCGCAATTTTAATGGCCATGTGGGATATGCGGGAATGCCTTTCGTTGGTTCCATGGATCATAGCATCATGAATACAGCGATACGCATCTGTGAGAATATCCTTTCAGGAACTGCGAAAATCGAGGATGGCGGTAAGAATGCGTTTGACGGAGATTGCAAGGTTGCGACAGACGGAAGAATCCGTATTGTATTTTCCCCAGACAGACTGATAGATGAAGGTGAAATTCCAGTAAGATAAACACAACAGACTCCGCTGGGGTTAACTTAAGCCTGAAAGCCTTGAAATCAAGACCTTTGGGCTTTTTATAAGTGTGCCATCAAGGCAGAATCTCCGGTTCTGGTGGCTTACAGTACCATAGACATGATGAGGTAATAAGAATGAAAAAATATTTTTTGTATTTTCTTGGTTTGAATTTAATAGCTTTTGCTGTTGTATTAAATGTTCGCTTTGATTTAGGAGTTGCTGCTTTTAGTTCTGTGATGTATTCAATATCACAAATCTATAACATTTCTTTAGGAACAGCTTCTATTATCTGTTACTTAATATTTGTTATTATTCAATGTATTTTATCCAAAAAGATCACAGTTACTTTTATTTTAGAAATTCCGTTATCGTTTGCTTTTGGTTGGTTGACTGATTTATATGATTTTATAATTCCTACATTATCGTTAAGTTTATACTTAAGGGTTATTTGTTTTATTATGACGATGTTCATTACTGCAATGGGCGTATTTTTAAGCGTGAAAACAAATCTTATTTTAACACCAACTGATGGTATTGTAAAAACTATTTCAGAAGTCTTCTCTTTTCCTTTTTCAATAGTGAAAAATACTTTTGATATTACACTTGTGTTTGTCACTATTATTTTATGTTTAATTAATCATACCCATTTTTATGGTCTTGGTATAGGAACCATACTGACAGCCTTATTTATAGGAAGAATTATTAATATTTATGAAAAAAAGATACAGTTATCTTTTTAAAGGTGGCAATTGGGTATTACGATGCTAAACTGTTGCTGGAAGCATCGAAGGAGACACGGATCCATATGCAGATGGTCTTTGCCTTGTTAATGGGGCTTAGCCAACCTTGATCATAGCGCACAATAAAACACTTGCAGCACAGCTGTATGGTGAGTTTAAGGAATTCTTCCCGGAAAACGCAGTGGAATACTTTGTCTCCTAGTATCTTGATATTAATTTGCATACCATATATTGATTTGGAAAGGTAAAATAATACTATATAAAGCATAATAAACGATGCGTTAAAAGTAAATGGACATGATGGATTGGCTATAACGGTGAACAAAATTCGTCGAAGAAAGTAGTAAAATTGATACATGGAAAATACTGATTGAGAAACGAAGGTAAACTGGTTATAATAAAATCAAGAAGAAAGATTTGTGAATCGAGAAACTTATAGTATTATCAGCAGAAAATGAGGTGATGATGTATGCCAAAGATTATGCAGGATTTAATTAAACAGTATGTGGAAGAGGTCAAGAAGATTTATGGTTCCCATGTACGTCAGATAATCCTTTATGGTTCTTATGCAAGGGGTGACTTCCGTCCGGATTCTGATGTGGACATTATGATTCTGGTAGATATGTCAGATCTGGAATTAAAGGCATATGCACAACAGCTCTCGTACATGACCTATGACTTTAATATGGATCATGACACGGATATTAAGCCTATTGCAAAAAGTGAAGCACATTTTAACAAGTGGATTGTGAACTATCCATTTTATTCCAATATTCATAAAGAAGGGGTAGTTTTGTATGGAGCAGCATAATCAGGAAATCGGTACTAGACGGGATCTGGTGTTATATCGTCTGGAAACAGCCCGAAATGATCTGAAATCAGCAAGAGCATTATTTTCTATTGAAAACGGCGCGTCGCATTCTCGTTACTTTAGCCTGCAAATAAAAAGTCAATACTAAAATTGAAGAAAGTTAAAAAACTTTACAGGTTAAAAATTAGGCATTAAAATAAGGCCACCACAACCAGTGCTGGTCTGAAAGTAAAAGTTTTGAATTAGCTTGGATCAGGAAGAACAGAAAGATATTCTTTCACTCGTCCATAGTATATTCTGAGAAATTTATTAGCACCTGCAGTCATATAAACATAGTAAGGCTTACCCTGGGTGCGTTTTCTGTCCATGAATTGATATACAGGATCATCCTGAGGCATGGTTTTGATAAGAACATCCATTGCTTGAAAAAGAGTCTTTCTTAAATTTGAAGATCCACGTTTAGATGTTGGGACGCTTTTTGGGGCATAGGAACCAGATTCGTTTACCCCAGGATCAACTCCGGCGAATGCAGTAAGGGCT